>CBIHPC010000001.1:0-115524 GCA_966211305.1 uncultured Niastella sp.
ATACCGTTCGCGCCCACCTCGACCTGGTTATGCTTACCAATGGCTGGCGCAGGTTCAAATGGGACGAACTGGCTGCCGGTAAACTGCCTGTTATAAAATTCCCGCGGGAGAACTACCTCGCGCTCAACGCTACCCTTACCGGCGTATTACCTAGCCAGGTGCCAAAGAATACGCAGATCAATGTTTTTCTGCAGGCAAAAGATTCTTCGCGGCAGTTGTTCTTCCTGGCAATGGATTCAACCGGTAAGTTTAAACAGGACGGACTGGTGTTCTTTGATACGGTATCGGTCTTTTACCAGTTCAATAATAGCAAGCACCTCGCCAATAAAGCCATTGTAAACTTTACCAACGGTACGCTTAAAGGCCCTGCCATTATTAAACCCGATACTGCCTGGCGCGTGCCCATGCCACTGGATACAAGCCTGCTGAACAGGGGTAAATACTTTGCGAGTGAAGCGGAACGGTTGAAGCCGGAACTGGAGAAGAAAGTAAAAGTGCTGGAAACCGTTACGGTAAAAGCCCGGCAAAAGACGAAACAGCAGCAGATGGACGAGCGGTATACCAGTGGTTTTTTCTCGGGCGGCGATGCCACCACATTCGATCTTACCGATGATGTGTCGGCTATGGGCGCCATGAACATCTTCAATTATCTGCAGGGCCGGGTGGCTGGTTTGCAGATCACTACCGGTGGCGGCGGATCGCAGTTGCAATGGCGCGGGGCCACACCTTCCCTGTTCCTGAACGAAATGCCGGTTGATGTGAGTGCCATCGAGAACATACCGGTCACTGATATTGCGTATGTAAAAGCATTCCGTCCGCCATTCTTTGGCGCAATGGGTGGCGGCGCCGGCGGCGCCATTGCCGTTTACACGAAAAAAGGGGGAGATGTTAGTTCTTCAACAAATAATGTGGGCGGCCTCGATAAAAGCAGGCTTACCGGTTATGCGTTGCCAAAGGAATTCTATTCACCCGATTACAGCAAAGAATCGGCACAGAACGAGCTGCCCGATATTCGCACCACCATTTATTGGGCGCCCTACCTGTTAACCGATAAGAATAATCATAAACTAACCCTGAACTTTTTCAATAATGATGTGTCGAAACGTTTACGCATCATTCTGGAAGGAATGAACGAAGACGGTCAATTGACGAGGGTGGAGAAGATTATTGAATAAGTTGTTTCTTTCTTGAACTATTGAAGCCCTGTTTAAAATGGGGCTTTTTTTATATAGCACCGGGGTAACGTGGCAACGAGAGAAAGGCACCGAGGCCGGTTTTCGCCACGGCTTCTGTGGACGAGGCAACGAGATAGCAAGTCATTGGGGCAACAGGAATGTAAGTCGCGAAAGCGTTTTTCACTTCAACATTCGATATTGGGCATTCAATATTCAATATTTTTATTCCCTTCGTTTATTAACGCTTTCATCCCGGGCACACTTCAACAAGTTAACAAGTCAACTTGCCCGATGCCTTGTTGCCTTTTCTAATTTTTAAGTATCGTGATCGTCTTATTGGGATCATGTCCTCTGATGGCTGTGGAATCAGCCGGGGGCTCGGGTAGTTTATAGTTGTACGTTACCACAAAGCGGGAGTAGATCTTCATCATGGGCGACTTAAACTGAAATCCATCGCCTTTATCGGGGACGACGGTGCCCGTAAGCATCAGCGTATCGCCGTTCTGCGGTTCAATTTCAAGGTTAATGGTATACGACAATTTGGGGTCGGGCTTTTTCAATTCAAGATCATAAAAAGAATGATTGCCATAAGCGAGGAAGAGGGTGAGGTTCGACCAGGCTTTGTTCATGGTATCTTCCGATACACCGTTCAGCACCTGTTTCAGCGGCGTTGAATCCGACTGCATCCACACACTATCGAGGTACATCACTTCCCTGGGATCATCGGCGAGGTAAACCTTCATTTTACTGACGATTGAATCGGGTGTATTCTTGAACACGATAGTATCGTGACTGGCCGCTTTTGGTTTCCGGGAAAACCAAAAGTACATACCGATACCGGCAGCGACCATGATCAATAAGATTATCCAGGTTCCCCGCATAGTTAAGTAGTAGTTGGTGACAATAATTCATTTAAAGTAACAATTCCCTTGCAATTAGCATGCCTTGATGTCATAATTATATTTTGATAACACGAAGCACGAGGTTCCCGCGTTTCACGCTTTAACCGCCCTATCAGTTATCTTTGACTACAATCACACTGATTATGAAAATTGCCGATATCATTGCCTTGCTTGAATCCATTGCCCCGCCTTCATTACAGGAAAGTTACGATAATGCCGGCCTGCTTACCGGCAATGCCGGCTGGGTCTGCACCGGGGCATTATGTACGTTGGATGCTACGGAAGAAATAGTGAATGAGGCCATACAACGGGGTTGTAACCTGGTGGTAGCCCATCACCCCATCATCTTTGGCGGATTAAAAAAGATAACGGGCCGCAATTATGTAGAAAAGACCATAATAACAGCCATAAAGAATGATATAGCGATTTATGCTATTCATACCAATCTCGACAATGTAATAGCCGGGGTGAACGGTATGATGGCCGATAAACTGGGACTGGTAAACCGGAAGATACTATTGCCCAAAGAGGCTACGCTGAAAAAGTTGTACACCTTTGTGCCGGTTAACCAGGCAGAGGAGGTGCGGGCCGCATTATTTGAAGCCGGCGCCGGGCATATTGGAAATTATAATGAATGCAGTTTTGGGGTAGAAGGTACAGGCACCTTTAAAGGGGAAGAAGGAACCAATCCTTTTGTGGGCCGCCCGGGCGAACGGCATCATGAACAGGAGCTGAAGATAGAGGTCATTTTTCCGGGTTACCTGCAAACGGCTCTTGTCAGGGCCCTGCGCACCGCCCATCCGTATGAAGAAGTGGCCTATGATATTGTAGATGTGGCCAATACGCATCCCGGCATAGGGGCGGGACTGGTGGGCGAATTGCCCCATGCGATGGCGGAAACGGCTTTTTTAAAACAATTAAAACAGGCTTTTGGGTGTCATGTGATCAGGCATACCGCCCTGCCGGGCAAACCGGTGCGGAAAGTGGCCCTTTGCGGCGGAGCAGGTAGTTTCCTGGTTTCCAAAGCATTAGGCGCCGGGGCCGATATTTATATCACCGGCGATATGAAATACCACGAGTTTTTTGACGCCAACGGCCGGCTTTTAATTGCCGATATCGGGCATTTCGAAAGTGAGCAATTTACCATAGATTTACTGGCTGGGATTTTGCAGGAAAAATTTCCTACCTTTGCCGTCCTTAAAACGGCTTTAAAAACCAATCCTGTGCATTATTTTGTTGATTAAAGAACAGGACGCTGAAGGGTGCGATCCGCTAATAGCAGAACCAGCGCAACAAAATAGCAGCATCAGGGATGGGAAGCCGGGGACAGAAAAAACCCGTCAAAAGGGTCGAAGGGCGGGTATAAACAACAAACTATTAATCTCTTTATGGCTAACGTTAAAGACTACTCTGTAGAAGAAAAATTAAGCTCACTCGTTGCATTGCAGAAGATAGAATCGAAGATCGACGAGATACAGATATTGAAAGGGGAGTTGCCGATGGAAGTGAGCGACCTGGAAGATGAAATTCAGGGGTTACATGCCCGCCAGGTTCGTATCGAGGAAGAGATCAACGGAATTCAGGAGTTCATCAACCAAAAGAAAAATCTGATCAAGGAATCTGAAGCCCTGATCAAGAAATACGAAAAGCAAAGCGAGAACGTAAAGAACAGCCGCGAGTTCGAGGCCATCAATAAAGAGATAGAGATGCAGCAGCTGGAGATCAAACTGGCTGAGAAGCACATTCGCGATGCAAACGAAGAGATCGCCGAGAAAGTGGTGGTTCTCGATAAAGCCAAAAAGAACATCGCTACCAAAGAAGGCGTGTTGAGCACCAAAAAAGGCGAGCTCGAAAAGATCATCGCTACAAACGAAAAAGAAGAAAAAGCATACAACAAACAGGCTTCTGAAGCCCGCGAAAAAGTAGAAGAGCGCCTGTTGCTTTCTTACGATCGCATTCGCAAGAACTACCGTAACGGTTTGGGTGTTGTACCGGTTGAGCGTGATGCCTGCGGTGGTTGCTTCAACGCCATCCCGCCTCAGCGCCAGAGCGAGATCCGTCAGCGTAAAAAGATCATCGTTTGCGAAAACTGTGGTCGTATCCTGGTTGACCGCGATCTGTTCGATACCGTAGATGTGGTAAAATAACAAATGCATTCAATATACTGAGGCCCCGTCCGCCAACTGGCGAACGGGGCTTTTTTATGGTGCGCCATGCAATAAAATATCGGGCATATCGCGTGTGTTATGGCCCTGAAACTGCTACCGGGTTGCACTGGCCACGCCTGGGGGCGCACCGGATAACAGGGCTGCGTTGCAACTCCGGTGCACCCCCCAGAGCTATTGTAGAGCAGCCGGGAGCCATATACCTGCAGTCAGGAAGACCCTCATTGCCAGTGTTTGGGGTTTTGTGCCTTTTCGCACTATAGATCCGGTAATGCTGACATTTTGAATATACCCTTGTCAACTCTTGTTAACTTGTCAACTCATCAACTTATATTGCACCCATGAATCGGCTATGGCCAACCTGGTTGGCGCTTTTACTGGTTTTGCTGTATGCGCCCGCCCGGGCTGAAAAAGTGTTTGATTTCAATCAACGGTGCCGCCAGGCCTATCATGAGATCATTCAGCTAAAACTGAATGCCGGCCAGCAGCTGCTGAATGCCGAAAAAGCACAACAGCCCGATAATCTCATTCCATATTTCCTCGAGAACTATATCGATTTCTTCACGCTGTTCTTCAATGAGGATCCTGAAGAGTATAAAAAGCGGCTGCCCAATCGCGAAACCCGGCTCGGTAAAATGGAGGAAGGCCCGAAGAATTCACCCTTCCTGTTATTTACCCGTTCAGTTATACATTTTCAGTGGGCCGCCGTGCGCATTAAGTTTGGCAATAACTGGGATGCAGGATGGGAGTTCCGCCGTTCCTTCCTGCAAATAAAAAACAACCTGCAGTCGTTCCCCGGCTTTACGCCCAACCTGTTATACGCCGGCGCCATGCAGGTGGCGGCAGGAACCATTCCCGATGGCTATAAATGGCTCAGCAATCTGCTCGGCATCAATGGCAGTATAAAAAAGGGAATGATCCGTATGAACGCCTTTCTGCAGGGAACCGATGAATGGTCGGTACTGTTTCATGAGGAAGCGGTTTTTTATTATTGTTACCTGAAATTTTATATAGAAAACGATAAACCCGGCGTTTTCCAGTTTATTGAAAAACAGCGGCTCGATGTGGTGAACCATCACCTGTTCGCGTATCTCGCCGCCAATTTGAACCTCAATAACCAGCAGTCGGAAAAAGCGGAGCAGATCATTACGGCGAAGAACAACAGCGCTGCCTATATGTTTACACCCGTATGGGATATGGAAATGGGTTATGCCAAAGTGCATCACCTCGACCCCGCCGCGGCTTTTTATCTGGAACGCTTTATTGCCACGTTCAAAGGCAAATTTTATGTAAAGGATGTGTTGCAGAAATTGAGCTGGCATTATTACCTGCAGGGTGATGAGGCCAAAGCCAAAGCCTGCCGGCAAAAGGTGCTTAAAAGCGGCAGCACTTTTTCTGAAGCGGATAAACAGGCGCAAAAAGAAGCAAACAGCAGTCAATGGCCCAATAAATTATTATTACAGGCGCGGTTGCTGAACGATGGCGGTTATTACCGGCAGGCGCTGGCGCTGTTACATGGAAAGAATACCGGCAGTTTTGCATTGCCTGAAGAAAAACTGGAGTTTGCCTACAGGGCCGGCAGGTTATACGACGATATAGGTAATGACAGTGTGGCCATTATTTTTTACAAACAGGCCATTGACCTTGGCAGAAACCGTAAGGAACATTTTGCGGCCAGGGCCGCCCTGCAAACCGGTTATATCTTTGAACAACACGGCGATAAACAAAACGCCAGACAATGGTTTCAGCGCTGTCTGAACATGGATGACCATGATTTTAAAAATTCTCTCGACCAGCGGGCAAAAGCAGGGCTGGCGAGGTGCAATAATGAATGATGTGAAACGTGAAATGGCAGACGTGAAAGGGTTATAATCAGAACTCGTTATAAGTCGGCAACCGGCAAGAAGATATTAATCTCAAAATTCGCGAGCCCTTTCACGTTTCACGTTTGCCGTTTCACGATGTGGAAATTCCCATTATAATTAATGCCCGATCGCAATTATATTTGTTACGCTCAAAATCGTACTGTGCTTAAAAAACTATTCATACAGAACTACGCAATCATTGACGAGATAGAGATCGATTTCTCGCAAAAGCTGAATATAATAACGGGTGAAACCGGCGCCGGTAAATCTATTTTAATGGGCGCCCTGTCGCTGATCCTCGGCGACCGGGTTGATACCTCGGTATTGCAGAGCCGCGACAGGAAATGTTATGTGGAAGGAATTTTCGTAATAGCTGAAAAGAAGGCGGTAAAAGCCTTTTTACGCGAGCAGGACCTCGATGTGGAGGAAGAACTGGTCATTCGCCGTGAAATTGGCGCCAATGGCAAATCAAGGGCCTTTGTAAACGATACCCCGGTTAACCTCGAGCAACTTCGCCGGTTAAGCGCCATGCTGGTTGACCTGCATCGCCAGTTCGATACGCTTGAACTGGGGGAAAGTGATTTTCAGCGGCAGGTGCTCGATGCACTGGCCGGCCATGCCGATGTGCTGCAACAATACCATGGCGCCTACACCCAATGGCAGCAGGCGCAACATGCGCTCACCGCATTGCAGCAACAGAAAGACCAGTTCACCAAAGAATACGATTATAATAAATTCCTGTTCGATGAGCTGCAGGATGCAGCGCTGAAAGAGAATGAACTGGAAGAAGCCGATGCAACACTTAAACTGCTCAGCAATGCCGAAGGCATAAAATCGGCCCTGAGTAAGGTTGGGTATGAGTTAGGCGAAGGCGAATCGCCCATGGTGCAACAGTTGAAAACGCTTTGCAACCAGTTGAGCGCTTACAGCGATCATCATACCGCGTTGCCAGCGTTATTACAACGGTTATTATCGGCACAGATAGAATTGCAGGATATTGCTGATGAAGTGGAGCGTATCAATGACCAGGTGCAATACGACCCGCAAAAGATAGAACAACTCAACGAACGCATTTCAACCGGGTACAAACTGCTGAAGAAACACGGTGTTCATACCACGCAGGAACTGCTGACCATTCAGGAGGAACTCGAGCAAAAACTACAGGCCGTGCTGAATATCGATGAAGGTATTCAGGCCAAAGAAAAAGCGGTACAGCAGTTGTTGCAAAAGGCAACGGAACTGGCGGCCAAACTAACGGCCAACCGCACAAAACAGGTGAAGCCGCTGCAGGATAAAGTGAACAAATTACTGGCACAGGTAGGGATGCCCAATGCCCGCTTACAGGTTGAAGTAACGCAATTGCCCTCATTGCAGTCAACCGGCCAGGACGATATAGAATTCCTGTTCGATGCCAATAAAAGCAACCGCTTTGAACCTGTACGTAAAGTAGCGTCGGGCGGTGAATTGAGCCGTTTGATGCTGTGTATAAAATCGCTGGTTGCGCAGTCGCTCGATCTGCCCACACTCATCTTCGATGAAATTGATACCGGTATTTCGGGCGAAGCGGCCAAACAGGTGGGCGTAATTATGAAAGACCTTGCCCGTAAACGCCAGGTGTTCAGCATCACCCATCAGCCCCAAATAGCCGGTAAGGCCGATGCCCATTACTTCGTGTATAAAGACATTAAAGGCAATACCATTAAAACAAGCATCAGGCTGTTATCGCAGGACGAACGCATTACGGCCATTGCCAAAATGCTCAGTGGCGAAAAGCCAACGGCTGCAGCATTGGAGAACGCCCGGGAGATGGTGATGAATTAATGTGATAATTTGATAATTCGATAATGTGATAATGAAAAGGCGGGCCAGTATGTGGCCATAAAGATAATTGAGGGCCCGATGAAGGAAGAGAAATGGAAATGATGTTATTTTGCCGTTTCTAATTAAAAAACAAAATTCTATGGCATATAACCTGCTTAAAGGAAAAAAAGGGATCATATTCGGAGCTTTGGACGAAAAATCAATTGCGTGGAGAACGGCTTTGCGTTGTCATGAAGAAGGCGCACAACTGGTGTTGACGAATGCTCCGGTGGCTTTGCGTATGGGCGAGATCAACAAACTGGCCGAAGCGGTGAACGCACCCGTTATAGGCGCCGATGTTACCAGCATGGATGATCTGAAGAAGCTGTTTGAAGAAGCAACGAAACATTTTGGCGGTAAGGTAGATTTCATTCTGCATTCAATTGGGATGAGCCTTAACGTGCGCAAGAACAAACATTATACTGAGATCGATTACGGGTTCAACCAAAAAACCCTCGATATATCGGCTATGTCGCTGCACCGTGTGCTGCGTACAGCCTGGGAAATGGACGCTATCAGCGACTGGGGCAGTGTAGTGGCCCTTACCTATATCGCTGCACAACGCGTTTTTCCCGATTATAACGAAATGGCAGATGCGAAAGCGTTGCTGGAAGGTGTTGCCCGCAATTTTGGTTATCACTATGGCGTAAAAAAGAAAGTACGTATCAACACCGTTTCACAGTCGCCTACCAAAACAACGGCCGGCAGCGGCGTAAAAGGCTTCGATGGCTTTATTTCTTATGCCGAAAAAATGAGCCCGCTGGGAAATGCCTCGGCCGACCAGTGTGCCGACTATTGCGTTACCCTGTTCAGCGATCTTACAAAGATGGTAACCATGCAGAACCTGTTCCATGATGGCGGGTTCTCTTTTACCGGCGTAACTCAGGCGGTGATTGAGCAAATGGAGAAATAGAGATTGGTTGACGGGTTAACAAGTTAACTAGTTGACAAGGGTCTTCAAAAGGTTAGTATCACCGGATTTATAACCTGAAAAGCTATTGATTGTCACAACTTGTTTTTCAAGTAATATAAAGGGGTAAGAAATAATAATTTCACGAGAGGGCAGCATACTGAAAGGTGGCTGGCCCTCTTTTTTTGAAGCTGACTATTGTTTGGCGGTTCGCACAGGAAACTCTTCCTGCTTCCTGCATCTTACTTCGGTGGCGTATCAAAAGAAAAAAACCGCCCGCCATAACAGCGACCGGTTTGCACTATTTTTTAGCCATGGGCTTTTAGTACTCATCTTCATTAAAGAAGAAGTCATCCTGGCTTGGATAATCTGGCCAGATGTCTTCTATCCCTTCATAGATCTCCCCTTCATCTTCCAGTTCCTGAAGATTTTCTACCACTTCGATGGGTGCACCGCTACGGATCGCGTAGTCGATAAGCTCATCTTTGGTGGCAGGCCACGGTGCATCTTCGAGATAGGATGCAAGTTCTAATGTCCAAAACATACGATTCGCCTGTTTTAAGTTTTAAATCCACGTACAGTTCTGAATTCAGAGGCCGGAGAATAAAGCATGGTTTCTACCCTCAGCAACCCCTCAATTTTTCGCAAAAGTAACCCTCCTGACGAAAAAACCAAATCTATCTTTGAAAGATAATGGAAGGTTTTCTTAAAAACTTGTCACAAATGGTGCCTATGAACGGGAAGCCAATGGTTTGTAGTATCTTGACGGCCATATTAGTAATTCACAACACATGTTAACAGCGACGAATATTCAGAAATATTATGGTGATCTGTGGGTATTGAAAGGGGTTGACCTTGAGATAAAACAGGGCGAAATTGCCAGTATTGTAGGGCCTTCCGGCTCGGGCAAGAGTACGTTGTTACATATTTTGGGAACACTCGATAAGCCCGATAAAGGGGAAGTAAGGGTGGGAAACCAGCGTATCGACTTCCTGAACGAAAAACAGATGGCGGCTTTTCGTAATAACCATGTGGGATTTGTTTTCCAGTTCCACCATTTATTGCCCGAATTTACCGCCCTCGAAAATGTGTGTATCCCGGGCTGGATGGCCGGCCGGCGCAAATCGGAAGTGGAGCAATATGCTTTATCGTTATTACAGATGTTGGGGCTCGAAAAGCGCGTTGGCAATAAACCCAATGCCCTGTCGGGTGGCGAGCAGCAACGGGTTGCCGTAGCGCGGGCCCTGATAAATAAACCTAATATCATTTTTGCCGATGAGCCTACGGGCAACCTCGATTCGGCCAACGCCCACGAGTTGCACCAGTTGTTCTTTTCGCTGCGGCAGCAGTTCAACCAGTCATTCCTGATAGTTACCCATAACGAAGAGCTGGCGCAAATGAGCGACAGGATATTGCATATGAAGGATGGGAAGATTGTTTAATTAATGTGCTAATTCGATAATTAGCTAATACGGGTTCGCGAATTGCGGGTAACTCGTCGAAATAAAGCCTCATACATGTCAAATTACCGGTAGATGATCGAAAACCCGCCTGACAGGTTCTTCCATTGGCACATTAGCCAATTAGATTCTGGGTTTCCACGGAATTTCTTCAATGCCCATCTGGTGGCCGGTATAACGGGCAAGCACAAATAAATAATCGCTGAGGCGGTTGAGGTATTTCAGAATAATGCCATCCACTTCGAGGCTTTCCTGGTCGAGGCGAACGCAGCAGCGCTCGGCGCGGCGGCATACGCAACGGGCTACATGCAGTTGGGAAAGGGTAGGGTGGCCGCCGGGTAAAATAAAACTCTTCATGGGCGGTATAACCTCATTCATGCGGTCTATTTCCTTTTCGAGCAGAATAGCGTCTTCTTCTTTTAAATCGGGTATACGTAGTTTGGGCTCTTTTACGGGGTCGCAGGCGAGGGAGGCGTTCATGGTGAACAGGCGGTCCTGTACTTCCTGTAAAATGTTTCTGGCGGCTTCGTCGGTTAGCAGGTCGCGGCATAACCCGATCCATGAGCTTAACTCATCAACGGTGCCATAGGCTTCAATACGCAGGTGCGATTTAGGAACTTTTGTTCCGCCTATTAATGATGTAGCACCTTTGTCTCCGGTTTTGGTGTATATTTTTTGCGCCATGGCAGGTCAATGTGATAATGTGATAATTTGATAATGTGATAATGGGGGAATCGGCAATACCCTTGGGCCGGGTCGCGGGCAATAAACGCATTCTCCCGGGTACGCTCAGGCTTTCGCCCCCGGCAACTGGTAATCGAAACCCCGCAACCTGGAACCTGATTCAGCTGCCCATGGCTTGTAACTTCACACGCTAACGGCTTCACGCCTCTACGCCTTGTTGCCTCGCTACCCTCTTTGTATCGCTTTCAATCAGTCCGTCGCGAAGGCGAACAACGCGTTTGGCGTAATTGGCAATATCCTCTTCATGGGTAACCAGCACCACGGTATTACCGGCGGCCTGGATCTGGCTGAAGATATCCATGATCTCTTTGGAGGTTTTGGTATCGAGGTTACCTGTAGGCTCATCGGCCAGGATAAGTGACGGGTTATTTACCAGGGCGCGCGCAATGGCTACACGCTGGCACTGACCGCCCGAAAGCTCATTGGGTTTGTGATGGCTTCTGTCTTCCAGTCCTACTTTTTTGATCACTTCCATAGCCATCTCCGTACGCTGTTTCCGGCCCACGCCGGCATAAACCAGCGGCAGGGCCACGTTTTCGAGGGCGCTAAGGCGGGGCAGCAGGTTGAACTGCTGGAAAACGAAACCGATCTCTTTATTTCGTACATCGGCAAGGTTGTCATCGGGCATTTTACTAACATCCTGTCCGTTCAGCACATAACGGCCTGCCGAGGGGGAGTCGAGACAACCGAGAATATTCATCAGGGTACTTTTGCCCGAACCGGAAGGACCCATCAGGGCAACATATTCGTTGTTGAAGATATTGAGGTCTATTCCCTTCAGTACCTGTAATTCCTGCCGTCCCATAAAATAACTCTTGCGTATGCCCTCAAGTTGAATGATCGCATTCATAGTAAAAGTTTAAAGCCGGGTAATTGGGTTGGTTTTGGCCGATACTACAGGAAGCGGTCGCCAGCGCCGGTTAATCTTTTTTGATCACTTTTGGCACTTTAAAGAACGTTCCGTCTGAATCGGGCGCGTTTTTCAACGCTTCTTCACGCGGAATTGATCCCTTTACCACATCTTCACGTAACACATTGACAGCGTCGGTCATATGTAAAAGCGGTTCAACCCCGGTGGTATCCAGTTCATTAAGTTTGTCGACGAAATGGATCATTCGTTGCAGGTCGCCCTTGATTATTTCTTTTTCCTGTTCGTTGAACTGCAGGCGGGCCAGGTTGGCCAGGTTTTGCACCAATGCATCATTTACTTCCATAGTGACAAAAATAACTCAATATGGCCAATGTACTAAAGTGATAATTTGTTGATATGCTAATGAATGGTGAGTGGTCAATGGTCAATGGTGAATGGTCAAACGTTGCAAGGTGAAGGCTTAAAGCCGAAAGCAGGAAGCCAATACAGGCTGCAAGCTGAAAGCTTCACGCTGCAGGCAAATACAGCCTAAGGCCGAAAGCCTAAAGCCAGCTTAAAGCCGAAAGCCAATAGCAGAAAGCAATTACAGCTGCGGGCCGAAAACCCAAAACTCAAAACCCCGGCCCACGTACAACCGCTAAAAACAAAACTGACATTCAATGGGTTGTGCATCAGCGAGAATGATTTCAGGCGGCCGGCCCCAATAGAAACAACCACAAACCATAAACTACAAACAATTCTTATCTTCGCGCTCCTTATGCAAAGTGTTAAGAAAGAGATCGTCATGGGCGGTATCCGTCCCACAGGGTTTTTGCACCTCGGCAATTATTTTGGCGCCCTGCGCAATTTTGTGCGCATGCAGGATGAGTATCCCTGCTTTTTTATGCTGGCCGACCTGCATTCGCTTACTACCCACCCCGATACAAAGGAGTTAAAAAATAATATACACCGGGTACTGGCCGAACATTTGGCCAGCGGCCTCAATCCCGATAAATGCGCCCTGTACTGCCAGAGCCATGTTTTTGAAACTTCTGAACTGTACCTGTACCTGAATATGGTGTCGATGGTAGGGGAGCTGCAAAAGACCCCCACTTTCAAAGACAAGGTGCGCCAGCATCCACAGAACGTAAATGCCGGTTTGTTAACTTACCCGGTATTACAGGCCGCCGATATTCTTTTACACCGCGCCCACCTGGTGCCGGTAGGTAAAGACCAGGAGCAGCACCTTGAAATGGCCCGCAATATTGCAGTACGTTTTGCACATCATTATGGCGATGTATTTCCTGAACCGGTTGCCTTTAATTATGGCAGCGAACTGGTAAAAGTTCCAAGCCTCGATGGCGCCGGCAAAATGAGCAAGAGCGAGAACCAGTATGCTACGCTATATCTCAGTGATCCCGATGACCTCATACGTAAAAAAGTAATGAAGGCCACAACCGATAGTGGTCCCAAAGAACCCAACACGCCCAAACCCGATTACATTGAGAACCTGTTCCTGCTGATGAAACTGGTAAGTACGCCCGAAGTTGTTCAAAAGTTTGAAGCGGATTATAATGCATGTACCATCAGGTATGGCGATATGAAAAAACAACTGGCCGAAGACATGGTGAATTTTATTAGCCCCATACGTGAAAAAGCAGCAGCCATTCAACAGGACACCGGATACCTGAAAAAAGTAATGATACAGGGAGCCGAAAAAGCCCGGGTAAGCGCTCAGGCCACTATGAAGGTGGTACGTGACGCCATGGGGTTGAATTATTATTAAAAAACACCGGCGAACAGGTTGAAAACCGGAAAGAATTGATATCTTAAATTTTTGATTGCCCCGCAAGGATCGGGGTTTATCGGAAATAGTAACGGGAAAATTAAAACGGGATAGAACTCTACAATAATGGCAAAGACTAAGAAACCGAAGCATATTGCTGTAGCGGGTAATATCGGCGCGGGCAAAACTACGCTCACCGAACTGCTCAGTAAACATTATCGCTGGATACCCCAGTTTGAAGATGTAGACCATAACCCCTATCTGTTCGATTTTTATGACGATATGCCGCGGTGGAGTTTTAACCTGCAGATCTACTTCCTTAACAGCCGTCTCAAACAACTGAACGATATTCACCGCGGTACCGAAACCGTGGTGCAGGACAGAACGATATACGAAGACGCTTACATCTTTGCTCCAAACCTGCATGAAATGGGCCTTATGAGCAAGCGCGATTTCGATAATTATTTCATGTTCTTCGAAACCTTGAAAACAATGGTGCAGCCGCCCGATATGCTCATTTACCTGAAAGCATCGGTGCCTACGCTGGTTGCGCAAATTCAGAAACGCGGTCGCGAATACGAAGAGAACATCCGGCTCGATTATCTGAAGCGCCTCAACGATTTCTATAACAAATGGATCGATGGGTATAAAGAAGGCCCCCTGCTGGTGATAGACATCGATAAAAATAAGTTTCCCGAAAACGACGAGCACCTCGGTGATATCATTCGTAAGATAGATTCGCAGTTATACGGTTTGTTTTAAATATGGAAGCAGTGGCAAACCTGTTTAAAAAATTTTTGGCAGCCAATTGGTGCTTTATTGGCGTAGTCGTTTTTTTTATTGTTCATGGCTATAGCGAGTATCAGCATGTTGTTCCATTCAAAACTATAATACCGCTGTTATCGCTGCTATTGGCCGCCGCTGTACTTTTATTTTTAATTAACCGGAAACTGCTAGGGTCGCCCGAAAAAGCCAATCTGCTCACTTCATTTATTATTTTCGTGGTGCTTTTTTTTGGCGTTTTCCAGGATTTCCTCGTTCAATTCCGTTTTTTGGCCGATTTTACCAGGTTTCGCTTCTTTGTTCCCTTCATGCTGTTATTGATAGTAGTTTTTTTTATCTGGATAAAAAAAACAAACAGGTCACTGCACAAATCCATCTTGTATTTGAATACACTGCTTTTAATTTACATTCTCTTTGATGCAGGTAGCATATCAAAGCACCGGTTCACGCCATCGAATACCGCTGGCAATGAACTGGCAAAGCATCAACTGCATACCTGCGATACCTGCAGTAAACCACCCGTGTATCTGATCTTACTCGACGGCTATTTTGGTTCCAAAGGATTGAAGGCATATTTTAATTACGATAACACCCGGTTCGAGAACTTTTTACAGCGCAACGATTTTCACGTTGTTCCATCAACCCACAGTAATTATTTGTTCACGCTGTATTCAATGGCTTCTTTATTGAATATGAAATATCTGGAAGGGATCGGTGAACCGGTTTTATCGAATCATTATGGATATATTACCGCAGCCACAGGCATTAAGGAAAATTTAGTTTGTAAATTCTTTGCCAGTCAGGGTTATTCCATTAACAATTTTTCGATTTTCGACGTAGCCGGCATTCCGGCTGGTTACAGCTCGGGCCTTTTAACCGAGAAGGTGCAATTGATCAACAGCCAAACCATGTATTACCGCGTTAATAAATGGCTGCTTTCTTTTCCCGGAAAGATCGGACTGAAAAAGCAAAGTGCCGAGGAGTATGAAAATAGTTTCATTAACAATAACGAAGCGGTTATGGAGCGCACGTTACTGCAAAGCCGCTCTCAAAACAAACAGCCTTCGTTTACTTATTGTCATCTGGTAATGCCCCATGAGCCTTACGTATTGGACAGCAATGGCGTTAGAATAAGAAATACCGCCGGTTTGGAAAGGCTTTCAAAAGACAGTATCGACCAGTTGTTTTTACAATATGAGATCTATGTGAATAAAAGGATTTCCACTTTTATTGAAGAATTGAAAAAAACAACAGCCGGAAATGCGGTGATCTTATTAATGAGCGACCATGGGTATAAGGAGGCCAGAATTACCAATGATGCCACCATGCCGTTTTACAACCTGAATGCGGTATACCTTCCTCAAAAAAACTATTCGGGTTGGTACAGCGGAATAAGTAATGTAAACCAGTTCAGGGTATTGTTGAATACATTATTTCATCAGCAAATGCCGTTGCTGGCCGATTCTATAGTTACCCGTTAATTTTTCTGCTGATAGTTGGCAAAGAGCTCAAGGCTTTTGAGGTCTGCATCTATCTTTTTTAGCCATTCCAGCTGTTTGGGCTTGTTGCGGGAGTAATCGGTTTCCTGGTCGTACTGCAGCTGGGTTTGCCGGTGTTGTTTCATGGCATTCTCGTATAACTGGTTTATATCGGTACCGGCTGTTTTGGCATTGAACCGGTACGCTTTCATGAGCTTGTTCAGTTTGCGGGCATATATTTCGGCAATATCGAAATGGCCCTGCTCATGCGCCAGCACTTCATTGTTCTTTATACGCACCCACGAGCGGGTCTTATCAAAACTGCATTTGATGGAATACTGAAATCCTTCCTCATCGTAGCCGAATTCGATATTGATATTACTGCTGGTAAGCGCGGCATTGGTTGAATGCGGATCGGGACTACCGGTGAAATCGCTCCAGGTAAGCTTGCGCGAAGCGCTCCAGGGGATCAGGTTATTCGTTTGTATAACGGTAACACACGTCAGCAGTAAAGAAAATAAGACTTTGCTCATAATGGGGGCCCTTAAACACAACAGCAACTTAAATCAATTCGCAGTAAACTATTTCCTAAAATTTACGAAAATCAAAGGAACCAGGTAAAATTAAAAGGTTGCCCCATTTAAGAGACAACCTTTTCTATGGCAAAGTAATCGTTGAGACCGAAATGCTTTTGTTAAAAAGCGTTCTAATTTCAATAAAATATCTGAAAGACGAACAAAAACATCAAACTATATTTTTGGAGCGGCCGCCAGTACTTCCGGCGCAACGCCCGATGCATATTTCTCAAAATTGGTAATGAACTGTTTAGCCAGGCTTTCGGCTGTTTTATCGTACGCTTCCTTATCGGCCCAGGTATTACGCGGGTTCAATATCATGGAAGGAACGCCCGGGCAGCTGGTGGGCATCGCCATGCCAAAAACCGGGTGCGTTTCGAATGCTGCCTGGTTAAGCTGGCCGTTAAGCGCAGCGCTGATCATGGCGCGGGTATACGACAGTTTCATGCGGCTGCCGGTTCCGTAGGAGCCGCCCGTCCAGCCGGTATTGATCAGCCACACATTGGCATGGTATTTTTTCAGTTTTTCACCCAGCATGCCTGCATAAAAGCCGGGGTGCAGGGGCAGGAAGGGGGCGCCAAAACATGCGCTGAAGGTTGATTTGGGTTCGGTAACGCCCGCTTCGGTGCCTGCTACTTTAGCCGTGTAGCCCGAAATGAACTGGTACATAGCCTGTGCGGGCGTGAGTTTTGAAACCGGGGGCAGAACGCCATAAGCATCGCAGGTGAGAAAAAAGATATTTTCGGGAATACCGCCCGTTGCCGGTTCCTTGGCGTTACAGATATAATGCAGCGGGTAAGAAACGCGGGTATTTTCGGTAATGCATTTATTGGTGTAATCGATTTCCGTTGTGCCGGGGTAGAAGTTGGTATTCTCAACCAGCGCACCATTACGGATAGCCGCAAATATGGCGGGTTCCTTTTCGGCGCTCAGGTCAATACACTTGGCATAACAACCGCCTTCGAAATTGAACACGCCCTGGTCGTTCCAGCCATGCTCATCGTCACCGATCAGTTTGCGATCGGGGTCGGCGCTAAGTGTTGTTTTGCCGGTGCCGCTAAGGCCAAAGAAAAGGGCGGTATCGCCATCCTTGCCGATGTTGGCCGAGCAGTGCATGCTTAGTACGCCTTTGTCGTGCGGTAGAATATAATTGAGAATAGAGAAAATACCTTTTTTGATCTCGCCGGTATAACCGCTGCCGGCGATGAGGATAGTGCGGTGTTTAAAGCTGATCACCGCCGCGTTGTGCTGGCGAACGCAGCATTCTATGGGGTCGAGTTTTAAGCCGGGGGCTGCCAGAATGTGCCAGTCGGGTGTGAAATGGTCAAGTTCCTCTTCTTCGGGGCGCAGGAACATATTGTAGGCAAACAGGTTGCTCCAGGGATTGTCGTTTATTACCCGAATGTTCAGTCGGTAGCGGGGTTCGGCGCATGCATAGGAATCGCGCACCCACAGTTCGGGCTGAACGTTCAGGTAGTCGAGGATCTTTTTTCGAATGCAGTGGAAATATTTTTCATCCAGCGGAATGTTGAAGTCATTCCAGTGTACGGAGTTTTCAGTGATCTCGTCTTTTACAATGAATTTGTCTTTGGGACTGCGGCCGGTAAACTCGCCTGTTTTTACAACGAGCGCTCCGGTGTTGTTCAGTTCGCCCTGGTGTAACCGTAATGTGTCCTGCACCAGTTCATCGGCCGGTAACTGATAGTGCAATAAATTGTTGGTTGAGTGAAGTCCCAGCTCCTCAAGTCCTTTCGTGGGGATGGCAATTGTTGTTAGTGACATACAAGCGTTCGTTTGTTTACGGCTCAAAGATAGAATTAAAATTTATCCATACCAATGGGCATATGGGACGCATTTTTGAATATTATCTAATTTAATGGGTAGTTTGTTGTTAATTATCTAGCTAACGTTTGTTAGGGCAAAATCGCATTGATAGCTCAACCGGTTTTAGTGAATGGGTACTAAAAACCTAAAATTTTTGCTCCGGGCTGTTAAAGGGAAGGCTGGCCGGTGGCGGTTCGCAGGGTTCAGGGGCAGGAGTGAATGGTGAATGGGTTGGTGTACAACTCCGGTTCCCGGTGGCGGCAAGGAAGGGGAATGGGGAAAAGTGAATAGCGGGCATGTTTTGTTATATGGTTTGAAGCCGGTACCGGGGGCCGGTTTCCAGTTTCCTGGTGCCGGGGAATGGTCAATGGTGAATGGGTTTGCGCGGCGTTCGCCGGTTAAAGCTATGCACAATACAGTTAGGGGTTTTGGTTGCTAAACCGGCTTTTCTGCTTTAGGCCTTCGGCTTTTGGCTTTCTGCTTTTTTGCCTTCGGCTTTCTACTTCTGGCATTAGGCTTTGTGCCTTCCACCTTTCGCCGTCCGCCTTCAGCTTTCCGCTTTCGCCTGTTCTCCCCTTGCCAATTATCAATTACGTATTGCCAATTGATAATTGCCCTTTATTTTTACCCGCCGATTCAAACAAACAAAAGCTCCATTTTTATAAAACATCTATTACATGAAGTATCTGCCGCTTGATCCTGCCATTTTTATCCGTAACCGTAAAAGTTTTATTTCCCGAATGGATAAAAACGCCATTGCCATCTTCAACAGCAACGACGAACTGCCCACCAATGGCGATGCCCTGCACCGGTTCAAACAGAACAGCGACCTGTACTGGTTGTGTGGTATAGACCAGGAAGATACCATGGTGATCCTGTTCCCCGGTAATCCCGACCCGAAATTCCGCGAAGTACTGGTGTTGGTTCGCCCCAATGAAATGAAGGAGAAATGGGACGGAAAACGGTTACGGGCAGAAGAGGCCAGGAAGATCTCAGGCATTTCGACCATCATCTGGCTCGACAGCCTCGATGCGGCATTACAGGGCTGGATCCACATGGCCGATACCATCTACCTCAATACAAATGAGAACGACCGAAAGGCGAGCCTTGTACCGGTGCGCGATTACCGTTTTGCCGAAACCATGAAACAGCGCTATCCGCTGCACCAGTATAAACGCAGCGCCCGTATCATGAAAGACCTGCGGGCCATAAAATCGCCACAGGAAGTGGAGGTAATAAAGAAAGCAATAGATATAACCCATAAGACGTTTGAGCGTGTGCTTAAATTCATTAAGCCGGGGGTAATGGAGTATGAGATAGAGGCGGAGATCTGGCATTCGTTTTTGTCGCATCGCGCAACCGGACCGGCTTATGGCAGTATTATTGCCAGTGGCGACAATGCCCGCATACTGCATTATGTTAATAATAACCAGGAATGTAAAGATGGCGACCTGGTACTGATGGATTTCGGCGCCGAGTATGGCGGTTATTGCGCCGACCTTACCCGTACCGTGCCGGTGAATGGTAAGTTCAGCAAACGCCAGCGGGAAGTATATGACGGTTGTTTGCGCCTGCACGACTATGCGAAAAGTATACTTAAACCAGGCATCAGCATTCTCGATTACACCGATAAAGTAGGCCTGGAGGCAACCAAAGTATTTGTAAAACTGGGTTTGTTGAAACCATCAGATGTAAAGAACGAGGACAAGGACAACCGGGCATACCGCAAATATTTATATCATGGCATTTCGCACCATTTGGGAATAGATGTGCATGACCTGGGAACACGTACCGAACCTGTAAAACCCGGAATGGTATTTACGATTGAACCCGGTATTTATATAGAGGAAGAGCAAATGGGTATCCGTATCGAAAACAATGTATGGATAACCAAAACCGGTAACAGAGACCTGATGTCGAAAATTCCCATCAGGTCGGAAGATATTGAAGCCATCATGAGAAACAGATAGCAAATTTGCAAATTCGCAAATTTGAAAATGTGCAAATGTAAAGCGTACAATGGGAAAAGCTCTGGTAGGTAGTAACTTTTGTTAATCAAAAACGAATTTTATGCAAAAGGAACTATTAGATCAAAATCCCATTCTTAAACTTTCTTTTGATTTTTCATTGTTGGTAATTGGTTATTGTGAGCATCTGGAACCAGCAGAAAGTATGTGATTGCCCGTCAATTGTTGAAATCCGGAACGGCTATAGGGGCCAATGCCATGGAGGCACAAAGTGCTGAAAGCAAAGATGACTTCATTCATAAAATGAAAGTGGCGGCAAAGGAAGCTGAGGAAACTCAATATTGGTTAATGTTGTGTGATTATTCGCCAAATTATCCGGAATGTAAAACCTTAATTTTGAAACTAGAGGAAATAAATAAGGTACTTGGTAAGATTCTTTCAACATCTAAAAAAAAGTAATCTTTTTAGTTTTATTCTGATTTGTATTTCATTTGCACATTTTCGCATTTACTAATTTTCTAATTAATGAAACATATTCCGAACCTGTTCACGTTGATCAATTTGTTCTTTGGTTGTATTGCGATCACCTATATACTGCAGAAAGGTATTATTATAGTGTCGAATGAGCAGGGTGACCAATTGATCGAGATCCCTGAAAAAATATGGCTGGGCTCCCTGTTCATCGCGCTGGCCGCGGTGGTTGATTTTTTAGACGGGTTTGTTGCCCGCCTGTTCGGCGCTGCTTCCGCATTGGGCAAACAACTCGATTCCCTGGCTGATGTAGTGAGTTTTGGCGTAGCCCCCGGTATGATCATTTACCAGTTCCTGCGGTTGAGTTATTCGGCAGAACCCAATGGGGTAGAGGTGCCCATTATGATGCTGATGCCCGCATTCCTGATACCCTGTGCGGCAGCATTCCGCCTTGGTAAGTTCAACCTCGACGACTCACAGCAGTATGGTTTCAAAGGCGTGCCTACGCCTGCAACGGGTTTGCTCATTGCTTCATTCCCGCTTATTTACTGGTATTCTGAAACTCCGGCAGCCGTAAGTTTGATGCAGAATAAATGGCTTTGGTATGCCATCATTGTGGTGCTGAGCTATTTGATGGTGAGCAATTTGCCGCTGATGGCGTTGAAATTTAAAAATTTCTCGGTAAAAAGCAATTTACCCAAGCTTATTTTGCTGATTGCGGCAATAATAGCAGCCATATTATTAAAATGGTTGGCAGTACCGGTTGTGTTTATTCTTTACATCATCTTATCTTTGGCCTTCAAAAATAAAACCACATGACCTATACAGTTCAGGTGAAGGTAATGCCGTTAAAAGAATTGCTCGATCCGCAGGGAAAAGCCGTAATGGGTGGATTGCAAAATCTGGGATTAGGAAATATTCAGGATGTACGGGTAGGAAAGAACATCACCCTGCAGGTAGAAGCCAACACCCCTGATCAGGCAAAAGCTATTGCCGAAGAAGCCTCTAAGAAGTTACTCGCGAATCCGGTAATGGAGTATTTCGAACTTTCAATTAGCTAGCTAGAATTTGATGATGTGATAATTCGATAATTGGATAATTAGGACTCTCTGGTTAATAGCAACTTTGTTAATATAGCAATATATGAAAAAAGAGTTGCTGGATAAAAATGTCATTTAAAGCTATCTTCAACTTTTCTTTGATGTTAATAGCTTATTGTGAAAAGTTGGATGCTACCAGAAGGTATGTAGTTTCCAAACAATTACTCAGGTCGGGAACTTCCATATGAGCAAATGCTGTGGAAGCTCAAAATGCTGAAAGTAAAGCTGACTTTATTCACAAGATGAAATTAGCAGCAAAAGAGGCTGAAGAAACTCAATACTGGCTTATGTTGTGTGAGTATTCGCATGGTTTTCCGGAATGTAAGGAGCTTGTTATGAAATGGAAGAAATACAAAAAGTATTAGCTAAGATATTGTCAACTTCAAAGCGAGCATGACTTTGTTACCAATACCTACCCATTTGTATTTCCATTGTCACATTATCTCATTATCAAATTATCACATTAGCACATTATGCTGTATATCGTGCCCACACCTATAGGTAATTTGCAGGATATTACGCTCAGGGCCCTGGAGGTGTTGAAGCATGTTGATCTCATACTGGCTGAAGATACCCGCACATCGGGTAAACTGTTAAATCATTACCAGATCTCGAAGCCGCTCACAGCCTATCACATGCATAATGAGCACCAGGTGGTACAACATCTTACCAACCAGTTGCGCGAAGGCAAAACCATGGCCATGATCTCCGATGCCGGCACACCCGGTATCTCCGATGCCGCATTCCTGCTGGTACGTGAATGCATAAAACAAAAAATAAAAGTAGAATGCCTGCCCGGCGCAACCGCCTTCGTACCCGCCCTCGTCAATAGCGGACTACCCATGAACCGCTTTGTTTTTGAAGGTTTTCTTCCACCCAAAAAAGGCCGGCAAACCATGCTTAAACGGCTTGCCGAAGAAGACCGCACCATGATCATTTATGAATCGCCGCACCGCCTGCTGAAGACGCTGCAGGAGTTTGTCCTGTACTTCGGAGCCGACCGCCTTTGCAGCGTTAGCCGCGAACTCACCAAAATGTTTGAAGAAAATGCTCATGGCACTTTACAGGAGTTGGTTGAACATTTTCAAAAGAAGGATGTTAAAGGTGAAATAGTGATCGTGCTGGCGGGCAAAGATCAATAAACAGGAGCTCATTAAAAGTTTGGCTACCTACATATAACAGGAAGAAGTAGGATGTAGGAAATGAAGTACGATTTATAAGGCAAGATATCAAGTTTGAGGTACGACCTTCGGGCTCTTCGTACATCATACGTCATTCCTCTTACTTCATTTTCTTATATTACCTTAGTCCAAATTAACAAATCGGTAAGTTTGCTCCTCAACTTTATGTTTTTCTTTTCAAAGGCAGGATTGAAATTTGCATCGATAACATCCATAAATACGCATTAGTATGAAAAAAATCGTTTATTACTGTCTGGCCCTTTGTTTGGCTTTCACCATATATGGTACCGCACACGCACAGATGCGCAAACTGCCCGCTGAAGTTACCGAAGCCTTCAGAAGTAAATATCCCACCGCGTTGAACGTAGAATGGCGCGACCGCCTCACCGGGTTCACCGCTGTTTTTGACCTCGATAAAGTACATTACGAAGCTAAGTTCACCAATAAAGGTTTCTGGCAAAGCACTGAAAACAAGATAGAGGATGATGAACTGCCCGCAGCAGTAAAAGATGGATTTCAAAAAAGTAAATACGCAGAAGAATGGACCATAGAAAAAATATATAAGATAGCCCTGCGTGAAGACAAAACCCAGTACCGCCTTGAAATTGAAAAGAGCGATATTCAGAAAAAGAACCTGCTTTTCGATCCCAACGGCAGGTTGCTGAGCGATAAGATGACACTGTAAGCCAACAATCAATAACTTCCATATAAGTCAGATCCCCGATAGATAATCTGCCGGGGATCATTGTTTTACAACCGGTATGGCCCGTACGCCACCTTTTATACAAACAGGTTTCACCTCGGCATACTGATAATGACCAGTAATAACTTATAACTTACAACTTATAACTTTCAACTATTTGTCATTTTTCTTTTTTCCCTACCTTCCGCACCTGAAAACTATTTTATTCTAAAACCAATAAAATGATGCGTAATAAGATCTATACGCTTGGATTGTTAAGCCTGGCAACAGTGTCGTCATGGGCGCAGCCAGACCGGTGGCAGCAACGGGTAAAGTACACGATGGATATTGCCATGAATGTTACCACCAACAGGTTTACCGGTAAACAACGGCTTGAATATACCAACAACTCTCCCGATACCCTCAAAAAGGTGTTCTATCATTTATACTGGAACGCTTTTCAGCCCAATAGTATGATGGATAGCCGCAGCCGGGCGCTGGGTCAGAAAAAGATCAACAACAGGCCCGACTGGGATGGCCGTGTGCGCGACCGCATTCAATACCTGAAAGAAGATGAGATCGGTTATCAGAAGATCGGCTCCCTGAAAATGAATGGCGTTGCCCAGAAGTACAACGTACAGGAAACCATTCTGGAAGTACAGCTTTCACAACCCATTCTCCCCAAATCAAAAGTGGTGTTTGAAATGGATTTCGAAGCGCAGGTGCCCCTGCAGATCCGCCGCAGCGGCCGCGATAATCCTTCTACCGGCGTACGTTATTCAATGAGCCAGTGGTACCCAAAAATGTGCGAGTACGATTATGAAGGCTGGCATCCTACGCCTTACGTTGCCCGTGAGTTCTATGGCGTTTGGGGCGATTATGAAGTGAACATTACTATCGACAAGAATTATATGATCGGCGGTACCGGTTACTTGCAAAACCCCAACCAGATCGGGTTTGGTTACCAGGGCCCCGGCGTAAGAGTGGCCAAACCAACCGGCCCAACGCTTACTTGGCGTTTTGTTGCCCCCAATGTGCACGATTTTATGTGGGCGGCAGACCCTGAATATACCCATTTAACGCGCACCATTGCCGGCGGGCCGGTTATTCATGTTATTTATAACAATGATGAAGCTCACCTGCGTAAAGTGTATGAGGGATTAACCGATGATAAAAAGAAGCCCTACGGCAGTGCAGAGAATTATATCAAAGACTTTCATGCGCAGTGGAACCGCGTAGCCGATGCGGCAGTGACCGTGCTGCCTTTTATTGAAAAGAAATTCGGCGCCTATCCCTACAAACAATATACGTTTATTCATGGGGGCGATGGCGGTATGGAATATCCGATGAGCACCCTCATTGTTGGCCCCAGCATAGGCACGGCCATTCATGAATGGATGCATAGCTGGTACCAGATGATGCTGGGCACCAACGAATCGGAATACGCATGGATGGATGAAGGCTTTACCAGTTACGCTTCTTCGCTTGTAAGCAATTACTATCAAACCGTTACCAGCTCAAAAGCTACAGAAAGCGAAGTGGGTACCGGTCCGCGTAAGAAAGTGCTGGTTGATTCACTGGCCGTGAGCAAATCGTATATTGGCCAGGCCAACCCGCATGAAGATGCGTATGACAATTACTTTGGCCTTGTATCGAGCCGCCTCGAAGAACCGCTTACCACCCATGCCGATCATTTTGAGACCAACATCGCCTATAGCATTTCCTCTTATTCAAAAGGGCAGGTGTTTATGGAGCAGCTGGGTTATATTGTAGGTGCACAGGTACGCGATAAGATCCTGCTGGATTATTACAATCAATGGCGCTACAAACATCCCAATGTAAATGACTTTATCAGGGTAGCTGAAAAGGCCAGCGATATGAAGCTCAACTGGTACCGCGAGTATTTCGTGAATACCACCAAAACGATAGATTATGGTATTGATAGTTTGTGGGAAGAAGGCGGTAAAACAAAGATCAGGCTGCGGCGCATTGGCAATATGCCTATGCCTGTCGATGTGCTGGTGACATTTAAAGACGGCAGCAAACTGATGGCCTACGTGCCCATGTACCTGATGTTTGGCGCCAAACCGGTTGAAGATGCGGCCATACCCCGTAATGTTTATGAGCCGTGGAAATGGACGCATCCCCAATATACGTTCGAGATCAACCGCCGCCTTACCGATCTGAAGGTGATAGAAATCGATCCCTCTATGCGTATGGCCGATGTGGAGAGGAAGAATAATAAGCTGGATATACCATGGTAATGTGATAATTAGCTAATTATCACATTATCACATTAAAAAGCCCCCGATGCGTCGGGGGCTTTTTCTCTAATAAGGTTATAGATAAACAGAGCACAGGATGGTTAAATGGCATGAAGTATTTGATGTTACAACCTGTTGCAAAGCTAACCTCGTATTACATTTTAAACAATACTACTTTGTGGGTAATTTTGCTGTTGCGCTTTGCTTTATTCCTTCCCTTTAACGGCCAAAGAATTTGTTTATGGCCTCTACGCGGTTATTTACATGTAGCTTTTCGTATATATGATACACGTGTTTACGCACTGTTTCCTGGCTGATGAACAGGCTCGCTGCAATTTCTTTATACAACATGCCCTTGGCCAGTAACTCAAGAATTTCTTTTTCGCGGTTCGATAAAACACTGAGCGAGTGCTCTGCCGCTTCTGCACCTGCTTTATTTTGTTGAAATGCCTGCACTACTTTCCGGGCTATCTGGCTGCTCATGGGCGCGCCGCCTTCCTGCAGTTCTCTTATGGCTTCCAGTAATTTATGCGGGGCTGTTTTTTTCAGAATGTACCCGCTGGCGCCTGCAGTCAAAGCTTCGAAGATCTTTTCGTCGTCTTCATACACGGTACACATCATAAAAAGGATATCGGGATATTCTGCTTTCAGGTGCTTCACCACATCTATCCCGCTTTCCCCTTCACCCAAATTGATATCCATCAGCACAATCTGCGGTTTCAGATCAGGGATCTTAACCATCGCTTCTTCTGCCGACGAACAACTTCCCAACAACCGGTAACCTTCCGACATAGTAACGATCTGTTCAAGTGCAGATCGAATATCTTTCGTATCATCAACGATACATACAGTAATATCCATCATGGTACAAAGTTCAGTTTTTTGCGGGAACGTAAAATACCACTTTGAGGTAGTTTTACCCACTGTAAATAATTATACTTATTGTTACGCATCGATAGTTAAAGCTGTAGCAGAAAGGCCTTTTTATGCAGGTACATACAACATAAATTTCTCCTTAAAATACGCTTCCTGGAATATTTCAAAGATTTCCATAACACGCGGGCGGCAGCCGCTTTCGGAGATCTCTGCATGCAGATCACCGCCTTTTAAACAGATGAGCCCGGGCTGATTACCGGGGTTGTTCGGGTTTGGCTTTCTCAACAGAGGCTTCGACCACGTCCACAGATCCTTTAATGGTGCAACAGCCCGGGATACTACGAAGTCAAATTTCCTGTCTTTGATATCTTCGATACGACTATGGCGTGTAGTAACGTTTTTAAGCCCCAGCCCTTCGGCTACGGCGTTCACTACTTTTATTTTCTTGCCAATACTGTCGATGAGGTGAAACTTCACCTCGGGAAAAAAGATGGCCAGTGGTATGCCCGGAAAGCCGCCGCCCGTGCCGAGGTCAACAATGTTTGAACCGGCAGGGAAATCAAAAGCGGTGGCAATCGTCAATGAATGCAGCACATGCTTTTCGTAAAGGCTGTCGAGGTCTTTGCGCGAAATAACGTTGATCTTGCTGTTCCAGTCGGTATACAGTTCTTCCAGCAGGCTGAACTGTTGTAACTGAGCGTCGGTAAAGTCACTGAAATACTTTGTAATCAGTGCCAGGTTTTGTTGGGCTTTCTCCATATTGAAGGAGCAAAGATGAAATAATGTATGAACATCCAGATATCTAATAACCACCACCAGTAAAAAAGATCTTTTTCATTCATCTTTTTCATGGCGTTATAGTAAACTACCGCCTGCCATAAAAAGCGCAGGCCAAATACGCCGAGGGTAATACGCCAGTCGAAAAAGAACATGCATAATACAAACAGCGGGTACAGTAAAAAGTGCGATGTTGAATATAATCCCAGCAGGAATTTATGAACAGGTTTGTAGAATTTGCCGGTACTATAGTGACGGTTCTTCTGCCTGATCCAGTCGCTGAATTTGCGTTTCGGTTCCGACAAAGTAAATGCATCGGGATCGAGCACTACATTCACATTGTGTTTATTGGCAACCTGGTTAATGAACAGGTCGTCGTCGCCGCTGGCCACATGGTTGATGGATGAAAAACCTTTTGTGCGGAAGAACAATTCGCGCTTATACGACAGGTTTCGGCCCACACCCATATACGGAAAACCGGCCAGTGCGTATGACATGTATTGCAGGGCTGAATGCCAGGTTTCGAAGCGGATAAGTTTATTGAGGATGCCGGGCTTTTTATTGTAAGCTCCATATCCCAGCACAATTTCAACACCATCGTGATAGGCGTCCTGCATTTTTTGTAGCCAGAATTCCGATGCAGGCACACAATCGGCATCGGTAAGTAATAATATTTCGTGTTTGGCCTCTTTTATACCGATAGACAAAGGATATTTTTTACCGGGAATACCCAGCGCTTCCTGCTCGAGGTTGATGGCCTGCAGGTTTTTCCATGTCTTTTTAAATTCATCGAGCAGGTAACGTGTTTCGTCCTGGCTGTTGTGATTTACAACAATAAGCTCATGCGTTGTTGGGTAGGTTTGAACCAATACGCCGGGTAAATATTTGGTAAGATTATTTGCTTCATCACGGGCGCACACGATAATGCTCACCGCATGCGTTTGAGATTTATCTTTTGGCGCTTCTTTAAAGAACGCCACCCTTCTGAAAAAAGCTATATAGTAAATTATCTGGATCAGCGTAACCAGACAAAAAAGAGAAAACAGGATCCAAGGCCACCAGGTAATAAAAAACGTTTGTATCTCGCCCATAAAAGCAATTAATTTAGGCACGGTTCCGTGAAGGTTTTGCACGAAAATATGATAAACTAATGAGTTTTTAACCTCAAGTTGTTCAGGTTCGTTTATGGTGAATGATCACTGGTGAGAGGTGAAAGCCGTTGCGAACAAATTCAGCCTAAAGCCGAAAGCCTAAAGAAGAAAGCCATGTGAAAAAAGGTCACCTGCCTATGCCCGGTTGCCTGATTGTTTTGCTTTAGGCTTTATGCTTTGGCCTTTAGCCTTGCAACATGTTACCCGTAACAGCCGGTAATAAACCCGATGCAACATATTATCTTTGCACCCCAATTAAACAAACAATGGCCGCACTACAATTCACCTTACAACATACCGATGACCAGTCAAAAGCAAGGGCAGGACATATTGTCACCGATCATGGTGAAATATTAACACCCATCTTTATGCCTGTAGGTACGGTTGGCAGTGTAAAGGCCGTGTCTCAGCAACAGTTGCGGGAAGAAGTGAATGCATCCATCATTTTAGGCAACACCTATCATTTGTACCTGCGCCCCGGTACCGAAGTGCTGCAAAAAGCCGGTGGTTTACACCGGTTTAAAGGGTGGGACAGGCCCATTCTTACCGATAGCGGCGGCTACCAGGTGTTTTCGCTGGCCGGCACGCGCAAGATCACCGAAGACGGGGTCGTGTTCCAGTCGCATATCGATGGGTCGCGCCATTTGTTCACGCCCGAATCGGTGATGGATATTCAACGCTCCATCGGTGCCGACATCATTATGGCTTTTGATGAATGCCCGCCATATCCCAGCGATTACAAATATGCCGAAAAGTCGATGCACCTTACGCATCGCTGGCTCGATCGCTGTTTTACCCGTTTTAACCAAACCCCCGATAAATACGGGTATACGCAAAACCTGTTTCCCATTGTACAGGGAAGTACGTATACCGATCTGCGAAAGGCCTCCTGCGAATACATCGCTTCCAAAGACGCCACCGGAAATGCCATTGGCGGGTTGAGCGTTGGCGAACCCGACAACATGCTGTACGACCTGTGTGGCCTTTGTTGCGATAACCTGCCGGCGCATAAACCGCGTTACCTCATGGGCGTAGGCACCCCCTGGAATATTCTGGAATGTATTGCGCTTGGCGTGGATATGTTCGATTGTGTAATGCCTACCCGCAATGGCCGCAATGCCATGCTGTTCACTTCACAGGGTGTTATCAATATAGATAATAAGAAATGGGAGAGCGATTTCTCTCCAATCGATAATGGCATCGATGCGCATATCAGCAATCACTATAGTAAAGCCTACCTGCGGCACCTGGTGAAATCAAAAGAAATATTGGGTTTAACCATTGCCAGCGTGCATAACCTCGCGTTTTATTTATGGCTTGTGCGCCAGGCCCGCGAGCATATTCTGCAAGGTGATTTTATAAGCTGGAAGAATGAAATGGTGCCGAGGCTGCAAACGAGACTATAGCCGTTTATGGTTTATGGTTTGTAGTTTGTGGTTGCTGCCGCGCCTGAGCCTGCTGACTCAATTCGAAACCGCTGTGCGTTCGGAATGTTAAAATGCAGGCGGCATTCCGAATAAAAGAACCACAAACTACAAACCACAAACCACGAACAGTTAAAATTATGGTTCGGTATTCCCATTCAGGATCCACGGCAGATTGAACTTATGGAATTCGATCGATTTATTACTGGTGCTGCTGCTGTGAACATTCTCATTGATCTCAATTAACGCGCCCACACAATAATCGGCAGTTTTCACCATGCAGGAGTAACCGCCTTTGGCAACGGTAATATTTGCATAGTCGCAGGTGTTCCAGTTAAAAATGGGTCGGCTTCTGGCCCAGGTCAAGCCTTCATCGTAACTGATGCGCACGGTCATATTACAGCGTTGATCAATATCATTTGGGTTCAGGAACATTATTCTGGCAGGAGCATCGGTGTTGTACCGCATCATTGATCCTTCACACCTGGGATCGGTTAAGGCGTTATCCGGTGCAAATGCGCCAAAGCCGCCCTCGATAGTGCCGAATGATTTTCTTCTTTTTTTGGCGGTTGCCCATGTGCTGCTATTGGGCCGGTCATTTCTTAACAAACGGCCATCCATCAACTCAACAATAGTGCTTTCATCGGTGGTGCCCGGTATCAACTGGTACTTCCAGGTAACGCCATGATCATCGCTGTAAATATTTCGGCCCAATGCAGGAATAATAAGCCGGCCTGGGTGGTTGTAAGTGGTTTTAATACCAATACCAGGTCCCACAGCATCCCATTTATAGGTGGGCGGTACCAGGGTGCTGGTAAGGTCCCACGGCGACGACCAGGTAGCGCCATGATCATCGCTGTAGGAGGCATATACTTTTCTGTCGCCCCAACTGTCAAAATCACTCCATTCGTCAATAGCGCCGTCGTTCCAGCACATAAATAACCACACGCGGCCGTTGGTGCCCTGGCTGGCGTCATATACCGCTGTGGGGTTTCCCCAGGTGCCGTTTCCACTGGCCGCTACTTCACCAAGTGCCGTCCAGGAGGCGCCATTGTTAAACGACCTTTTGAACACCACATTGATATCGCCATAATCACCGGGGTTCCACCTTCTGCCTTCTGCGAAGGCAATAAGGGTGTTGTTGTTGGTTTTGATGATCGATGGAATGCGAAACGAGTGGTAAATGCTCTCATTGCCTCCGTCAAAAAGCCGCATACTGGTGTGAATGGCGGTGGCTTCAGTTGCCGGGGTACGATCGCTTTCTGACCCAATAACTTCGGTGGGCTGTTGCTTTTTATGGCAACTGAGAGACAGTACCAGCAGGAGTAAAGGCCATGCGGAAAAGAACCGGTTATGGCAGGTCAATTCGTTAGATTTCATAAGCAATTAATTTAGAAGTGTAGGTTATGTGCTACATAATAAAGTAATAAATTTATGACCGGATTCCCAAAAAATACTTTTTGAGCAATTCGATGCCGGGCCTAAAATTTCTTTTATATAGCTATTATTCAAACGAATGTGAGCATAACGCCGGTGGAATAAAAAAAGCCTGCGGTGGTATGCGCAGGCTTTTATGTAGAACTTAATGTTTTACTTCTTCTGTTTGAACAACCATGGGAACTGCTGAGAATTCAGGAAGTTTGAATCTAATCAACCTTCCCGAATAAAAGAACAATAAACCATAAACTGTTTCAAAAAATCGGGGCACTTACCTTTTTTGATTAAAGAGCCAGGGTAGTAATTGAGGTTCTAAGAAGGCATTGTCCCAGCTGTTATGTCCCACGCCGGGGTATTCGGTATATTTTACCCTGGCGCCGGCAGCTTTCAATACATTGTACATTAAGCGGGAATTGCCTACAGGAACCGCCTGGTCTTTATCGCCGTGGAAGATCCACATCGGGAATTTCTTACCATATACCGTTACCTTTTGCGGGTCGCCGCCCCCGCAAATGGGAAAGGCGGCCGCAAAGAATTTGGGTTTACGCCATAACAGCTCAAATGTGCCCATACCACCCATAGACAATCCGCCCAGATAGATCTTTTTGGTGTTAACCGATCCGCCTGCTGCCATCGAATCGAGCAACTGGCTAACCATGCCAAGCGCGGGGCCGATGGGTTCTTCGGAAGGGAAGCTGAATTTGCCGAGCGAGTCTTCTTTGTTTGGTTCCCGTTTTATGCGCGACCAGAAATCGGTGGCCGGGCATTGCGGAATTACCACATAGGCCGGGAACTGATGCCTGTAGGCAGAATCGGCAAAAAGTTTTCCGCCATGGATGAGCTGGCGTTCGTTCTCGCTTCCCCGTTCGCCCGAACCATGGAGGAACACGATCAATGGGTATTTTTTACCGGCCTGGTAATTTACCGGGTACAGCATGCGGTACCGGAGCGTATCGGCGCCTTTGATAAATTCCTTTTTTTCATACAGGCCATTGTTCTGGGCTATCAGATTGTTCATAGCAGGAATGAGAAGGAGTAAGGTGAGAATTTTTTGCATCGTTATTTCGTGATTTTTAGTTCTGAGTTGTTCAGTTGTTCAGTTCGGCAGCACCGGCCCGTTCCGGGGGCGCTGAAGCTGCTGCCGCTTTCCAGCTTTCGGCTGTATCTGCCTGCAGCGTGAAGCCTGCAGCTTGCAGCCTGTATTTGCTTTCGGCTTTTTGAAAGATACAGGATTCGCATTAAATTCAGGTTACCATTTACCCATTGCCTGTTGCCCGCGCCTTGCGCCAACGCTAAAACCACTGCGGCAGGCGGTCGATTACGTTCCTTACGTGCAGGGATTGTAAATTGGTTCTTAAAGTTTAATTAGAGTTCGTTAAAGTCTGCCAAACTGCCCATTTTTCGACTACATTTGCCCCGCCGTACATGTGCGTTTTATTGAATGATAAAAAAAATCGACTGGTACATATTAAAAAAGTTCATTTCTACGACTGTGTTCATGGTCTTGATCTTTTCGGTAATTGCCGTGGCGATCGATACCAGTGAGAAAGCTGATGACTTTGTGAAATCGGGTTTGCCAACATCCAAGATCATAACCCTGTATTATTTCGGATTCGTCCCCTTCATCATATCCATGATCTTTCCGCTGATGGTATTCATCGCGACCATTTTCTTTACTTCAAAAATGGCGGGCAAAAGTGAGTTGGTGGCCATTCTGGCCGGTGGGGTCAGGTTCAACCGGATGCTGCGCCCGTACTTTTTAGGGGCCTTGTTCCTTGGCGGCATTTTCTGGGTGGCAACCCAGTTCTGGATCCCCAAGGCCATGTTGTTACGCGCCAATTTTCAGTCAACCTATATCGACAGTAAGAGCTCTTACGAACAGGGAATAGCAGCACAGCGTACCCGCAGTTATTATTTCAGGGTAAACGCCAATACGTTTGCCGGTATGCGCAATTACGATACCAGCAGCAAATCGGCCAACGATTTTTACCTCGACAGGCTCAATGGTACCAAACTGGTGTATAACCTGCGCGCCGATTACCTGCGCTGGGATACAGCCAAAAAGATCTGGAAGCTGCAAAACGTTACCGAACGGAAGATCGATGGGGCAAAAGAGATAACGAAGGTAGTTTCTGAAATGACCATGAACCTTAACCTGAAGCCGAACGAGATCAAGTTCGATAAATACCTGAAAGATAAAATGACCACGCCCGAACTGGTAAGGTATATCCGAAGCGAGGAGTCGAGAGGGGCGGAAGGATTGAACGATTATAAAGTAGAACGGTACCGGCGCGACGCCAATCCCATATCAGTGTTCATTCTCACCTTTATTGGCGCGGTTATAGCATCGCGTAAAACAAGAGGCGGGAGCGGATTACACCTGGCAGTGGGAATTATTGCGGCTGCATTCTTTGTTGTGATGGATAAGTTCTCGCTTACCTTTTCAACGAAGGGAAATTTTCCGCCGCTGCTGGCAGCGTGGACGCCCAATATTCTGTTTTCTTTATTTGCTATATGGGTGTATCGTATTGCACCCAAATAAATATATACATTAAGAAAATATTAATATAAGCGAACGATTGTTGTTTATTTCAATTGTTACCGTTGCTGAATTAATTTTGCCGTTTTGTGAGGGTTTGTTATAACTTTAGCCAAGTTTTTCGCCTCATTATTACATATTTACAAATAATCATACTGCATCATGGGAATTCTTAAGGATAGGTTTAAGGTAAAGGCAGAAGCCTCTGCAGCCGAGTTAAAAGAACTGTTAAAGCAACATGGTAACAAAAAGATCGGGGAAGTACACTTGTCTCAGATTTACCAGGGTATGCGCGGCATAACCGGCCTGGTGTCAGAAACTTCATTACTCGATGCGAAAGAAGGTATCCGTTTCCGCGGATATTCGATTCCCGAACTGCAAGAGAAGTTACCAAAAATACCCGGTGGAACTGAACCATTACCTGAAGGACTTTTTTACCTGATGCTCATAGGCGAGCTGCCCGATGAAGAAGCGGTTTCCTATATTACGGCAAGCTGGCAACGCCGCTCACACGTTCCCAATCATGTGTTTGCAGCCATCGACGCCCTGCCCATTACAGCGCACCCCATGACGATGTTTGTAACCGGCATTATGGCCCTGCAAACCGAAAGTAATTTCGCCCGCCGCTATGCAGACGGGATGAACAAAAAGGATTACTGGGATGCCGTGTTCGACGATTCAATGGACCTCATTGCCCGTTTGCCCCGTGTAGCAGCTTACATTTACCGCCGTAAGTATCACAATAATCAACATATTCAGCCCAATGGTTTGCTCGACTGGGCCGGTAACCTGGCACACATGCTCGGTTACGAAGATGACAGCTTCAAAGCGCTCATGCGTTTGTACATGACCATTCATGCCGACCACGAAGGCGGTAACGTATCGGCGCATACGACGCACCTGGTAGGTTCTGCACTCAGCGATCCTTACCTGAGCCTGGCAGCAGGGATGAATGGTTTGGCCGGCCCCTTACACGGTTTGGCTAACCAGGAAGTGGTGAAATGGATCATGGAAATGCAGAAAGAGCTGAAAACCGAAGTGCCTACCAAAGCGCAGATAGAAGGGTACGTACGTAAAACCCTCGGCGAAGGAAAAGTAGTTCCCGGTTACGGCCATGCGGTATTGCGTAAAACCGATCCCCGCTTCACCGCACAGATGGATTTCGCAAAACGCCATTTTACCAACGATCCGCTGGTGCAGATCGTTTGGAACGTATACGAAGTAGTTCCGCCAATTTTACAATCGCTGGGCAAGGTGAAAAACCCATGGCCTAATGTAGATGCGCACAGCGGTGCACTGTTGGTTCACTACGGAATGAAGGAATATGAGTTTTATACCGTATTGTTCGGCGTTAGCCGTTCGCTGGGTGTGCTGGCCAGCCTTATATGGGACAGAGCGCTGGGTTTTGCCATCGAACGTCCGAAGTCAGTGACTACCGACCTCGTAAAAGCATGGCTCGAAGGCAAAGACGAGATCTGGGGCGATTAATGTTATCACCAACAACTATTCAAAGCTTTTATACGAACCCTGCCGCAAGGCGGGGTTTTTTATTGAGGTAAGGTGAGCGCTCTGAAAAGCGCACTACCTTTCAACCACCTCTCTTCCACCTCTCATCTTAGGGTCATCCTGGGGTCATCTTAGGGTTATCCTGGGGTTTTCTTAGGGTTTGAACCCTATGATGACCCTAAGTATACCTTAAGAAAACCCTAGGAATAGAGGTTGTATATAGATTATTTACTATATTTATTGTATAAAACGATTGTATGGCCATTAATAAAAGTGTTTTCTTCAAGTTGTCGGGACAACTGAACAAAGAAGTGGTTTTCAAGCAGTATGGTGATAAAACCGTAGTGAGTAAATATCCCGATATGAGCAAACGGGTGCTTACTCCAAAACAATTACGAACGCAGGAAATAATGGAGCGCGCAAATTATAAAGCCAAATTCATAATGGCAGATGAAGAATTGAGCCGGGCCGCCCAGGTTCGGTTGAATGTTACCCGAAATAAATTATATACTGCCCTGGTGAAAGAATATTTCAGCATGGCCAAACAAAATGAGGCTGAAGAAGAGATGTGATATTTCAAAATAAACCGCGCTTTCAACACATCGACAAACACGTTGGTGCATCGCCTTTTACCGCGCCCTCACTGTTTTTACCAACTGCTTATATTGCTCAGGCAGTTTCTCCTTTCTCTCAAAAATGGTATCGATGCGCGGTTTTGATATATCCAGCAGCGTGTAGTAATCGGCCGTATCAACAGTGGTGTCTTTGGGGTTATCGGCACTGTTATCATGCCCCTGGTGCTCCCATATGAGGGTTTGCAGCCGTTTGCTGCTATCCCTGAAGATCCAGGAGTTCAGTTCTGCGAAATCGCCTGCATCGCCCCAGCTTTCTCCCAGCTCAATATAATTGGTGAAGGTGTCCTTTTTAATATCGAAAAAGAACAATTTTATGGAAGACGGCACATATTCAGATGGCGTTCTGGCAATAAGCCCCAACCGGTTGCTGTCGATAACGAATTTATAAATGCCGAATAATTGCGGCGGTTGGTTGAAATGCCGTTGCCGCATATCTTCAGGGAACAACATGGCGCCGGCGCTATCTATCTCTTTTCCGTTGAACGGACTATCCTCTCGCTTTGGCGACGCCACATCGAGCGTATCGATACCGATGTTATAGAAATAAGCAAACAGCCTGTTGTATTTGCTTTCTTTAATACCGGGTTTCGCGTTGATGGATTCCCGCTGGCCGCAACCGAAAGCAGCGCACAGGCATGTAAGGTAGAGCAGTTTTTTCATGATGATAACCGGGGCTTACATTATAATTAAGGTTACTAACAGGCCAAGGAGCAGTATGACACACAAGGCCAGCGACAGCCACTTCAGGATCTTATGGGTACGGCTCGAACCGTTTATGATGGTTCTGTAAACAACCACTACGGCCAGGATCAACGACAATGCCGTAATGGGCGCGAAAACAAATAAATTGAATTCAAAAGGCTGAAGCTCCAGATTGAACGAATCTTTAAATACCCACTCGTAAACGAATTTCAGGTTAATGACGAATGCAACCAGCAAAAGCGCCATGCCGGTAAGCGCCAGGTCCCACACCTGTTTTTTGATCGTTACTTTGGATGTTGTCATAGGTAATTGGATAAATTGGTTTTAACAGCCGCCGGTGCCTTTTACTTTAAACGTTGCATCTGTTTTGTTGCCGGTAAGTTGTAACGTGCCCTTATAGGCAGCGCCCTCGTCATATTGTTTAACCATTTTCAGTTTCAGGGTTACTTTATAACCGCTGCCACGAAAAATATGTACGAAGTCCTTCCCGGTGATTGCCGTTAGCCCGGCGGTATCTCTTGTAAGGCGAATTTCCTTTCCTTTTATTTTAATGATGGTATTGTCGCCGTAATCGGTAGCAAAAATATATTTGTCTTTTGCTTTGCAGGTATCGTAGGTGAGCAATTCGGCGCAGCCATCGATAAAGGCCGGCATGCGAAAAAGGTCTAGTTTAACATTGCTCTTTTTGGCCTGTTCATTTTTTTTGCCGGTTTTCTTAACGGAACCGGCTTTCTTTTTGGGGGCATCATCATTGGTGCAACAGGTTAACACCAGCAAAGCCAACAGGGCGGCAATTATTTTTTTCATACAGAGGGTTATGATTATGCTTCCTGCCTTAAATTGTTTTATTTTGAACAATATACTGCACAATATAATACAAGCCTACCGCTCAACATCAAGTATCTTCTCTTCTTTTTGCATAACGCGAAGCGTTTGTCTGGTAAACGCGATCTCTTCTTTTGCAAATGGTTTTTCCCTTAACTGGGAAAGCCCCTTCTTTTTATCCGTTTCAAATTCGTTAATGTTAACAAACACCGAATCACCCTGTACGCGCGAAACTCTCAGCAGCGTATACTGGCTGTTCTCCGTTGCCATTTCATAAATGTCGCCGGGCTGTGGAAGTAATAGTAGTTGAGTAATCCTGCGGTTATTGTTTGTGACAATTTTGCGCCATACAAAAAATGAGGCGGCTACTAACAGCGTGCTAAAGAACCATAGTTTGGGATCGATGCGAAAGGACATATAATGGTTTTTAAGGATATTAAACATAAACGCTTTACATGCATTTATAATTGCTGCCATCTAAATTATATAATTTATTACATATATGAAATGTTTATAGTGCCTGTTCATCAATGATCGAGCATGGAAAGCCATTCCGCTTTTGTAATGGAAGTAAAGAAAGAGGCTTCCGATTTCAGCAGGTCGTTCGACAACGCTCTTTTTGTTGCCTGTAGCTTTATTATTTTTTCTTCCACCGTATCCGGACAAATCAACCGTACTGCCATAACCGCCTTTTGCTGCCCGATACGATAGCTGCGGTCTATTGCCTGGTTCTCAACTGCAGGGTTCCACCAGGGATCAACCAGGTAAACATAATCGGCTTCGGTTAAATTTAAACCGGTGCCGCCGGCTTTCAGGCTTATCAGGAAAACCCGAACAGAAGCATTGTTTTGAAAATTATTTACTACAGACTCCCTGTCTTTTGTACTGCCGGTGAGGAATTCACACGCGATGCCGCGGTCATCCAGTTCATTCTTTATTAATCCCAGCATGGAAACAAATTGCGAGAACACCAGTATTTTATGGTTTTGCGCTTTATTATCAATTTGCTCCAGCAGGGTTTCAATTTTGGCGGAACTGTCGCCATATAATTTTTCGTCCTGCAGCAAAAGCGGGGAGTTGCAGATCTGCCGTAACCTGGTTAAACTCCTTAATACATGTATGCTGTTCTTTGGAAGCTCTTCTTCAGTAATGCCGGCAATATAATCGCGAAATTCTTTTTCATAGGCCTCATACACCTTGCGCTGCGCTTCTTCCATGGGACAATACAATACCATTTCAGTTTTTTCGGGAAGCTCCCGCGCCACATCTCTTTTGGTTCTTCTTAAAATAAACGGCGCTACTTTCTTCTGCAACTGTACGGCATGCCTGCTGCTTTTGAATTTATCTATCGGTATTGAGAACAGATCTCTGAATGATTGTTTGTTGCCCAGCAAACCGGGGCAGGCAAACGATAACTGGGCATACAGATCAAACGTGTTGTTCTCAACCGGCGTTCCGGTAATGGCTATTTTATTACGCGATTGCAACTGCCGCACGGCATAATAACGTTGCGAGTCGATGTTCTTGATGTTCTGCGACTCGTCGAGAAAAATATAATTGAACCTGTATTTGGTAAGAAAGGTAATGTCTGACAGCAGCGTGCCGTAAGAGGTGAGGATTATTTCATACTTGTCGAATTCGGTGATGTCCTTTATTCTTCCGGCGCCATACAACGTGAGCAAGGTAATGGAAGGGGCAAACTTTTTTACTTCATCCTGCCAGTTGAAAATAAGCGAAGTGGGAACTACCACGAGGTTGGTGTTCTGCTGTGCCTTCTTTCGTTGTGATAAAATAAACGCAATGATCTGAAGTGTTTTACCGAGGCCCATATCGTCGGCCAGCACACCGCCGAAATTAAAATCATCGAGCAGGTTGAGCCAGGTAAGGCCCTGTTTCTGGTATTCGCGCAGGGACGCGTTCAGGTCTTCCGGAACGTCTGCTTCATTATACAGGTCAACCTGTTTTAGTTTTGATTCGAATGCGGCGATCTCCTGTTTAACCGATTCATCCAACTCATCATCCCTGAAAAGGAGTTTTACTTCCTCGTAATTGAATTTCGGGATCTGTAAAACCTCATCAACAATTTCAGCAGCATTGAAGTATGCGGAAAACTTTTGTAACCATTCGTCGGGAAGAATGCCTAATGTGCCATCGTCGAGCTGCACGAATTTGTTCTTGTTCCTGACAGATGTGTGAAGTTGCTTCAGCGACGCTTTCTTTTTTCCAAAACGAACATCGAGGCTGGTATTGAACCAGTCGAGCCCGCTGATAACCCTGATGGCTATTTTTGCTTTGTTACCATTCAATTTATTTCCCCTGAGCTGGTTAAAACCCAGCACGGTGATGCCTTCCGTTTGCCATTGCTCAAAGGCATCCAGGAACCAGCCCTCATCTAAAAACCGGCGTTTATGCAGGTAGAAATAGGGCAGATCGGTTTCGAGCTGTTCTTCAAAATCGGCGTGTTGTTGCAAAAGCAGGGCAATGAAATTCACTTCTGCATCGCGGTCGCGCTCAACGGCAAACACTTCGCCTTCTCTATCCTGTGAATAGATCTGTCTTTTAGTGAGCACAGGAATTTCTACCTTCCCATATTTCAGCACGGGATTGATAAGCACGTAATTGTCGAGGTCGCTCAGGTAAATGAACCTTTCAAGCGAGTCGTTAAACCCCATTTGCGCCTTTTGTGATTTGCTGCCCGGTTCATGAAAGGTGTAATCGACATAAACGCTGTCTTCCAGCTTTGATAATATATTTTGTTGAACGCCGGCATATTCCGACTCGTGCAGTTTTAAACCGGCAGGTTGCTGCCGGAAGAACCGCGCCATTTTCAGCAGGTGAAATTTGGAAAGCAGGTGAAGCGATCCGCCGCGTAGAATAAAGTAATCGTATTTGATCTCGATATCGCTGAATGCATAGGTTTTTTGTTCTATCCTTATTTTCGGTAAAATGTAATACCATTCATTTTCCCTTCTGATCGTAAGGGTAATGTCGTTGACGGGCTCACCGATATTGATCTCTTTTAAGGAACCGGCCACCACATTTTCCGAGAACCCGGGTTCATGATAAAAGAACCGCAGCGCGAGGGGATTGGTCATTACGGTTTTGAGGGCTTCGATATCGGCGGGCGATTTTGCTGCGGTAGGATTGTTCTGGAAACGGCTCAGGGCGGTAAGGAATTTGAGCTCTTCCAGTTGTTTTGCTTTCAGGGCGGCATCATAAGGGTTCACCAGTTTGAGCGGGTTCTTCAGTTTACCCGATTGCGTGGTAGCCGCCTGGTAAAGCTCCAGCGTAAGTTGTTTGTGGAACCGGTAGTTCTTCAACACAACAATATGGTCTTCCCTGTCGAGTGAAGGCGCCGGAGCCGCAACCTTGCGCTCATCCGTTATCAGTTGCTCCTGCAGATCTTTTATATTACCCATGAAAGACGGTCTGAATTTGATGGCAAACTACGTAAATTCACATTTTTAATCTGTATTACTTCTCTATGTCATCTTTCCTCTACACCATGGCGTTGGCCGACAGTTACGGCATGAAATATGAGTTTGTGCAGCATGCAACAACAGCCGGGCCTTCCGACCTGGTGCATGGCAGCCATCCTGAATTTACTGAATATATAAAGGGAAATTACTCAGACGATACGCAAATGTCGTTGGCGAATATGGAGCTGTTGCTTGCAAAGATGACCGCATCAGGGAAGTTTTACATCACTGTTGAAGATTTTGTGCGGGCCTGGCTGAGCACATTCAAAAGAGACCCGCACCCTGGTTACTCTAAACATATGTACAAGCTGTTGACGGATGCTGAAACTGCGGAAGATTTTATAACCCGGCTCGATGCCACGCGCGGCACTACCAGTGGGGCGGCAATGCGGGCCGGCGTTTTTGGTGTAATACCCGATATTGAGCAGGTGAAGCATCTGGCGTTGCTGCAGGCCCGTATAACGCATGATACGCCGGCGGGCACCACCTCTGCATTGGCGGTTGCGCTTTCTGTTCATTACCTTCATCATGGCGGCAGCAGGCAGGGACTTGAAAATTTTCTGGCCAAACAACTGGGGGCTCAGTGGCGGCAGAACGGATATGTTAACGATATGTCGAACGGTATGTGTATCGTTGGTCAGGCTTTAAAGGCGTTGATGAATGCCGCAACTTTGTCGCAGGTGTTGCTGCATGTCGTAAACCAGGATGAAAGATCTGACACAGACACCGTTTGCGCCATTGCGGGTATGATAGCATCGCGTTGTACCGATTGGGCGAACGACCTGCCTGTGGTTTTGGAAAACGGTCTGGAGAACGGGACTTACGGCGCAGATTACCTGAAAATGATCGACAGGTCGGTAGCTGCTTTTTTTTCGCGCAGGACGCTTTATAGTTAATCTTCAATTTTAGCAAATTTTTGTATCCGAAAGGAATATTTATATTGAGTGATGAGAAGAGTGTTCAAAAGGCATGTGATGCCTGTGATATGTGTAAAGGATTGTGCTTTAACAAGCGCTAAGGTAATTATACGGCAGGGTTAAAGATAATGTATAACCTTTATGAAGAACGCAAATAATCTGATACTGCTTTTTATAATGTCGACTGCATTTAGTGCGTTCGGGCAGAAAGAAAAAACCTTAACGCCATCGATTGGCGCACCTATTAACTTTTCTAAAGAGCAACAGGTTTTATGGCAGGCGGCCATGGATAAGGAAACAAAAATGGGGTATGAAAACCTGAGTTCCGCTGAAAAGATCTTAATCGATAGTATGGAAATGGGCGGAGGGCCATTTACAGAATTTGGTTGTAGCTGGTATTGTGGGGGGGAGATGTATAAAGTAAGTTCACGCTCCTGGTTAAAGGGGACCGGAAGTGTAAACTATAAACCGGAAAACATACACGATTTTAATCTGTTCACAGCCTGGGTGCCTGATACGGTACATGGACCCATAGGGAAAAAAATAAATTTTTATTTTAAGCCATTGTCGCCGCGCGTAAATGAGATAATAATCTACAATGGTTACATAAAGAATATTGAACTGTTCAAATCAAATGCGCGGGTAAAAAAAATCAAACTGTATTTTAATAATGTTTATTATGCCACACTGGAACTGGCAGATACTACAGCACAACAATCATTTAAAATACAACCAACCCGATCAAACGACAAAAGCAGGGATCTTGTACTAACCTTAGAGATCGCAGAAATTTACAAAGGAGATAAGTATATCGATGTGGCAGTAAGCGAGATCAACTTTGGTGGTTTGGATGTGCATTGAATTACGGAGTGAATTCTAATCCAATTACAATCATGGCAGACAAAAAAATACATACCACAAACTATTTCGACACTTTCATTGAAGTTGCGGAAGATTCAAGATCTGATCACGGTACCAAACCTCCCTCCAAAGGCGACAAAAAGACCATTGCAGAAATGCAGTACGAGTTGATTGCGAAACACCCCTATAAGTTCACTTCCGATGATGTTTTATTTCAGGTATTTGCCGACAGAAATGAGCTCACGAAAGCGGAGCACAAAAAAGCAAGGGAAGATTTTTTCTCAAAAGGACAGGCCTGTTTAAGAGCGTCGCCTTTGACGAAGACGTATGGTTTTGGCGTGCATTGCGATGCCAATGGAAAGGTGGCGCTTTATGGAGTTGAAACTGCCGAGTACCAGCAGTTCCTCTCGAATACCAAGATCAAAAAGGTAAAGGCAATGCGCAGCTCTAAAAAATAGATACAAAAACATTGCTTCTCCCGGCCAATCCCGGCCGGAACCGTAAAGCTTATATTATTTCATCTATGTTTTTAGCCGGCAACGGGTGTTTTCTCAAGCGGCGTAAGCACTTGTCCCAGTTGCTGGTACATGTTCAGGAAATCAAAGTGATTCCAGGCTTCTGCAATCTTTCCATCTTCGATCCTTACCATACACAGGCCTGAAAACTTTACCTGTTTCCCGGTTTCTGCATGTACTGCGGTAACCTCGGTATGGGCGCATTCCATATTGTCCTGGGAAATAACGTCCAGCACTTCTATATGAATATCATGAAACTGGTCCCTGAAGTTGTTATAAAAAGCTTTGAAGCCTTCAATGCCTTTGGGGCCATCGGCTGAATTTATTCCGTGAGCAAAACAATCGTGGTTGGCCAATTCGTCAATTGCCTGTTCGTGGTTATTGTTCCATACTTCCTGGAACCAGCGATGGCAGAGGGTTGTTGTTACGTCGCGCATAAAAGTAGATTTTAAGATGAAAAACAGGAGAGCACGAACGGGGATAGAGATTGTATTAGGGGATACTATGTTACGAAAATTTAAGGAGAAAAGATCGGGTGTTTTTCACGTATTTGGAAGTGCGTGGTGAATGGCGCCGACAGCCCTTGTGATTTGGAACAAAAAAAGGCCCGCATTGCTGCAGACCTTTGAAAGATGTGGAGGATATCGGGGTCGAACCGATGACCTCTAACATGCCATGCTAGCGCTCTAGCCAACTGAGCTAATCCCCCATCTAAGAACTTTTCAAAAATAAACAAGCCGTTTATTTTTGAGTTTGCAAATATAGACCTATCCCTGATTCCAACCAAATAAAAGCTGCACCCTATTTTTTTCCCATCTTGCCAACCCACTCAGCCGTAGCCTTCACCAGCATACTCATGGTATCCTGTTTCCCGGCCTTAAAACTATGATCGGCGCCCTCCAGCTTTACCAGTTTCGCTTTTTTGAGCGAACCGCATACTTCCGCTATCAGGTCCCATTGGGCAAGGGTATCTTTGGTGCCCTGTAAAAAAAGCATCGGCACCTTTACTTCTTTCAAATGTTCGGCCCGGTCAATCGATGGCTTGCCGGCCGGGTGCAATGGAAACCCATAAAAAACAATCCCCTTAACCCCGGCATCGGGATGGGTTGCCAGGTACTGCGAGCTCATACGGCCGCCAAACGATTTGCCCGAAGCGAACAAGGGCAGATCGGGAAAGAGGTCGTGCGCTTTCATTATCGCCGCTTCAATGGTCTGATGCGCCACCGCCGGCGTATCGGGGCGGCCCTTCTTATTCTCGGCAAAGGGAAAATTAAATCGCATGCTGCCAATACCTGCCGCCGACAATGATCCCGACAGTGAAACCATAAAGGAATGGTCCATACCCGCACCGGCGCCATGCGCCAGGATCAACAGGCAGGTGGCATTTGGGGGAACGTTGTATTCCGCGGTAACTTTTCCTATGGTATCGGAAACCTGTAATGCGATCCGTTTGGAGCTCATACGAACTGTTTAAGAAAGCTAAGGTAACTATTAATATATTCTACCTGAAAAAGGATCGATAGTGTAAAAATGCATATTGTACGGGCCGGTTGACGGCATATAAAAGATCCCATTGGTATATTGATATAGCAATGCTCTTCCCGGTGAATTGTTTTTTGCAATGGCAACAGTTTCATGGATCTGTTCGGTTTTAAACCGTAACTATACGAAAATTAGTTAATCAATGCCAGCGAGCTTCTTACCGTTTGCGCCATTCCAGACTGCCGTTGCATTGTGTTGCATTGCAAAATATTTTTCCCTTCTTCCGGTTGCGTAACAGCGATAACGTAAGCTAAACGTTTCGTAATGATTCTATTTCCGAGAGCTTTTTGGGCAGTGGTTTACCGAGTTGCTGACTTCCGTTTGCAGTGATAATGTAGTTGTCTTCAATACGTATGCCTCCAAAGTTACGGTAATCGTTCAGCAATTCGTAATTAATGAACGATGTGTGTTTTTGTTCTGCTTTCCAGCGGTCGATCAATTCAGGAATTATATATATACCGGGTTCAACTGTAAGCGCAAATCCCGCCTTTAACGTCTTTCCAAGGCGAAGCGATTTCCAGCCGAACTCCGTACTTTTCTTCAGTGTATCATCATAACCTACCAACGGTTCGCCAAGGTCTTCCATATCATGCACATCCAGGCCTATCATGTGCCCAAGCCCGCACTGGAAGAACATGGTATGAGCGCCGGCTGTCACAGCCTCTGTTGCATTGCCTTTCATCAGGCCCACCTCAATCAATCCTTCGGCCAGTTTGATACAGGCCTGGGTATGCACTTCTTTATATTGTATGCCGGGCTTAAGCAATGATACCGCATGGTCAAGCGACCCGAGCACTACGTTGTACAGATCGCGCTGGCGGCTGGTAAATTGCTTACCAACAGGAAAGGTTCTGGTTAAATCGCCGGCGTAATGCATGCTGGTTTCCGCGCCTGCATCAACCAATACCATTTGTCCGTCCTGAATGGTATTGCCATGATAGTGATTATGCAGGGTTTGACCGTTTACCGTTAGAATAACGGGGTAGGAGAGCCTGCCGTTGTTGGCAAGCGCTATCGCTTCTACCTGTGCCGCCAGTTCGTATTCTTTCATGCCGGGGCGGGCATGCTGTATGGCTGCCAGGTGCATATCGGCGCTGATGGAAACCGCTTTGTCCATTTCTGCTATTTCCCGTTCTTCCTTTATTTCACGCTGCGCAATAACCGAACGGATCAGGGGTTCGGATACAAACGTTTTCAATTCGGTAATGGACGTACCTAATAATGCCGCCAGTTTTATTTTGTTCTCCGGCCGGTAAGGCGGTAAAATATGTATTGGGCGTTGTGCTTTCCGCGCTGCTGCCAGCAGGCCGGCCAGCTTTTCACCATTTGCGCTCTCTGCTATTCCTATTGATTCTGCCAGTTCCTGTATCAGGGGTTGCGGTCCGGTCCAGATGATATCATCGATGCCGGCGTTCTCGCCAAACAATATTTCTTTTTCTTCGTCGAGGTCAAGTATTACTGCCAGCCCGGGCTGATCGATGCCGGTATAATACAGAAAAGTGCTGTCCTGCCTGAAAGGGTAGCAGTTGTCCTTATAGTTCATACTGCTGTCTTCATTTCCCAGCAATAAAACAATTCCATTGGTAATTTTTGACTTCAACTGCCGGCGGCGCGCTGTATATACCTGACGTTCGAAAAGATGTGGGTTCATGTAGTTTTTTGCACAAATTAACGAATAAGGCGGGTGATGGAATAAAAAAGCCATTCTGTAGAAACAGAACGGCGTTATTGATCGTACCCTTAAAAACTATCTTTAATTTCTTTTTACGATTGGTTGAATGCATGTCTCTTTTCCGTTCACTACTTTGATGTAGTAGGTGCCTGCAGGTACATCATACATGGCGAGAATGGCACTTTGCTGTATATTGAATGTTTTTATTATGCTGCCGTTGGTGTTCAGTAACTGGCCGTTCACCGTTTTGTTTTGCCAGTTTTGCGGAATCGAAAGGTGTAGCTCATTTACTACCGGGTTGGGATAAGCTGTAATTTTTGCACTGTTGCTTCCGTTTCCCGGGCGCACGAATTTCGTTTCCGAATATTTGAACCTGCCGTCTTTGTCAACCATCTTCAGGCGGTAGTAGATCACTGCTGCTGCTGAATTTTTTATCGCGTCCCTATATGAATAATTATTCAAACCTGTTACTTCTTCTGACGGGAATAATAGCGCAGCCTGCTCAAAGTTCTTATTGTCGTAACTTCTTTCCAGGCAATAGTGACTTAAATTTTCTTCCTGGCTGGCGCCCCATGTAAGCCATACTTTTTCATTTACCACCGAGGCTGTAAAATTCAACAGTTTCGCAGGTAATAATATCGGTTGCAATTCACCGCCCCTCATGATGAGGCTGAACAAATCGTTTCCTTTCCAGCCGGCCTGAGCCTGGTAGTATCCTACGCGCATGGTAACGGAGGTAGGAGCCGCCGAACTCACTCTGAACATTAGGGTAGAGTCGGTTTCATCAATTACCTCTCCGCCCTGAGGGCTTGAACTGGTGGCTGTGCCCCATACGGTATTGCTGTCCTGTGATACAGCTACCTTTGGTGTTGGGCTGCAGTATGACCATATGGGATTGTCGACGGTAATGGCACTGAACTCGGTGATCTGGTTGCTTCCGTCGAGCCCCATAAAAACACTGCTAAAGTCAAATACCGGCGTAGGTGTTGTAGAGCCTACATTTACAAACGTGATCGTGAATACAGCATAATGATAACCCTCACCACCTAGTGACTGCATTTGTGGTTGAAGCCCAATGGAAGAAGAACCGGATGGGGTAGCATCTATGTCCGATAAGGTAATTCCGATCAAACTGTCAACTCTTACCAAAGCATCTATCAGTCCGCCTGAAGTAATGTTTGAAAACCGGTAAACGCAGCCTTGCTGATTAGCGGTTCCCGACTCGACAGCAGGAGTTTGGAAATTGAGCGTTTGCGGCACAACGGTTGTACCATATATAATAAGAGCAAATAATAATGCAATTCTTTTAATTGCAGGCAATCCTGTTTTGGAAAGTACCGGGTACAATTGATTCATACTTGTGGTTTGTAAGGGTGATACAAAAGGTAAATACGACCACAGGCATTGGAAGTTAGTATGGACTTGTTCAGTGGATGTTGGAATTGCGTATAGGAAAACTAAGGCCGTAAATGATCATTTACGATAAGAAATTCGTTGGAATGGATTGTGTTTTGTAGAAGCGGGCCTTGTTCAGTAGGAGATTGGGTACGAATACTTGATTAAAATATCTAATACAAATATTAAGATGTTTTTTCAATTATGCAAGTACCCGGCCAGATTTTTATGGATTATTGATCCTGAATAAGCAAAAGCTAAACGAACGCGGAACGCAAAACGCTGAAGGCTAATCCCGAATTTCGGGCTGTAAGGTTTATTCGGAAAGTACCCATTGCGGGAACGTGCGTTAAGCGTTCTGCGTTAAGCATTAAGCATAAAAAAAAGGTGGATCAACCGGTCCACCTTTTTTCGTATATGAATTCGCAGGTATTTTATGGGAGCAATTTCACATAACCTCTTGAGGTTACCTTTCCTGTTTGCAGGGTTCCGGTGATAACGTACTTGTAAGTACCAACCGGAGCTTTGGCCTTGCCAATAGTACCGGTCCAGCCGTTGTTGATATCAGTTGTTGTGAAAACAACTTTACCGGCTGCGTTAAGCACCTGAAGGGATGTCAATGTGAAATCGGGGTCAACTTCAGGAAGTTTGAATACCGGGCCTTTTGCAATTGAAATTGATCTGGGCATTGCTATTCTTTTCAGAACGGTAACAGTAACCTCTGCGGTTCCGGCGCAACCACTGGCATTCGATGCCGTAACTTTATAAGTAGTGGTTTTTGCAGGTTTAACCAGGGGGCTGGCTGTATTGGCGCCGGTTACACCGGCAGTTGGCGACCATGAGTAGCCGGTGACCTGGTTTTCGCTTGCCGCAGATAATCTGGCACTGAAACCTTCGAAGATCTTTATTGCAGCGTTTGTTCTTACTTCAGGTGCGGTTCCCATTTTCACTACAATTTCGTTTGAAGTGATTGCGCCGCCAGTGCACCCTGTAGCGCTTGTAAGCACGCAGCTTACTTTATCGCCATTTACCAGGGAAGCGTTTGAGTAAGTGGGGCTGTTGCTGCCGGCATCGTTACCGTTAACGATCCATTTGTAAGCCGGAGCGGTGCCGCCATTGGTCACTTTTACAGTGAACGCAGCAGGTAAACCAACACACATACCGTTCAGGGCAGGAGCAATAGCCAGTGTTGGGCTTGCACCGCCGGTAACTGATAATGACGCCTTGTTAGAGAACATTGTTTTACAGGCGTTATTGGCCATTACCCTGAACTGGTTATTGTTCATTTTGTCGGTAACGCCATTTACAGTAAGCGTATTGGTAGTTACGCCTGTGAAATTAGCGCCATCACTTAATTCTATCCACTCGCCGGTTGAAGGCTGGAACTGTTGCCATTGATAGTTATCGGCGTTGTTGGCTGTTACTGTAAAGGTCACACTACCGCCTTTACAAACGCTTTTGCTAAGCGGCTGCAGATCGAACGAAGGCGATGGAACAGTACAGCTTGAAACGATCTCACGGATGGTATTGTTATAGCTGTCTGTGATGAATACGTTACCCGCTATATCGGTAGCGATACCGATGGGATACCATATTTTAGCCAGGATAGCAGGACCGCCATCACCGGCATAATCAGGAGAACCATTACCAGCGATGGTAGTGATGATACCTTTATTATTGATCTTTCTGATAGCGTGGTTTTGATAGTCGGAAGCATACACATTACCGGCAGGGTCAACCGCCAAACCTTGTGGCGAACCGATCTGGAACTGCGCTTTGGTGGCAGGGCCATTATCGCCGCTGTAGCCGGCAACACCTGTTCCGGCAAAGGTGGTAATGATACCGCTTGGGTTTACTTTACGGATCACAGAGTTTGAAGGGTCTGCAATGTAAAGATTGCCTGAGTAGTCTACAGCTATACCTGCAGGTTGGGTTAACGTTGCTTTGGTGGCCTGGCCGCCATCGCCAGTGTAACCGGCTCTTCCGGGTATACCTGCTATGGTGGAAATGACACCCGATTTGGTTACTTTTCTGATCACTTTGTTCGAAGCGTCGGAAATGTACAGATTGCCATCTTTGTCAACAGCTACGGCAGTAGGACGATACAACTTGGCTTGTGCGGCAGGACCGCCATCACCACTGAAACCTTCGGTTCCGTTACCGGCGAAGATCGTCATGATACCTGAAGTAGTTACCTTTTTGATCACCGATGCGTTGTAGTCGGCAATGTAAATGTTGCCATCGTTGTCGATGGTCATACCAGTAGGCTGAGCTAACTGGGCTGCGGTGGCGGGCCCTCCGGCACCGGCGGTTCCCGCAGTACCATTACCGGCAACAGTGTTAACGATCCCGTTTGAGTTTACTTTGCGAATAACGTGGTTACGCATATCCGCTACGTAGAGGTTACCGTCGTTATCGGTAGCCACTGCTCTCGGTTGGTTAAATCTGGCATTGTTGGCCGGACCAGCATCGCCCACATATCCGGGGGAGCCGATAACGCCGGCAACAGTTGTAATGGTTTGCGAGTACGCTACAGAGCTGCTTGCGAAAGCAATCAGGCTGCTAAATACAATCTGGTTGAGTTTCATGGGATTATCAGGATTAGTTTAATAACAGTAAAGTTATATACCTCGAAAAAATATAAAAAGTTTCATTATTCAGCAAATACCGGTAATGAATGATATCAACAGTGTAAAACTATCTGTACAATTCGTAATTTTTCTATCGTAATAAACCACGATTCACAGATGTGGCAGGCCTTAAGATGGGAGCGGAATAACGGCGTGTGCAATCGGGTTGTCCATTTTTTTTTCGGGCCGAAGTTTTCCGCGCTGTTCATCTCACAGGCGTAGTGTTTATTTGCATATGTTATGATCTGGTACTCAGTTTTCGGTTGATGGCTTTACCACAGTGCGCTTGCTACAAATCCCCGGTAGTGAGAACTAAAAAACGGTCAATCATATATATTATTGTTTCGAAAATGCACAACAGTAGTTTTACTATGAGAACAGGTTTTTTTGCTCCGTACTTTCATCAGCGCCCAGCGGCGGCAGATTTGGCCAGGTAAACGGTGCTGTTTTATCCTGGTTATCAGGGCGGGGTTTGGTAGAACGAATGGTAAATACCGGCCAGTAATCAAGTTCCGCTGAGGGCATTTCAAAATCAAGGATCTGTTGTATGCCTTCATCTGTAAGGCCGGGCTGCAGCCATTGCATCTCCAGTTCTTTTGGCAGGAACATCGGCATGCGGAAAACATTGGGGCCGCCATTGTGAATTTGCTTCATAATGCTATTGGCAGAACGCGTGATAAGTGTAAAGGTGCCTTTTATTTCGCCGGTCTCCACATCGGGCAGGGGAGAGTAGTAATATAAACCGGGAATACAGAACATGGGCCGGTTTTTCAGCCGTACGAAATACGGAACTTTATTTTTCCAGCCTTTTATTTCGCGGTGCTCATAGATACCTGTTACGGGTATCAGGCATCTTTTTGAACGGATCCTTCTCCAGAACGATTTTTTGTCATTGATGATCTTCTCGCTTTGCGCATTGCACATGTATTGCCGGCTTTGTTTTACTTTCTCCGGCGTATTCATGTAATCGGCAATAACGCCCCATTCAAAGGATTTTAGCTTGTAAGTATCGTCTTCAAAGATGATCACCGGGTATTTCCGGTACGCCTGTGCCATTACGTGAAGCGTAAGATCGAAATCTATCGACAGCTGGGCGTCTACCACCAGGTCGGGCAGGTAATCGGTTATCAACTGAACGTTCGATGAAAAAGAAATATCGTAACACATGCATCAAAAATTTTCAATGTCTGCAAGCGGTAATTTCACTTCGTGGATCCCGTACTTCAAGGTAATGAAAAGTTCGCCAAACTGAACAAAAAGACCGGCCTTCACGCCGTCCTGCCTCGCGGGCGTCCAGCGTAATTTTTGATTGATGTAGTTACGGATCTTTGCAGCAACGGGCGCTGTTGGCTTCCATGCCTGCTGTACTATGGGGCTGTACACTTTAAAACCTTCAGGCTGGCCTGCCGCAATAAATAATTTCCGGTAATGTTCTTCCTCAGTGATGTTGTATAAAAACCGGTTAGGATCGTTTTCGAGCGTATCGTAATGGGTTTTTGCGCGGCTGTAATCGGCATAGTGGGTAAATAAAAAAGCGGCTTTGTTGAGCGGGTCCAGTTCGTTCTTTCCCCGTTTGTATGTCTGGCGAACAAAAAAAAGATTGCCCGCTTTTATAAGCGATTCCAGCAAACGGGTTGTCAGCAAAACAAACGGGTTGTGCATAGCTCAGATGTTTATCGTTAGCACTTCCTCAATACGGGTGGTATAACAGGGCGATAATTTCAACTGGCGCAATTTCCATCTCGTGCCAAATCCCTGCAGGGCAAACCGCAATGCATTTTTTCCAAACGATCTGTTCACCGTGTCCACTACCTGCATCAACTGCGAATTCCGTGCCCTGTTTTCCGTATCGAACATGTTGTATTGCACCTTTTCGGCCGGCACCAGTTCCATGGCGGTGCAACCGGTTTTGTTGTAATTATAACCCGGCCGGTAAATGGTTTCAAAACCCTGCCGGGCCTGCCGTATCAGCTCATTGGTGCTGTTGGTTGCTTCGGGCAGCTGAATGGTAAGCGAACGAAAATACTGCGGCTCGTTGTTGCGGTGCGCATTGGTTTGCACAAAGATCTGGATAGCATTGGCTGCCAGTTGCTCACTGCGCAGCTTAGCCGCAACCATGGCGGTAAAATTGGCCAGGGCTTCCATTACTCCATTTTTGTCACTAAGCACTTTGCCGAACCCGCGGGCAACACACACCATTTTCTTTTTGGCCGGCATTTCTTCGAATGGGATGCATGAAATACCTTTCAACTCATGGTACATGCGCTGTCCCACTACCGAAAGGTTCTTTCTTATCCATTCTTCCGGCGCCCGCGAAACATCCCAGGCGGTGATAAAACCGTTGCGCGTGAGCAGTTTCGTATACTGGCTGCCGATACCCCAGATGTCGTTCACGGCCGTGTTTTGCAAAGCGAACTGCATTTTCTCCACAGTGTCGATGCAATACACGCCCGCCTGTTTATTTCTTTTCTTCACCAGCCTGTTGGCCATTTTGGCCAGAGTTTTCGACGGGGCAATACCTATTGAAACCGGAATGCCCACGTTTTGCATCACCATGTTCCTGATGGTATGGGCGTAACCGGTTAAATTGTGATGCCTGAAAGAAGTGAGATCGAGGAAGGCTTCATCGATGGAATATACCTCCAGCCGGTCGGTATATTGCGACAGGGTGGTCATCACCCTGTCGCTCAGATCGCCATACAAGGTATAATTGGAAGAAAAAACCGATACGTCATGTTGTTGTAACAGGGATTCGATAAGAAAGGAGGGCGCTCCCATCTCAATTCCCAGCGCCCTGGCCTCGTCGCTGCGGGCAATTACACAACCATCGTTGTTGCTGAGCACCACAATGGGTTTGTTTTGCAGCCCGGGCTGAAAAAGCCGTTCGCACGATGCATAGAAATTATTACAATCAACCAACGCGATCATTTTTTTCGTATTTAAACTTTACTACCACTGCCGTTACCACACCCCATACCTGCATATTCATTTCTTCGGTGACTACCAATGGTTTGTACATGGGGTTCTCGGGGTGTAGCACCAGGCTTTTCCGGGTTTGAACAATGCGGCGAACGGTAAATTCTCCATTTACCACTGCCAGCACGATCATACCGCTGAGGGGTTTTATCGACCGGTCAACCACCAGCAGGGAATCGTGAGGTATGCAGGCATTGATCATACTATCGCCCGAAACCCTGAAATAAAAAGTGGCGGTAGGGTGTTGCACCAGGTATTGCGACAATTCAATTACATCCTCCTGGTAATCTTTTGCCGGAGACGGAAAACCCATAATTATTTGTTTGGTTGCAGTACAAAAATACTAAGATATTTAGTAGTTTTGTACTAATATATTTAGTGGAAAACTTTTTGTTTTAGTGCTCCACTTCCTGTTCTTAAGCGTGCGGGGGAGAAGATAATGCTGATAAAATGCAGATGCTGAGCGGCTTTAGTAACAAGTTTCCGGTGGATGATCACTGTACCGTTCGTAATTAAAAAAGTTATAGCGACAACCAAAAAAAGAACATGTTATAACAAAGAAAGTACAAACCATCCTTTATGCTTTTTCAATATGAATTTGTTTTTTTCTTTGATACATGGAAAGAGATCCACGATATAAAGCAGTTAAAATATTGATCGAAGGGCGACATATAACCGAATTTAAGGAAATCTTTACCCATGTTCCGAAAACTATAATGGCTCACGACCTGGGGACCAACAATAACCGGATGACGCGTTTGATCGAGCACGTTGAGCAGTTTACGTTAGCAGAGTTATACAAGATCAGCAATCTGTTGGATGTGGATTATAAGACGATCTTTTCGCTTGCGCATACACAACATTTCGGTAATGACAAAAGGGGCAAAAAAGTAAAACCCTGAGCCGGCAACAACTGATACACTGTAAACCGGTTATCCTATTTATGTACGCCTTATCCATAAGCGCCCACTTACTCCGCAATGGCGGCGGTGGGTCAGGCACCGACTCCTCCCATGTCTGTAAATGATTAGTAGCCCGGAGGGGTATGAGGGCTGTCCTGGTTATAACCGGGATGGCCCTTTATATTTCATAGATCTTCGAACGTGAAGCGGCAAGCGGCTTGAATTTGGGCGCCGCAAGGTCTTAAAAAATCTGAATAATCGCGAGGCCACTCACGATTCACGATTCACGATTCACGATTCACGATTCACGATTCACGATTCACGCATGTACAATCCTGTCAGCCCATTTCTTCAACACCAGCACCAGGTCTTCCGGATTCACCGGTTTGCTTAAATAGTCGTTCATGCCGGCCTGCAGGCATTCCTCTTTGTCTTCCTGCATGGCATTGGCCGTCATGGCAATGATCACCGGTTGCTGTCGTTTAACGCTTTTCCTGATGATTTGGGTAGCTTCCAGGCCATCCATTTCAGGCATTTGAACGTCCATCAATATGATGTCATAGGGTTTTTGTTCCTGCATGCGTACCGCCTGTTCTCCATTTTCGGCCAGGTCGAATTGATAGCCCAGTTTATTTAAAATGGCCGTAGCCACTGCCTGGTTGAAGGGGTTGTCCTCGGCGAGTAATATTTGCAGGGGATATTGCGTGGCAAATTCAGCCTGCAGCACGTTCGGGGCTGCCGTTTCTTTTTCTGCTACTACGTTAAGCCTATTGCTGAGGGTGTTCAAAATGTATTTACACAATACCTGTTGTTTAACAGGTTTGGTTAATACGAAGTTGAAGAGGTTGCGGTGCTCTTTGCTGAGGTCATCGCCTATCGAGCTCAACAGTATAACGGGTAAATGCGGATGGCGATGGCGAATATGACCGGCGAGCTCAACGCCCGACATTTCGGGCATGTGCATATCAGTTAGTACCAGGTCGGCGTCATCACCGGTGGCCAGTAACTCCAGCGCCTGGTTGCCCGAGCGGGCTATAATGGGTTGCAGTTGCCAGATTTCCAGTTGCGTTTTCAGTATTTTTCTGTTGGTGGCGTTGTCATCCACTACCAATATTCGTTTGCCGGCAATATCCTGCATGTTCACAAATGTTTCTTCACCTGTTTCACGGCCGGCTTTTGTAGGTATGGCAAAAGCAAAAACAGATCCCCGGCCGGGTTTGCTTTCCACTTCAATATAACCGCCCATGAGCCTGATCAGTTTTTCACAAATGACAAGCCCCAATCCCGTACCGCCGTATTTGCGGGTAGTGGAATGGTCAACCTGTGAAAAGGCTTTGAACAGGCGTTCCAGTTTATCTTCCGGAATACCTATGCCGGTATCGCGCACTTCAAACCCCAATTGTACGCCCCCGTGTTTATAAATATTCATCAGGTATACGCGTACAAACACTTCGCCGGCATGCGTGAATTTAATGGCATTTCCAACGAGGTTAATTAGTATCTGTCGCAAGCGGGTACTGTCGCCGGTGATCCTGTCGGGTACCCTGCATTCGATCTGGTAAACGAGATCGAGCCCTGTTTGTGCTGCCTTCGGCGCAAACATGTCAAGCACTTCCTCGATGCAGGTACGCAGGTCGAATTCTTTTTCTTCCAACTCCATTTTTCCCGATTCTATTTTGGAAAAGTCGAGTATATCGTTGATGACGGTAAGCAGGTTTTCACCGCAGGTTTGAATGGTTTCGGTATAGGAACGTTGTTCGCCGGTAAGCGAAGTTTGCGCAAGCAGCGAGGCCATGCCAATGACCCCGTTCATGGGTGTACGTATTTCGTGGCTCATGGTGGCGAGGAAGATGCTTTTGGCTTTATTCGCCTGTTCCGCTTCGGCACGCGCCTGCTCTGCATCTTCGCGGGTGCTGCGTTCTTCATTGATGGCCCATTCCAGTTGCCGGGTGCGCTCGCCTACCAGCCTTTCCAGAGCGGCGTTGTGTGCTTTAATGCTGCGTACCCGGTAACGGTAGATCAGTAAAATGCCGGCGACAAGACATATGCCGCATAACAGTTGAAACCAGAGGGTTGAATAAAATGGCGGCAGAATGGTAAGTTGAATGGAAGCCGTACGGGAGCTCCAGGCGCCGTCGCTGTTAAGTCCTTTTACTTCCAACGTATAGTTTCCGGGATCGAGGTTCGTATACGTGGCAGTGCGGCGGGTGCCCACATAATTCCAGTCTTTATCGAATCCTCTTAGTTTGTATGCGTATTGTTTTCTCTCTTTGGTGGTATAGTTGAGCGACACGAAATCAAATGAAATTACCGAGCTTTTATATGACAGTACGATGCGTTTAGTTTCACTTATTGGCCGGGTAAGGGGGGAATCGGGATCAAGCTCGTCTGCCACCTTTACTTCTTTATTAAATATCTGGAAACCGGTAAACATCAGCGGCGGATCATACAACTGCTGTTGAATGCTATCGGGGAAAAATTCATTAAAACCATTCACTCCGCCGAAGTACAGGTAACCTGAACGGCTTTTCAGTACGGAAGTGCCGGTAAATTCATTGGATTGCAGCCCGTCGGCAACGGTAAATTTTTTACAGTTCCTGGTAACCGGGTTAAACCGGCAAATACCATGGTTGGTGCTAAGCCATAAGTTGCCGTTATCATCTTCGGCAATACCGAAGATGATATTCCCTGGTAATCCATCGCGCATCGTATACAGGATGAACCCGTTGGTAGCCGGGTTGTACCGGTTCAGGCCATACTGTGTGCCGATCCAGATATTTTTATACCTGTCTTCGTAAATGTAGGTGATCTGGTCACTGCTTATGCTGTTGCTGTTCTCAGCATGTGTAAAGCGGGTGAACAATCCCGTTTTTTTATCGAACCGGTTAATACCGCCTTCAAAGGTGCCGATCCAGATATACCCCCTGCTATCCTGCAGGATATTTATTATGCGGTCATTGCTGATGCTGTTGCCGTTGGTACTGTCGAACCGGTAATTGGTGAAAGCCCCGGTTTTCATATTGTATTTGTCAACGCCATGACCATACGTGCCAAACCACATTTCCTTATCTGCATCCTGCATAATGGCGCAAATATTATTTCCTGCAAGGCTGTTGGGATTGTTTTCTTCATGCTTCAGGTGCCGGTAGGTATTGTGCTTTTCGTTGTACACGGTTATGCCTTCGCCGTAATAGCCCATCCACACGTTATGGTCTTTATCGCCGAACAAACTGATGATCACATCGCCGCAGATGCTGTTGGCATTTCCTTTTTGGTGAGTGAACCGTTTGAATTGTTTGGTGTGCGGGTTGAACCGGTTCAACCCACCGCCATCGGTCCCCAGCCAAACGAAACCGTCGGCGCTTTCACAAATGCCCAGCATTTTATTATGGCTGAGGCTATTGGGCGAACTGCTATGCCTGTAATGTGCAAATTTGTTAAACCCTTTGCTATGTAAATTTATGCCGCCATTGTAAGTACCTACCCACATATTTCCCTGCCTGTCTTTGTAAACTGAATAAATGGAATTGTTAGTGAGGCTCCGGTCATCGATATCGTCCTGGGTATAAGTGGAAAAATTGCCCGTTTCGGGGTTCATAATACTTAACCCGCCGTTCTCGGTGCCTACCCAAATCTGGCGGGCATCGTCTTCCGCAAGAGCAAAAACTACGTCAATGGGTAAACTGTTGGCGTTGGCAGCATCATGCCTGAAATGACGGAATCCACTTTGGCCGGTTTCCATTACATTCAATCCGCCGCCCACCGTACCAATCCAAAGCCGGTGGCGGCTGTCTTCAAAAAAGCTGCAGATATTATTGCCTGAGATAGACCGGGGTTCAGCCGGGTTGTGCCGGAACCGGGTGAAAGTGCCGGTTTTTTTATTGAATAGGTTCAATCCGTTGCGCAGGGTGCCTGCCCATAGCCGGTTGCGGCTGTCTTTATAGATCGTTGTTACAAAATTATCACTTATGCTATTGGTGTCGTTTTTGTTGAATACATATTTCGTAACCTGCCTGGTTTTGAGGTTAAGCCGGTTCAGGCCGCTGCTTTGTGTGCCTATCCATAACATACCGTCTTCATCAAACCGGAGGGAGGTAATAAAATTATCGCCGATGCTGTTGGTGTTTTTTTCCTGGTGCCTGTAATGGGTAAATTTTTTTGTGTGCCTGTCGAACCGGTCAACGCCGCCACCCCAGGTGGCGATCCAGAGGTTTCCCCCGGTATCTTCAATAATGTTTTTGATAAAGTTATGGCTGAGGCTGTTTGTGTCGGCTGCGTTTTTCTTATACACGGTAAAGCCGTAACCATCGTACGTATTGATCCCATCCTTTGTGCCAAACCACATAAAACCCCTGCTGTCTTGCAGGATGCAGGTGACATTGCTTTGGGACAGTCCATCGTTTATTCCAAGATGCTCAAAGCGAAGTTGTGGTTGTTGTGACCAGGCAACAAACCCATGGCAACATTGTAACACCAGCATCAGGTTCAATATGTATCTCATTATGGATCAACCTGTGATCTGCCGGTTGTGTTAATGGTTGTTTGGAAAACGGAAGATTCAGGCGCATTAAGGAACGGGTGACGAACATGATTGTGTATCATGCTATTGGGTGTTTCTATGTAAATAAGGAATTGTAAGAAGCCTGCTACATATTAGTTTGTATTTCTGAAAAATATTCCTGCGGTCCTTCGGTTGGCCTGATGTTTATGTTGATAATGTAAAACACTTATTGTGAATAAGGGAATATAGAATTGACTGAACATCCAATAAAGAGCCGTACAGAAGAGACCAGAATAATAGGGTTAAAATAGTTTAATATAATGCTAAACTAACGATGCAGGTTAGCCTTTGTTGGTGGTAATTTGTATAGCTTATACATCGCCGCCAAAACTAACGATTATGACACTAACTTGCCCCGCCCCAGCGAGGTGGATAGCAGCGCTTTGCTGTTTGCTGTTCGCTATGTATGGCGCTTATGCACAGGCGCCGCCCGCTTATTCAATATTGCAAAAACAGGTGCCGGTTATTCCGCTGTATGTTTATACTTCCGCACCGCTCATTAATGAGGTGAGGGGTACCGTTACCGATTCGGCAGGCAGTCCCATGCCCGGCGTATCGGTTTTTGTAAAAACACAAACCGGCACCGGAACAACTACCGACATTAACGGTAAATATATTCTGTCAATCCCCGGCGACAATGTAGTGCTCGTGTTTTCCATGGTAGGTTTCGATATCCAGGAAATACCGGTAAAAGGAAAAGAGGTTATCAATGTATTGTTAAAGCGCGCCTCCAACTCATTGAACGATGTAGTGGTAGTTGCCTATGGCAAACAACGGAAGCGCGATATCGTTGGCTCCATGACCACTATCAGCCCTGAAGACCTGAAAGTGCCTTCCAGTAATCTCACCACAGCGCTTGCCGGCCGCCTCGCAGGTGTTATAGCCTATCAAACAACGGGCGAGCCGGGGCAGGATAATGCCCAATTCTTTATTCGCGGCGTAACCACCTTCGGTTACAAAACGTCGCCGCTTATCCTCATCGACGGCGTTGAGTATACGGCAACCGACCTCGCCCGAATTCAACCCGATGATATCGCCAGCTTCTCCATTATGAAAGACGCAACTGCCAGCGCTTTATACGGTGCGCGCGGGGCCAATGGGGTTATACTGGTAACCACCAAAGAAGGAAAACAGGGTAAGGCAAAAGTGTATATCCGCTTCGAGAATTCCGTTTCGCAACCCACCAAAACCGTTCAACTCGCCGACCCTGTCACATACCTGAAACTGCACCAGGAATCGGTATTGACCCGCAACCCGCTGGCGCCGCTTCCCTATTCGCAAAGCAAGATCGACTACACCCAACTGGGTGTAAACCCGAACATGTTCCCTGCAGTTGACTGGATGGATATGTTGTTTAAGGAACGCGCCACCAACCGGCGTGGTAATTTCAGTGTTAGCGGGGGCGGACAGATCGTCAATTATTTTCTCGCCGGTTCCTTTACACAGGATAATGGGATCTTAAAGGTAGACAAACGCAATAATTTCAATAACAACATCAACCTCAAAACGTATAACCTGCGTTCCAATGTCGGGTTGAAAGTTACCCGCACTACCGATGTGATGGTGCGTTTATACGGCACCTTCGATGATTATAACGGTCCGGTAGACGGCGGTTCGGGTTTGTACAGAAAAGTGATGCGAACAAGCCCTGTATTGTACCCCGCCTATTACCCGGTTGATTCTGCGCACCAGTTTGTAAACCATATCATGTTCGGCAATTTCGATAAAGGAAATTACCTCAACCCATATGCCGATATGGTTTCGGGTTATAAAGATTATAACAGGTCGCTGATGTCGGCCCAGTTCGAAGTACGGCAGGACCTTTCGTTTGTTACCCCGGGGCTGGCCGTACGTGCCTTTACGAATATCAACCGCTCCTCTTATTTCGATGTATCGCGCAGTTACAATCCTTTTTATTATAGTGCCAATGCGTATGATAAATATGCCAACACGTACCAGTTGATGGTTATCAACCCCGACCAGGTGGGCGCCGGCGCAGTGCCGCAGGGCGGAACAGATTACCTGGGTGCGCCCGCAGGCGGTGATAAAACTGTAACCTCCAACGTTTATTTTGAAGGCGCAGCCAACTATAACAGAAATATCGATAAACATGGCATCAGCGGGCTAATGGTGGTTACCGCACGAAGCAGGCAGGAAGGTGATACAAAGACCTTGCAGAAGTCGCTGGCCTATCGCAATATGGGCGTTTCAGGCCGCGCCACCTATTCGTTCGACAGCCGGTATTATGCCGAATTCAATTTCGGTTATAACGGCTCGGAACGGTTTTATAAAACCGAACGTTTCGGCTTCTTCCCTTCTGTGGGTATGGCCTGGTATGTTTCCAATGAAAAATTCTTCGAACAATATAAATCGGCCATCAATAAACTAAAGCTCAGGGCCACCTATGGCCTCGTTGGGAATGATGAGATCGGAAGCGCCGACGACCGTTTTTATTACCTGAGCGATGTGAACCTGAACAGCACTGCCAATAACCCGGCATTCGGTACCGATGGCCGGTATACACGCAATACCATTGCCATTAACCGTTATGAGAACCGTGATATTACATGGGAAACTTCAAGGAAGGCCAACTATGCCATGGAGTTAAGCCTGTTTGGCAAATGGGATATTGTTGCGGAGTATTATACCGAGAAGCGGTATAATATCCTTATGGGCCGTACCTATATTCCTTATACACTGGGGTTACAGGTAGATCTTGAAGGTAACCCGCCCAAGGCCAATGTGGGCGAAGCGTCGGGCCATGGGGTAGATATCTCCGTTGAGTATTTACAAAATTTTGGTAAGAACCTGCTGATCCAGGCCCGCGGCAATTTTACTTATGCCCGCAGCCGGCTCGATAAAAATGAATCGCTGCAATACGGAGATGATCTCTACTATCTTAACCGCACCGGTTACCCCATATCGCAGGCCTGGGGATATATAGCGGAACGCCTGTTTGTTGATGACGAAGAGGTAAAGAACTCACCGGTGCAAACGTTTGGCGATTATAAAGGCGGCGATCTCAAATACCGCGATGTGAATGCCGATGGCGTGGTTGATAAGCTCGATATGGTACCGCTGGGTTTTCCCACTACGCCCGAGATCACCTACGGGTTCGGCTTTTCCGCCAAATACAAAGGGTTCGATATGTCTACTTTCTTCCAGGGCACGGCGCGGCGTTCTTTCTGGATAGATGTACGGGCCACCGCCCCGTTTGTATCGTACCGGTATAGCGGAAGTGAACTGCCCGGCTATATTCTGCAAAACCAGTTATTGAAAGCATATGCCGATGATCACTGGTCTGAAGAGAAACGGAATTTATACGCGCTGTGGCCCCGCCTGAGCCCGGTGCTGAATGGAAACAACAGTCAAACCAGTACCTGGTTCATGCGCAGCGGTGCTTTTTTACGGTTGAAACAGCTTGAATTGGGTTATACCCTTCCGAAAAGAATCGTCAGAAAGATTCATATCGATAATATGCGGTTGTATGCCAACGGTACCAACCTCATCAACTTCAGCCGGTTTAAATTATGGGATGTAGAGCTGGCCGGTAATGGGTTGAATTACCCTATACAAAGAGTGGTAAATGCCGGTATTCAGGTATCGCTGTAATAACTAAAAACGAAACAATGAAACGGTTAAAAATAATACTGATAGTATTGTTGGTGATGGCGGCGGGTTCCTGTAAAAAATACCTCGATGTGGTGCCCGACCAGGTAGGTACCATCGATAACGCTTTCACCCAACGCAGCACTGCTGAAAAATTTTTGTTCACCTGTTATTCTTATATGCCACGGCATGGCGATATGGACGACAATCCCGCATTCAATGCCGGTGATGAAGTGTGGTATATGGACCCTATCCGCGATGTGGATGCCGATTACTGGAATATTGCCCGCGGTATGCAAAATGTGGCCAACCCCATGGGCAGTTACTGGACAGGGAAGAACCAGGGATTGAGATTGTTTACCGCCCTGCGCGACTGTAATATTTTCCTCGGTGGTATAGACCGGGTACGCGATATGGAAGCTATTGAAAGGGAAAGATGGAAAGCGGAAGTGACGTTCCTGAAAGCCTGTTATCATTTTTACCTCGTGCGCATGTATGGTCCCATTCCTATCATAAGAGACAACCTCGCTGTAGGCAGTGCGCCCGAAGATGTGCAGGTGCCGCGCGAACATGTAGATAGCTGCTTCAGCTATATAGTTCAGTTGCTCGATGAAGCTGCAGCCAATGACGCCTTACCTGCAAAAATCGTAGGAACCGAAGGAACGGAGCTGGGCAGAATTACCAGATCGATCGTGCTGGCCATGAAGGCGAAAGTGCTGGTAACGGCAGCAAGCCCGTTATTTAATGGCAACGGCGATTTTGTTTCACTTACAACGCAGGGAAAGGATGGCGGTGTTCCTCTGATAAACCCCATAGCCGATCAAAAGAAATGGGAAACAGCGGCCACTGCCTGTAAAGAAGCCATCGACTTCTGCCATAGTAATTTTTATTCTTTGCAGCGATATAACCCGGCATTGAACCCAGGCTGGATCGTCAATGATACCATCGAAACCCAACTGGGCATTAGGATGGCTGTAACCGAAAAGGAATTCAATACCGAAGTGATCTGGGCCAATACAACCAGCAGGGCTACCGATATTCAGCGCTGGACGATGCCCATACTGGCCGGTGGTGCGGTAAGCGGCAGCGGGCCAAAAGGCATTCTGGCGCCGCCTATAAAAATGGCTGAATTGTTCTATACAAATAACGGTGTGCCCATTGCGGAAGACAGGACCTGGGACTATGCCGGCCGCTTTCAACTGAAAACCGCAACGGGGGCCGATACATTTTACATAAAAAAGAACGAGCAAACGGTAAAACTGCATTATGACCGCGAGCCCCGTTTTTATGCCAGCCTGGCTTTCGACCGCGGCACCTGGTTCGGTAACTGGATCAATAACTATTCCGTTCACAATATGCTTTATGTAAAAGCAAGAAGGGCCGAGTTTGCCGCCAGGCAGGGTGTAAGTAATTTTTCGGTTACTGGTTACTGGATCAAAAAGCTGGTAAGTATGGGTACGGCAGGCGCCGCCGATGGCAACGTTACGGGCAGTAATCAAACCCCGTATCCCTGGCCCGAAATACGGCTCGCCGATCTGTACCTGTTGTATGCGGAGGCATTGAACGAAGTGAACGGTCCGGGTAATGAAACATACAGATGGATAGATGAGGTAAGGAGGAGGGCCGGGTTGCCCGGCGTTGTTTATAGCTGGGAAAACTTTTCGAACCAAAGTACAAGGCACACCTCTAAAGCCGGGTTGCGCGACATCATTCATCAGGAGCGACTGATAGAGCTGGCATTTGAAGGACAACGGTTCTGGGACCTGAGAAGATGGCGCGAAGCGCATATTGTATTGAATGCGCCCATCCGCGGCTGGAGCACCGAACAACAGGATGCCGCCGCCTATTACAAACCGGTAGTTCAGTGGACGCAAACCTTTAAGCTGCGCGATTACTTCTGGCCCATTGACCAGGATGAAATACTCAGGAATAAAAAGTTGTTGCAGAACCCCGGCTGGTAATTTTTAAAACACTAAACCTGTTTGCAATGAAACTAAGTAAACATATTATAACAGGCTGCCTGCTGGTTGTAATAACCATGTGCGCCTGTAAAAAAGATGAGCGCGGCCCGCTTTCAAAAGATAAAACTGTGCCTGGCCCTGTCAGGAACGCACAGGTGACCAACCTGGCCGGCGCCGCTTTGATCACCTATACATTGCCCGATAATGAAAACCTGTTGTATGTAAAAGCGCTGTATACCCTGAACGGGCAACAAAAAGAAGTAAAAGTATCCATGTTCCAGAAAAAGCTGTTGGTAGAAGGATTTGGGAATACAGATGAACGGGTGATAGAGCTGTATGCGGTAAGCAGAAGTGAAGTGATGTCTGAACCGGTGTCCGTAACCATAAAACCACTGACGCCCCCGATTGTGAATGTGTTCAGGTCACTGAAAACCGATTCAACCTTTGGCGGCATCAACGTTAAATATGTAAATGCTGATTCGGCCAATATTGTATTTGAAGTACTGGTAGCAGATTCGGTTGGCGACTGGCAGCATGTTGATTTCAATTATACCAGTATGAAACAGGGTGCTTTCAATATCCGGGGCTTTCCGCCGGTTGAGCGTACCTGGGGCATTTATGCCCGGGACCGCTGGGACAATCACAGCGATACATTGAAAGTGAAGATAACCCCTATCTATGAAGAGGAATTGGATAAAACCAAATTCAATGATGTGCGCAATGCATTCGCCAAATATATTCCGCAGTTTGCTCCATTGCCTAATTCCGGTTTGCCGGTGGTGAATGCGGTGGATTATTCCGGCAGCTATCCATTGAGAAATTTGTACGATGACAAGGTTACCACCATGTTCCATACCAAAGAAAAATATGATCTGCCGGTATGGATACCCATCGATCTCGATAAAAGCGGCGCTTCGGAATTCGTGCTTAGCCGTTTTAAGATCTGGCAGCGCACCGGTGCTTATATTTTCAACCATGGCAACCCCCATCATTGGGAAATATGGGGCACCAACAAACCGAATGTGACAAGCACCGATCCCAATAACACCGATCCCAATACCGGTTGGGTAAAACTCGGTGAATATGTAATGACCAAACCATCGGGTTGGGATGTGGGGCAAAATTCGAATGAAGATATACAGGTGGCTGCCGATGGGCAGGAGTTTGAATTACCCAATGGCGTACCGGCGGTGCGCTATATAGGGTGGAAGAATATTGACAGTTGGGGCTCCATCGACGGGTATACCGGTTTCTTTCATTTGTTTGAGTTGTCGGTCTGGGGACAGAAAAAATAAATTGTTTAATCAGTTAAACCGCGGCATATGCGCGAAAATAATTATAGAACTTACCTGGTCATCATTACCATCTGTACATTGTTGCTGTTTGCATGCAGCAAGATGGATGATACCTACGATGATTTTATTAAAGACGGTGAAATTGTGTACATCGCCCGGGTTGATTCTGCCACGTCGTACCCCGGCAACAACCGCATGGATCTGTCGATGCTGTTGACCGCCGACCCGCGCATCAGTAAAGTAAAAGTGTATTGGGATGCAGGCGGCCAAACCGATTCAACGGAAAAAGCCGTACAACGAACAGCCGGGGTTGATACCGTCAGGTTTTCATTTAACAAATTACCCGAAGGCACCTATACCTTTTACATCTATAGTTATGACAACGCCGGGCACCGGTCGGTAAAGACAGATGTTATTGGAACGGTATATGGCGAAAAATATATTGCCCGGCTGGTAAACCGCACTGTTAAGAGCAGTATTTATGATGATAATACCAAAACCGCTATTGTCAATTGGTTTGGAGCAGGCGCCGATATAATTGGTGAAGAAATTATATATACCGATGTGCAGGGCCTGGAAAGAAAACAGTATTACAAACATGAAAGCCTGGCAGATAGTGTTTGTATTTTACCGGATTACTTAAAGGGGAACAGTTTTCAGTTCAGGACGCTGTATAAACCAGCGCCCAATGCTATCGATACTTTTTATTCTAATTATGAGAACCGGTTAGTACCATAACCATGCAGCGTTTTTTTCCGATACAGTTAGTTAAAACAAAGGAGGCGGCTGTCGTGCCGCTTCCGCTTATTTTACGCAATCGTTCCCGGGAATTTTTCTGCCAAAATAGTTGAATGAATAGCGAACTGTTGGTGCAAAGCCTGTCACAATAATTGGTTAGTTGCATTAGGAAAACCAGGCATATTACTGGCTGGTACTTTTACTGATGCATATGAAAAGAATTGCTTTTGGTGTAGCCTTATTGTTCGGTATGATCAGGGTGAATGCATTGCCGGTGATCGATATCGATATTACCCGGTACGGAGCGGTGGGTGATGGCAGGGTTTTAAATACGATCGCTATTCAAAAAGCTATTGACGACTGCCATCGGCAGGGTGGTGGTAAAGTTATTTTTCCCGCAGGCGCCTGGCTGTCGGGCACCATTGTATTGAAAGACAATGTAACACTGCGGTTCAATAAAGATGCGCGGCTGCTGGGCAGCACCAATATAAATGATTATCAGAACATTGACCCCTTTACCGATGGGCTGGGCATTGACGTTGGTTGGGCGTTGCTGGTAGCGGTAGATGCAAAACATATCGGTATCGAAGGTGAAGGCGCAATAGACGGGCAGGGCGCCAAATTAAAAGAGCAACAAATTGCAACCGATACCCGGCCCGAATCGGAGCGCTGGGGGCGTCGCCCGTTTTTAGTGCGTATTGTACGGTGTGAAGATGTAACGGTGAAAGGCATAACGCTTAATTATGCAGCTGCCTGGACCTCGCACTATTTTCAAAGCAAAAATGTACATATCGAAAATATAAAGATCGTAAGCCATGGCGTGGCCCACAACGATGGCATCGATATAGATGGTTGTCAGAACGTGCAGATAAAAAATTGCGACATCATCAGTGGTGATGATGCCCTTTGCTTTAAGACCACCTCCAGTAAAATGGCCTGCAGCAATATTGTGGTTACCGGTATGCGACTGAAAAGCAACCAGGGCGCCATAAAAATGGGCACCGAATCAATGGCGCCGTTTGAAAATATTATGATCTCCGGTTGTTATATCTATGACACCAAAAATGGCGGGATAAAATTACTGACGGTCGATGGTGCGCATATACGCAATGTGCAGATCTCGAATGTACAGATGGAAGATGTAAGAACGCCCATGCTCATCCGCCTCGGATCGCGGTTAAGTGTTTTTCGTAAAGGAAAGGACGTGCAACAACCAACAGGATCACTTGAAAATGTTGTCATAAAGAATGTAAAAGCAAAAGCATCGGCCAACGCGCAGTTAACACCTCCTTCGGGAATCCTTATCACCGGCGTACCCGGGCATTATATTACCAATCTTACACTCGAAAATATTGAGATCGGCCTGGCTGGCGGCGGAACCATAGAGCATGCGCGGCAGCAGGTGCCTGAGGCGGTTGATAAATATCCCGAAGTAAAAACATTTGGTCCGCTGGTGCCGGCATATGGCGTATGGGCAAGGCATGTAAAAGGATTAAAGCTGGTGAACATTACGCTGCGGCTCAACAGCAACGACCGCCGGCCGGCATTGATTTGCGAAGATGGCAAAGATGTGGTCATTACGGGTTGGAATGTTCCTGAAACATCCGGCGCCGAAGCCATCATTCGTTTCGAAAATGTAGAAAAGGCCCATGTCAGTAAGATGAAAATAAAAGGAACGGCCGACGCCCTGGTTGGTGTGGAAGGAAACAGCAGTGACATACAGCTGGGAAAGAATAACGCGCCGGGCATTAAGAAAAAGATGCAATCAGCTTCCCCCCAGTCAAAGAAATAACGACTATACTTTTTTCACAAAACCATTGCTTATATGAGAAACGAAGTAATACACGATAAAGCGCCTCCTGTTGCGTAAAACCCTCACCGGCCGCATACCCTGTGAAGATTGCTCTATTTTTTAAATAGTTAAATAATGCTGTATGTTAAAAACTACGAACCTGCAACGCAGCGGGAATGGGGCCCCCATGCCTCAACGAAAGACCTTCCTGGTCTTATGTATATTTTGTTATTCATTGCTGGTAACTAACCTCACGCACGCACAAGTACCGGAAAATGAAAAAAACGTCACTATAAAAGGCACCATAAAAAATGAAAGCGGAGAGCCCCTGTCTGGCGTTTCTGTAGTTGTAAAAGGAACTACCAATGGAACTACTACAAAAGAAGATGGCGCTTTTCAGATCATAGCCCCGGTTAACAGCACGCTCTCTGTTTCAATGGTGGGATATGTAAATAAGGAAATACCTGTGGGCCGCGCCGATCAGGCCGGCCTTGCCATTGCCCTGAGCTCAGATAAACTCGAAATGGATAAGATAATCGTAGTGGGATATGGTACGCGGCGAAAATCTGATGTTACCGGTTCTATTGTTTCCATCAGTGAACAATCTATAAAAGATGTTCCTTCCTCCAACCTCGCTGCTGCCATCCAGGGCCAGGGCGCTGGTATAGATATTCAGCGAAGCGGCGCCAACAGTAAACCCGGCGCTACCCCCAATATCCTCATCAGGGGTTCGCGATCGTTAGGCGCCAGTAATGCACCGCTGATCGTTGTGGATGGTATTCCCTTTAATGGAAATATCAATGATCTTAACCAGGATGATGTGGCCTCGGTTGAGATATTAAAAGATGGCTCTTCCACAGCCATCTATGGTTCACGGGGCGCCAATGGCGTAATACTCATTTCTACCAAACGCGGCAAAACCGCCAAACCCGTCTTTACTTACAGTGGTTATGTGGGCAGCAGCCGCCTCACCAAAAAATTCCCGGTAATGAACGCCGCTGAATTTACCGATCTGAAGAAATGGGCTAACATTATTGCCAACCCCGGCAGGTATACCGGTCTCGACGACCCGCTGTTCCTCACCAACGGTGTGTTTGACCCCGCTGAAGTAGAAGGAATAAAAACAGGGCGTAATACCGACTGGCAAAGCCTGATCTACAAAACAGGTATTATAACCGATCACCAGCTGGGTGTAACCGGCGGTTCCGATAAAACGCAATACGCTGTCTCGGCTGGCTACTTTAACCAAACAGGCATTTACCATGGACAAAGTTTTGAACGATATACCGTCAAACTGAGTCTCGACCAGCAACTGGGCCGGATCTTCAAAGTAGGCTTAAACTCATTGAATACATATACGGTAAGAAAGGGAGAAAGCGCCAATCCCATGGCGCAGGCCCTTCGTGCCAGTCCGCTCGCTTCACCATACGATAGCGCCGGTAATATCCTGAACACCTACGTTCCCGGAAGCGCCAACCAGGTGTGGAACCCGTTGGCCGACCTGATCCCCGGCGCAGCGGTGGAGAACAGGAAACGCCTCGGAACATTTACTACCATGTACCTCGAAGCGAACCTGGTAAAAGGATTGAAATACCGCCTGAACGCCGGCGCTGAGATCAGGACCGACATTTATGGCAACTTCTACTCCGATAAAACCAGTTTCAGGGTTAACCAGGGCGGCTCTGCATCCAGTAACAGAACCAATTTGTCGAACAACTATACAATAGAGAACCTGCTTATTTATGATGCAACTATTGCGCAACGGCATAAAATAAATTTTACCGGTTTGTACAGTCTGCAGGAAGTAGCCTCGCAGCAAAACCAGTTCGATAATACCAATATTCTCGCCGATTACCTTGCATATTTCAACCCCACCTATGCGTCGAACCTGAAAGGAAGCGGCAGCACATCCAAAGCGGATATCCTTTCTTATATGGGCCGGTTGAACTATGGCTTTGATGATAAATACCTGTTGACGTTTACCATTCGCGCCGATGGTTCATCCCGCCTGGCTGAAGGAAATAAATGGCATTCGTTCCCCTCTGCCGCCTTTGCCTGGAATGTAAGCCGCGAAGATTTTATGCAGAATATCACTGCTGTCAGCAACCTTAAATTCAGGGCCAGCTACGGCAGCGTGGGGCAGCAGTCTATCGATGCCTTTCAAACGCTGGGTCAATTGAGGGGCCTTGTTTATAATTTCGGCGGCACTATGGTTACCGGAGCTTATTTAAGTTCTACCGTTAACCCAACGCTCACCTGGGAGTATACGAAAACCGCCAACCTCGGTATTGATTTTGGTTTACTAAATAACCGCATCACCGGTAGTATCGAAGTATATAAAGCATCTACCAACTCATTGTTATTACCACAAACATTGCCGCCTACTTCGGGTATTCCAAACCCCATCGTTAGCAATGTTGGTAAAACCGAGAACCGGGGTATTGAAATACATGTAAGCACTACCAACATCCAGGCGAAATCGCGAAAAGATTTTAACTGGACCAGCGACTTCAACTTCTTTATCAATCGCGGAAAAATAACCCAACTGTCGGGCGGGGTAACAAAAGACGTGGCCAATGGCTGGTTCGTTGGCCAACCGATCGATGTGTATTATGATTATAAACGCTTAGGCATCTGGCAGAACACTGCTGAAGATTCAGCCGCCGCAAAAGCATTGGGTTTATCGGTATCGGGCAATTCATCGGTTATAGGAACCATAAGGGTGGCAGACATCAGCGGTCCCGACGGAAAACCCGATAGCCGCATCAATGCTACGCACGACAGAATAATAGTTGGCACCAGCCAGCCCAAATGGGAAGGCGGCACCACACAGCGTTTTGCCTTCCGCGGCGTTGATCTTACCGTTGTGGCGTTTGCAAGATGGGGTTATACCATGAACAGCAGTTTGTATGGCGGTGGTTTTGTAAATACATATCAGGGCACGTACAACAATGTAAAAACAAATTACTGGACGCCCCTGAACCGCGAACCGTGGAATCCCAAGGCAAATGCCAATGCCACCAATCCATTGAACCGCTCGGTAATGAGTTATTTCGACGGCTCGTTTGTAAAGATCAGGAGCATAAGCCTGGGTTATAACCTCGAGCCGGCATTGGTAAAACGCATAGGGGCGCAGAACTTCCGGGTATACGCTACCGCAGCTGATCCCTTTATTTTATTCTCGCCATATCGCAGAGCAGGTGGAATAGACCCCGAAGGATCGGGAACGGTAGGTATCGATACCCCGCCCACGTGGTCGCTGATCTTTGGCGTTAACATGTCGTTTTAATTTTTACCATCCAAACAGTGAATTATGAAAATGCTATTCATATACTGCAGCTGTCTGCTATTAGTTGCAACCGGTTGTAATAAGAAACTAAAGGAGGAACCCAATTCCATTCTGGTACCTGCATTTTTTCAAACCAGCCAGGGCTTGCAGGCCGGTCTCGATGCGGCCTATGGCGGCATGCGCAACTTTTGGGGCGCACAGGAATTGTTTACCGCAACGGTAATAGGCACCGATGAGTTCATGCGCGGGGTAGACGGCAATAGTGATATTAATTTGTATAGTTATACCTCAACCCATGGTACCATTACCACGCTTTGGCGTGCAGCGTATGTTTTTATAAATACCTGCAACGGGGTTATCGACAATGCCGCTAAAGTTGAGATGCCTGCTGCCACGAAGAACAGGATAGTGGCTGAAGCAAAGTTCCTGCGGGCCAACCTTTATTTTATTCTTGCGCAGTTCTGGGGCGATGTTACGTTGAATAAGAATTTTCAATCGGAAGCTGTCACCTCGGCAAAGCGCGACCCGCTGAAAGATGTATATGATCTTATAGAACAGGACCTGAAAGATGCGATTGCGGTGTTACCCGCGGGCCCAAAAAGCAATGGTGTGCTGCCCGGTAAAGCAACAGCGGTGGCCGCAAAGCATGTGCTGGCAAAAGTTTATTTAACCAGGGCCGGCTCAACTGCAAAAAAAGCCGATGATTATCAGAACGCATATAATACAGCGGTAGATATCATCGACACCAGGGCATCGCTTGGATTGAATTTGGTGGCCGACTTCGGTAAGATCTTCGCCGAAGGGAACGAGGAGAATGAGGAAGTGCTTTGGAGTGTGCAACACACAACGAACATCGCTTACAACGGACCGAACAACAGTGGCATTTCAAACTTCAGTGCAGATAATGTATTGAACCATATGTGGGTTGGCCAATATGAAAAGCGGCCGGGTATGATCCGCAGCACACCGTATGGCCGTCCGTATATCCGTTGCATTCCCACGCGCTGGGTAACCGATACGGTTTTTAAAGAAAGAGTGAACGATACCCGTTACGGCAAAACATTTCAAACGGTATGGTATGCCAATAATCCCGATCCCAAAGGATATCCCGTTTGGCCCAATCCGTTACCGGCCGGCGCTCCTGCAGGCGCGGTTTCAGGTCAGCCTAAATTTAAGTTTGGCGATACGGCTATTTATATGCCGGGTGTAGATGCAAGCGATGCAAAGATCGCGGCAACGCCTTACCTGTTGGTGCCGCCGCGTAAATACGATAATACATTGTCGGCAACCATGATGAAATATTTCGATACGAAACGGGCCGATCTCAATTCGCCTTCGGTGCGGCCGGTGATCGCTTTCAGGCTGGCAGAAACTTACCTGATGGCTGCTGAAGCCGCCTTTATGCTGGGCAATATGACCGATGCCGTAAAATATATAAACGCGGTGCGGGAAAGAGCTGCCTATCCATCTGGCAATGCAGCGGCCATGGAAATATCGGCTGCAGATCTTTCTGTAGATTTTATACTCGATGAACGTACCCGCGAGCTGTGCGGTGAAAATGTACGCTGGTGGGACCTCGTGCGTACCGGTAAATTATTACAGCGCGTGCGGTTGCATAACAAAGAAGCGGCGGCCAATATCATCGACAGGCATGTATTACGGCCCATTCCGCAGGCGCAGATCGATGCTACCACAACGGGCGATCCGTATAATAATAGTTTGTACTTTCCATTATGGAATTAAATCTTCCGTTACACACATGAAGAAATTGGAAAGAGTATCAATACCGGGCCGTAATTGTTCATCCGCTTTTAACGGTTAGGGGTGATGTGAAAAGGATAATGATAAAAAAATAGCGCATTGAAAAACTAACTGTAAAAATCAAGATACATGAATAGAACGATCAAATGCTTTTTATTGGGAATTGGCATTATGCAATTGCAGCCCATTATTAGTGAAGCACAATCAAAGAAAGCAAAGGGGGAGAAGTGGCCGGCCGGTACTTCCCCGCAGGAGGTAGGCAAACGGGTGGCGGAACATTTTGTGGTAACGCCCCATACCAATTTTGGCCGGTCAACCCCGCCCAGAGTGATCACGTATCCCGAAACATGCACGTGGTATGGCGCGCTTACGTTCGCCAAACAAACCGGCGATAAAGAACTGACGAAAAAACTGGCGCAGCGTTTTGAACCCCTGCTGGGCGCACGAGATACGCTGATACCCAAACCTGATCATGTCGACTATACCGTGTTCGGCGCAGTACCGCTGGAGTTGTACATGCAAACAAAAGATAAACGTTACCTCGGGTTGGGGCAACGTATAGCCGATAAACAATGGGGGCCGCCCGAAGGACCGCGCGTAAAACCGGAATCGCATGAGTTTTATAACAAAGGCTATACCTGGCAAACACGTATGTGGATAGATGATATGTTCATGATCACCGCCGTTCAGTCACAGGCTTACCGTGCCACCGGTGATAAAAAATACATTGAACGCGCTGCAAAGGAAATGGTGTTATACCTCGATTCATTGCAAAGGCCCAATGGGCTGTTTTACCATGCGCCCGATGTGCCCTATTTCTGGGGCCGCGGCAATGGCTGGATGGCGGTTGGGATGGCTGAATTGCTTCGCTCACTGCCAAAAGACAACCCCAACCGCGAACGCATTATGAAAGGGTACAAAAGTATGATGGCTTCGCTGCTTACATACCAGGCTGAAAGCGGCATGTGGCGGCAATTGATCGATGATGAGGGATCGTGGCCCGAAACTTCCTGCACCGGCATGTTCACCTTTGCCATGATCACCGGTGTAAAGAACGGCTGGCTCGATGCTGGTAGTTATGGCCCTGCCGCCCGTAAAGGCTGGCTGGCATTGGTATCGTACATTAATGAGAATGCCGAGGTGCGCGAAGTATGTGAAGGCACCAATAAAAAGAACGACCGGCAATACTATCTCGATCGTAAACGCAATATCGGCGACCTGCACGGCCAGGCGCCTATTTTGTGGTGTGCTACGGCCTGGTTGAGATAGGGGTGGTTAACAAGTTGATGAGTTAGCAGGTTGATAAGGGAAAGACAGAAGTAGGAAGTAAGAAATAAGAAGTAGACCTGCAAGGTCCCGCCATCTGAGCTGGCATAAACAGTTGGCATATGCGGTCCTGGCAGGTCTTTTTTATTAATAAGAAACTCAAACAAGCAATAGCTTCATGAAAAATACATTGTGTTTACTGCTATTATTTAATTGCTTTACATCCTCGATATCCGCACAACAAACCGCCCTGCCGGCACAGCACGACCGCTGGAAGATATTGCCCGATGGCAGTATTGAATGGACTATCGATAACCGGCTGCCGCATAACGATCATTTGGAAATGAGCGGTGAAAAAGTGGCGTTGTGGGTACAGTATGGGGTGAATGAGAACGGGCAGTCAACTGTAAACCGTACCATGGTATTTCCCACCTTTCGCCTGTTACCGGTGCGCACCATTGCCAGTATGATGTACAACGTTACCGATGGCGAATTGCCCAGGTTCCTGGTCAACGACAAATTGTTAAAAGCCGGCGTATACAATGCTGCCGCCGTAACCGGCATGCCTGAAAAAGTGACCGGCATCCGGCAAAAAGGAATTTTACAGATCAATAGCGAAATAGGGAAAGACAGAACTATACTGTTACAACGTACGCTGTTCCCTTCAACAGATAAACCGGTGGCCATTGAAAAATGGGTCTTCACCAATGCAGGAAAACTACCGGTAAAAATTGAAATGGAATACCTGTACAGGGAAACAAAACCGGCAATGGAACGAACAACGCCTGTGCAGCACAGTTTTGTTGTATCTACCCTGAATGAAGGTCTAAGAACCGTGGCGCCGGGCGACTCGGTACAATTTACAATACTCTATCAGGCGCTCAATAAAAACAATCCGCTGGCCGCCATCGACGTTAACCGAGAACTCGATGCCAGGCAGGAAAGATTGTCAAACATAGTATCCCTCATGCAACTGGAAACGCCCGATCCCATTCTGAATACGGCATTTGCCTTTGCGAAAATGCGGGCAACGGAAAGTATTTACAAAACAAAGGGCGGTTATTTACATGGGCCGGGCGGGCTGCGATATTACGCTGCTATCTGGGCCAATGACCAGGCTGAATACATAAATCCTTTCTTTGCCATGCTGGGCGATGAAGTGGGAAACAAGTCGGCCATGAATGCTTACCGGTGGTTTGCCCGGTATATGAATGATGAATACAAACCCATTCCAAGTTCGATAATCGCCGAAGGCGATGCTACCTGGCATGGCGCCAAAGACAGGGGCGATATGGCCATGATAGCTTATGGGGCCGGCCGTTATGCATTGACGTATGGTAATATAGATTCGGCAAAAGTATTGTGGCCGCTTATTGAATGGTGCCTCGAGTATGAGAATAGAAAACTGAACGAACATGGCGTAGTGGCCAGTAACAGCGATGAACTGGAAGGCCGCTTCCCCGCCGGTAAAGCCAACCTGAATACCAGCATCCTGTATTACGATGCGCTCAGGTCTGCGGTTATGTTGGGTAAATTATTATCGGTTCCCAAAACACAAACAGAAAAATATGCAAAGCAGGCGCAGTTAATGAGAAAGAACATCGATAAATTCTTTGGCGCCACCGTGGAAGGGTTCAATACCTATAGGTATTATGAAGGTAATGACACGTTAAGGGCCTGGATCTGCTCTCCATTGATCGTAGATATCTTCGACAGGAAAGCAGGTACCATCGCGGCTTTGTTCTCTCCGCGTTTATGGACGGCGGACGGCCTCGCTTCCCTGGCCGGCAACACTACTTTCTGGGACCGCTCCACATTATATGCATTGCGTGGCGTGCTGGCTGCTGGTGAAACGGAAAAGGCGATGACCTTCCTGCGTTATTATTCGCAAAGAAGATTGTTGGGTGAACATGTGCCTTATGCAGTGGAAGCATACCCTGAAGGAAACCAGCGGCATTTATCGGCCGAGAGCGGTTTGTATTGCCGGATCTATACGGAAGGGTTGTTTGGCATTCGCCCCACAGGCTTCAACGGTTTCGATTGTACGCCGCGGTTACCCAATGGCTGGAACCGGATGGCGTTGCGCAATTTGCATTCATTTGGGAACGTATTTGACATAGTGGTGAGCAGGGCCGGCGCCGGCAGGCTGAATATTAGCATAAAAAAAGATGGCAAAGAGAAAAACTATTTAATAAAAGAAGGCGCCACGCAAAAGATCCTGCTTTAGCTGCGTCCCTGAATGTAAAAAGGCCTGTAAAGGATGATCGCCGATCAAACCTTACAGGCCTTCGCTATTTTACACCGGCAGCTACATGCCGGTATATTATGCGGGTTTGATGTTGTTGCCTTTATTTCGGGCAGAACATTTTTAGGGGCTGACACAGGGTGCTATATTTTTATAGCATATATCCTTATGTGCAATAATATTATTTTTGCAGGGTAACCAGCATTAGCCCGGCCGCGTTTCGCCCTGCACAATATGGATTATCAACAGCTAAGTGATGCACAATTGCTTGAATCGATCAGAGGGAATGATACCACTGCTTTTAAGGTCCTGTACGACAAGTATTGGGAAGAGCTGTACATAAAAGCCTGCAAACGTGTGGATAAAGATGAAGCTAAAGACATGGTGCAGGAAGTAATGACCACGTTGTGGCGCCGCCGCAACGATGTGGTTGTGCACGACGACGGTCAAATTGCCCGTTATCTTCATACTGCCATTAAATACCGCGTGATCAGTCATTACGCTTATTCTGCCAACGAGGTCCCCAATACCGCTCTGTTCGATGCATTGAACAGTCAGGAATTTGCAAATGCACTTGAAACGAAGGAGTTAAGTGAACTGCTTGAACAGGAGATCAGCCGTCTGCCGCCGCGGATGCAACAGATCTTCAGGATGAGCAGGGAAGATGACTTCTCCATAGCTGATATTGCGCGCCAACTCAGTCTGTCGGAACAAACCATCAAGAACCAACTGACCGAGGCGCTGAAAAGGATCAGGGAATCCATTAAGCAAAACGATTACGGCGACTGGGTGTTTGTTTTTATCCTTTTACACTACGCTTCTCATTAACCGCCATTTATCCTCATTTGAACCGTGCTAAAAAAATATTAGCACCGGCGTCCCTGTCTCATGCAGATAAGGGTTGAAAATTTTTTTTTCAGATGCTATAGTACCAGAATACCTTTTTTCAGATACATAATAAAACAGATGGCTTTGAACGGAGAAAATATCAGACAGATCTTCAAGAAATACCTGCTTGGCAGTACCAGTGCAGAAGAAAGATCGGCAATCGATAATTGGTATCAATCGCTCGAAAGTGAAACGCCTGTAAACCTCTCTGATCAGGACCGGGAAGCCACAAAACAGGAGATCTGGGAAGGCATAGTGCCGGCGCTTGTAATAGAAAGAAAAGCGCGGGTAATACCGGTATGGCTGAAAGCGGCTTCGTGGGCCGCCGTAATCACCGGGATCTTTTTCGCCATTTTTCTTTTTATAAAACCGCCAAAGCAACATGCGCTTGCTTATAAAACCGTGACCACAAAAAACGGGGAAAGAAAGGAAGTGATCATTCACGACGGCACCCGCCTAACCCTGAATGCCGGTACCACCTTGCGGGTGTACGAAGATTTTTCAAACGAGCGCCGGATTGACCTGCTAGATGGCGAGGTATTTTTTGATGTAAAACGTGATGAGCGCAAACCGTTCAGGATCCACACCAATGATCTCACTATTTCCGTGCTTGGTACTTCATTCGATATATCGGCTTATAGGGCCATGAAAAAGATCAGCGTGGGGGTAGTAACCGGTAAGGTGGGTGTAACAAGGGATACGGATACGCTCGATGTACTTACAAGAACCAGGCAGCTCAATTATAATACGGAAACACACGCTTATACTACCGGCTCTACCGATGCATTGCTGCTGGCCTGGCGCGAGGGCAGGGTGGTGTTGAACGACCTGTCGTTCCCGGAAATGGCGGTACTGATGAAAAAGAATTTTGACATCGAAGTGCAAACGCACGACAGCCGCATTGAAAAAACAAAATATACCACAGAATTACCGGCTTCCATGGCTGCTGCTGACGCGGTAGAAGTGCTGGCTGCCATTCATCAACTGAAAGTTCAAAAAATTAACGACCATACTTTTTTATTTAAATAACGAGAGCCCTGATTTTCAATTAACCAAATTAAAAGCTGTATGAAACAACTGCTTGCCATTGAAAAGAGAAAAAGGCGTATTCCTTTATGGCTGTTTCTTTTTCTAATTCCGTTTTCTTCGCTGAACCTGTTGGCGTATACAGGGGAAAGCCAGATCCTTAAAAAAACCAATGTTACCGTTCAGTTCAGAGGCGGCACCCTCGATGCCGCCATCAGTGAACTGCAGAAAGCTTCGCGGGTTGCCTTTGCTTACGACAGGCAGATACTGAGCCGGTACAAGATCGGGCCCTTCGAGGTTCGAAAAGAAAATCTCGAAAGTGTTTTGCAAAAACTATTGCGGAACAAACCCCTTGATTATTCGGAGGTGAACAGGGTGGTGGTGATCACCAAAAAGCAGGAAGATCTGATCCATCAGACTGCTGCTGTTACCGCAAAAAATGAAATCATGGTAAGCGGTGTGATTACTGATGAGAACCGGCTGCCCATGACCGGTGTGAACGTGACCGTTAAAGGTACGCTCACCATGACCTCAACCGATGCACAGGGCCGGTATAAGATACTGGCAGAATCACCACAAACAGTACTGGTGATAAGTTACGTTGGCTATGCAACAGAAGAAATTACAGTAGGCGACAGATCAACCATCGATCTGCAGATGAAACCGGGTGTAGGTAAAGACCTGGCCGAAATAGCCGTGGTGGGTTTTGGTTCAAAACAAAAAAAGATCAGCCTGGTGGGCGCACAGTCTACCGTAAAAGTAGAAGAGCTGCACCAGCCGGTTGCCAATGTAAGCACCATGCTGGCCGGCCGGGTATCGGGCGTAGTGGGCGTGCAACGTTCGGGTGAGCCCGGTAAAAGCAGCGCCGATATCTGGATCAGGGGTATTGCCACCAGCTTCGGTAACTCCTCTTCTCCTTTAATATTGGTTGATGGCGTAGAGCGCGATATCAATACCATCGACCCCGAAGACATAGAGTCCTTTACCATTCTCAAAGACGCCGCCGGTACGGCTGTATATGGTGTGCGTGGCGCCAATGGCGTTATATTCATAAAAACAAAAGCCGGTAAGGTGGGTAAACCCCAGATCTTCTTTGATTATAGTGAAGGGGTGAACACATTTACGAAGAAACCTGAAATGCTGGGTGGTATCGATTATATGAAACTGGCCAACGAAGCATTGACTACCCGCAACCAGGCGCCCATGTTTACGCAGGAATACATCGATAAAACCGCATCGGGTCTCGACCCCATGGTATACCCGAATGTTGACTGGATTGACGCCGTTTTCAATAAAACAGGCCATACCCGTAAGGCCAACCTCAATGTGAGCGGCGGGGTCGACAATGCACAATATTATGTATCCCTTGCCTATTTTGGCGAGAGCAGCTTTTTGAAGACCGATGATATGGCGCAGTACAACAGCAAACTGCATTACGACCGGTATAACGTTACCACCAAGTTGAATATGAAGCTTACTAATACCACCAAAGCCGAAATAGGGGTTATGGGGTATTTTTCAACAAGGAACGCGCCGTATGAAGATCCTTCCACCATTTTTGCCAGCGCTATGGCGGCAACCCCTGTCATGTACCCGATCATGTACCCGGGCGGCATTGTGCCCGGTATAACCTCCAATGGCGCTTCCATTAACCCGTATGCACAACTGACACGCTTTGGTTATCGTACAGAGAACCAGAACCAGTTGTATTCCAACCTGCGGCTAACCCAGGAGCTCGATGCGATCGCAAAAGGGTTGTCGGTTACCGGTATGGTTGCTTTCGATGCATACAGTTCGGTTTCTATCAGAAGGCTTAAAAGAGACGATACCTATACCGTAGATAAGAACAAACCACATAACGACGATGGCAGCCTGAACCTGCAAAGGACCTGGACCTCTACACAACCTTATCTCGGTTTCGATAAATCGAACGGCGGTAACAAACAGACCTATGTAGAAGGCGCAATCAATTATAACAGGGAATTTGGTAATCACCGGGTAGGCGGTATGCTTTTGGGTTATGCCAGCAGCAAAACAAATGCTTTTGCGGGCGATATCACCAGCTCTATCCCTTCGCGGTTGATGGGCCTTGCAGGCAGGGCCACCTATTCATACGACGACCGCTATTTCCTCGAGTTCAACGGCGGTTATAATGGCTCGGAATTGTTTGCCCCCGACAACCGGTTTGGATTTTTCCCGGCTATTGGCGCCGGTTGGGTGGTGTCGAATGAGAAATTCTTTGACCCGTTTTTAAGTACAGTATCCTTCCTGAAATTCAGATATTCTTATGGTAAATCGGGGCTTGGCCTCATCACCTCGGGCTCACGCCGCTTTGCTTACATTACCGAAGTGAGCGATGGCGCCGACGGGTATGATTTCGGCAGAACCACCACCAACAACGCAGGTGGTATTGTGGTAACCGATTATGCAGTGCCTGATATGGCATGGTCCACATCCCTGAAACAGAATGTTGGCTTTGAAGCGAAATTTTTCAATAATAAACTGTCATTTATCGTCGACCTGTTCAGTGAAGAGCGTACCGGCATTTTTATGCAAAGACAGTCGGCCGTTATTTTTAACGGTTTGCAGAAGCAGCTTTGGGGCAACCTCGGCGCCGTTCATAACAGGGGAGTTGATGGAACACTCGAATTCAATACGAATGTAGGTGAAGTGCGACTGAACATCAGGGGTAACATCACCTTCAATAGAGATAAGGTAGTTGAAAACGATATGCCGCCGCAGGCCTACCCCTGGCTTGAGCACAGAGGCGACAACGCACTGGCCATGTACGGATATATTGCCGAAGGGTTATTTGTTGACCAGGGCGAAATAAACAAAAGTGCAGTGCCCGGCGACAAATCGAAAGTATTGCCCGGCGATATCAAATACAAAGACCTGAATGGCGACGGCGTGATCGATGCCAATGACGTGGCAAAAATTGGCCGCGGCGATGTGCCATCCCTGGTGTATGGTTTTGGCTTTAATGTTTCCTATAAAAATTTCCAGGTAGGCGTATTGTTCCAGGGCATCGACAATGCCGACAGGATGTTGCAGGGAAGGGCTATTATGCCGTTCAACGCTTCCGATGCATCCAATGCCTACGCTGTAACGCTCGACAGATGGACGTTCGACAACCCCCGCCAGGATGTATTTTATCCGCGCCTCGCTTATGGCGAAGACCGCAACTTTAACAATACAAGAGCCAGCTCATGGTGGGTAAAGGATATGAGCTTCATACGCCTGAAAACAGCCATGATCTCTTACAACCTGCCGGCAGCAATGCTGCGTGGTTTGGGTATCAAGAACTCGGCCATCTACATGCAGGGCATCAACCTGCTTACTTTCAGCAATTTCAAATTATGGGATCCTGAGCTGAATTCGAATAATGGCATCAGCTACCCCAACGTAAGGACCATTTCTTTAGGTGTTAATCTGAAATTCTAGTTTTCGATCATTAAAGTGAATAACGATATGCGCAAATACATCTACCTGTTTTTTGCAGTGGCGGCACTGTCATCCTGCAAAAAATATCTCGATAAAGTTCCCGATGATAAGTTGTCTGGAAAAGATATTTTCAACAGCTGGCAAACAGCCAATAAATTTCTCAGCAATGTATATTCGCACATACCCGATGAGTTCGGCCAGCGGGGTGGCGGCCAATACAATTCAAGCGACGATTATAATAATGGGGGTATTTGGACGGGCGGCAGCGACGAGGCGGAATTCCTGTGGGGTTTTGTACGTTCGAACAACCTGAACATCGGCGCCTGGGACGCTACTTCCGATTTTGTGCGAACTTACTGGACCAACTACTACCAGGGTATTCAGGGCGCCAGCACCTTTATTGCCAATGCCGGCCAGATCAGCGATCTGTCTGATGAGTTGAAAAATCGTTACAAAGCGGAAGCCAGGGCATTGCGTGCCATTTATTACTTTCAGCTGGTACGTATATACGGCCCGGTGATCCTGATGGGCGAGAACCCCGTAGATCCCAACATGAACTTACAACTGTCACGCAGCTCCATCGATGAATGTGTTGAGTTCATAACGACAGAGTTAACAGCAGCAGCGAATGACCTGCCGGTAACGCCCGATGGCGATGCACAGTACGGTCATGTTACCAAAGGGGTGGCCCTTGCTTATAAGGCGCAGGCACTGATGTATGCCGCCAGTCCGCTGTTCAATGGGAATACCGATTATGCCAACCTGAAAAATAAGGATGGCAAACAATTGGTTGGCCAGGCCGCTGATGTAAATAAATGGAAGGTGGCCGCCGACGCGTATAAAGACTTTATTACAACGTTTGTACCCGCTACCTACAACCTGTATAAATCTGAGGATGGCAATCCGTATAAGAGTTGCCGCGATGTGATGTTGAAAGACTGGAACGTTGAAGTGATCTTTTCCCGTAAAGGTTCCATCGATTCAAGGCAATATGAATTAACACCGCGTCATGACGGCGCTGCAAGCGGTGATGTAAAAGGCGGCACCGGTTTGGCGGCTACGCAACGCATGGTAGATGCCTTTTTTATGGCAAACGGCATGAGCCCCGTATTGGGATATAACAGCGATGGCACGCCGGTCGTAAATGCAGCTTCAGGTTATCAGCTCACCGGCTTTACCGATTTCAAAGCTCCTTCGAGCAATAACTCGCTGCCGTCAAAAAGCACATTTAACCAATGGGTGAACCGTGAACCCCGGTTTTATGTAAATATTACCTACAACCGCAGTAACTGGCTCAATCCTACCTGGCCCGTTGAAACCACGCTTTTCAGGGGCGGCAATTCGGGTAAAAAGGCCGATGGCAGTGGCGGCGACTATTCTGTAACCGGTTATGCTGTACGTAAATCGATGAGCACAGGCGCATGGAACAATGGTAATGATCATAAACTGATCATTCTGCGGCTGGCCGAAATGTACCTCGGGTATGCCGAATGTTTGAATGAAGCCGACTATGCCGCCAACCTGAACGAAACACTTAAATATATCAACCTCATTCGTGAAAGAGCCGGCATTCCTCAGTACGGCACAGGTGCCGACGCGCTGCCTGTACCTGCCAGCCAGGCTGAAATGCGCGAAGCCATTCGCAAAGAACGCCGGGTAGAACTCGCATTCGAGAACAGCCGTTTCTTCGATGTGCGCCGCTGGAAAATTGCTGAGCAAACAGAGAACGGTCCGGTATGGGGGCTCGATATCAATGCTACCACCGAACCGGGTTTTTATAACCTGGCATCTTTTGAAACAAGGGTATTCAACAAAAAGCATTACCTGTTCCCGATACCGCAGAGTGAGATCAATAACGATGTGGAACTGGTGCAGAATACGGGCTGGTAAAAGCGACAGCAATGGTTGGTAACTTAATTATGAACGGCTAATTTTTTCAATTATGTCAGTAAAGATCAATCTTAATATAATTTACGTTGCCCTGGTGGTGGCGCTGGGTGTTAGCGCCTGCAAAAAGGAAGCCGGCGGCTATTCCCACAATTCATCCGCCCCCATAACGGTAACTTCATTTACGCCTGAAGAAGGCGCTACGGGTACCGAAGTGCTGATCAATGGCAGTAATTTTTCTTCCGATACATCGCAGATAAAAGTTACCATCAACGGGGTGCCTTTGAAAATAGCAGGTGCAAAAGAGAACCAGATCATGGCCTATCTCACCACGAAAACCGGTACCGGCCCTGTAGAAGTAACCATTGGCAAAAATACCGGCGCCAGCACTACCGATTTCAATTACCTGTTTTCTTATGTGGTAACTACATTGGCAGGTTCGGGCAATGCAGGCTATGCCGATGGAACAGGCGCCGCCGCTTCATTCAACTTCGCCGGTGTGCGCAGCCAGTTATCGGTTGATGATAACGGCAACGTATACGTACCGGATGGCGGTAACCAGCGCATCAGGAAAATAGCGCCCGACGGAACGGTGACCACGCTTGCCGGTATGGGTCAGAACGGGTATGCCGATGGCAATGCCGCAGATGCGAAATTCAATAATCCCTGCGGCACCGCGGTAGATGCAAACGGCAATGTGTATGTCGCTGAAAGGAACGGCCGGCGCATCAGGAAGATCACACCCGACGGTACCGTTTCTACACATGCTTTCAGCAGCGGCAATGGCGGTAATGAGCTTACTTCTGTAGTGATCAATAATACCACCGGCAACGTGTACTGGTCAGATTTTTATGGCGACGGTATTTATACATTGAAAAACGGGAGCGTAACAAAAGTGATCAACTACTCTCTTCCCTGTACCATCACCATCGATGCAGCAGGTAACATTTATGCTACCCATTACGACGCCCAAATGGTGCGTAAATACTCCTATGATGCCACCACCGACGCTTTTGATAACGGAGTTGATCTTGCCGGTACAGACCGCCAGTCGGGCTGGGTCGACGGCCAGGGCCCAATGGCCCGTTTCAACAATCCCTGGGGTATAGCCATTGATAGTAAGAGCAACCTGTATGTTGCGGGATTGGGCGAAGGCAGGAACAGTAACTGCGTTCGCATGATCAATGCCGATAAATGGGTGAGCACCATTGCCGGTGTGGGGGACAGAGGGTTTGCCGAAGGAACCGGAAGCAGTGCCCGGTTCAGCGGTCCCACAGGCATAGCCGTTGATAAGAATGGCAATATGTATGTGCTGGATATGGCCAACAACCGCGTAAGGAAAATTTCAGTAAAATAAATACGGCAGAAGGTGGGGTATCCTGTGCTGTATGCATTGCAGGATGGCCCGCTTTCTGTTCATTCATACCTCTTTTAACCAAGGAAAATGAAGCACAGGTCTTATTCTGTTAAAGCGCTTGCCTTATTATTGGGAGCGTCGGTATTGTCATGCAGCAAAAGCGGCAACGATCAATCCACCCCCGACCCTGTAACGCCACAGCAGGTGTCGTTTACATCGAATGACGCTACCGCTGCATACAATGATTTCAATAAACATCTTTTCGATCCTAACAGGAAGATCTATTACCGCGCTTCAGATAAAAGCGGAACCGGCGCCATCTGGACCCAAGCCATTTATTTCGATATGGCCATGAATGCCTGGAAGCGTACAAAGGATCCTGCATACAGGCAGTTGATTGAAGATATTTACAATGGCAATGCCATGGAGTATAACAATTACAACTGGAAAGACGATATTAAATGGTTTATCTGGGACGATATGATGTGGTGGATCATTTCGCTTGCCAGGGCGTATGAATTAACCGGCGAGCAAAAATATCTCGATCATTCGATAAAGGGATTCAATTTTGTATGGTATGGCGATGCTGCCATCGGCCGGCAGGGATCGCATGAAGCCAACGGCGGCATGGAATGGGACTGGCACCGGCGCGGAAAAACCGCCTGTATCAATTTCCCTACCATTATAGCGGCTATGACCCTGTATAATATTACAAAAGAAGCCGATTATGTTGCCAAAGCGAAGGAAGTATATGGCTGGGCAAAACCTAATTTATTCGATGCTTCCAATGGTCGCGTGGCCGATCATAAGGTCGACAACAACCCAACCAACTGGACGCTGCATACCTATAACCAGGCTACTTTTATAGGTGCTGCGGTGATGTTGTATAATCATACCAAAGAAGTTTCGTATTTGAACGAGGCGGTACTGGCAGCTGATTATACTAAAAATAATATGAGCGATGCAAAAGGCATCCTGCCTTATGAAACCGGCGAAGAGCAGGGCATTTACAATGCCATCCTGGCCCAGTACATGATCCGTCTTATTGAAGATGGCAACAAGCCGGAGTACCTCGACTGGTTGCGGAAAAATATCAATACGGCGTATGGCAACCGCAACAGCACCACGGGGTTAATGGGAAAGAACTACAAGACCACCCCGGCTGCAGGCACACCTGTTTCCTGTTATGATGCCAGCAGTATTCCTGCACTTATGCAGGTGATACCACCCGCAAATTAGAATGTATTATTGCTAAATGTATATATTGCTTATTGCAAATTGCCCATCGTCAATTGATTTATCATGAAGTGGAAGATCACGCTAATTTTTCTCTTTTGCCTGAATATAGTACGCTCCCAGCCCAACCTGGTGAAATATGTTAACACATTGCAGGGTACCAATAGCAGTTTTGAACTTACCCGCGGCAATACCTATCCCACAACAGCCCTGCCGTTCGGTATGCATACCTGGACGGCCCAAACGGGTAAAAACGGAGATGGCTGGAAATACCAGTATAAGAAAAACACCATCCGTGGTTTTCAACAGGCGCACCAGTGTAGTTCCTGGACGAATGACTATGCTGTATTTTCTTTTATGCCTGTTACCGGCAACCTGGTGGTGAATGAAGATGCCCGTGCAACATCTTTCAAACATGATAATGAAAAGGCGGGCCCTGATTATTACCGCGTACAACTCGATAATGGAATTATCACCGAAATAACGCCGGTGGAGCGGGGCGCGCATCTGCGCTTTACATTTCCCAGAAAACAGAACAGTTATCTTGTACTGGATGGCTATACGAAAATGAGCATGGTAAAAATTATTCCTGCAGAGCGGAAGATCATTGGTTATGTGAACAACGGCCATTACCGCACAGATAATTTCAGGAATTATTTTGTAGCGGTTTTCGATAAACCATTTACAGCCTGGGGTACCTGGGAAAACCGCAAGAACACGATGCAACCCGATACATTAACCGCTGAAGGAGAAGGGAAGGGCGCTTACATTCAATTCAAAGCAGGCGAAACCGTACAGGTAAAAGTGGCTTCTTCATATATAAGTACAGAACAGGCGGAACTGAATTTGCAAAGGGAACTGGGGTCCTGTAAAAGCTTCGACGATACAAGGAAAGCCGCTACCGGCACCTGGAACAAATATTTGTCGAAGATCGTGGTGGAAGGCGATTCGGAAGCAGACAAAGCAACTTTTTATTCCTGTTTTTTCAGGGCCAGTTTGTTCTCACGGCAATTCTTCGAATACGATAAAGACGGAAAGCCGTATTACTTCAGTCCGTACGACGGTAAAATACATTACGGCTACCTGTATACCGATACCGGTTTCTGGGATACCTTCCGGGCACAGTTCCCTTTGAATACCATACTGCACCCAACCATGCATGGGCGTTATATGCAGGCTTTGCTCGATGCGTATGATCAATGCGGATGGCTGCCGGCCTGGTCGTTTCCCGGCGAAGGCGGCAGCATGATCGGCAACCATGCCATCTCGCTGTTGACCGATGCGTGGGTGAAGGGTATTCGCACTTTCGATGCGAAAAAAGCATTATATGCTTATTTACACGAAGCAACGAACAAAGGCCCCTGGGGCCCCGCGAACGGGCGGCATGGGTGGAAAGAATATTTCCAGTTAGGTTATGTTCCTTATCCCGAATATGGCGAGGCAACCGCCAAAACACTCGAATATGCCTACGACGATTTTTGCGGTTACCAACTGGCAAAGGAAGTGAATGCTCCTTTTTATAAAGATATTTTCGGCCGCCAGGTGTACAACTACCGCAATGTGTTCGATAGCAGTACCGGTTTTATGCGCGGCCGCAACAGCAAAGGTGAGTGGCTGCCAAAATTCGATGCTACCGAATGGGGCGGGCCTTATACTGAAGGTTGCGCCTGGCACTGGCTGTGGTCGGTGTTTCATGATGTGGAGGGGTTGATGGGGCTGGTGGGTGGCGATGAAAAATTTGTTGCCAAACTCGACAGCGTTTTCACCATGCCCAATACATTCAAAGTAGGCACTTATGGTTATGCCATTCATGAAATGACCGAAATGGCGATGGCCAATATGGGACAGTATGCACACGGTAACCAGCCCATACAACACATGGTATACCTGTATAATTATGCAGGCGCTCCCTGGAAAGCGCAGTATCATGCCCGCGAAATAATGAAAAAGCTGTACAATGCAACGGAGAACGGCTACCCGGGTGATGAAGACCAGGGACAAACCTCATCGTGGTATGTATTGAGTGCGCTGGGTTTTTATAGTGTATGCCCCGGTACCGATGAATACGTTATCGGCAGCCCTTTGTTTAAGAAAGTGACCATTACGCTGGAGAATGGAAAACAGTTTATTATTAAGGCAAACGGCAACAGCGACAAAAATGTATACATTCAAAAGGCTTCGCTTAATGGTTCGGTATATGAAAAAAATTTTATTCGTCATGGCGATATAGTAAATGGCGGGTTACTGGAATTCAATATGGGCGACCAGCCGCAAACCGGCAGGGGAACAACTCCCGCCGACCGGCCTTTTTCGTTGTCGGCGAAGTAGAAACGCATGGTATATTTACTATTACGCATGGTGTAATAACGATGCGCAGAAGTGTTAGTACTCAATTTTACAGAATACATTTACTAGTGTGTTGGAACTCAATAGCGGGCTTTTTAATAGTGTTGCTTAGACAATAAACAGGCATCATTTTTGGATACTTCAGTAGCAACCATTATTAAATAACCGCTATTGAGAACACTTTGCCACTATCTGATAAGATATTAGTATCAAAAATTATTGCTACAAACGAATTCACCAGCTTCATCGATGCTGCGCGAAAATATTGTTCGTTTATTGAATCTTACGAAGCGGAAACACCCCGGCATTTTATCCTTCTTTCCCAAAATCATTTGCTTTCCCTGTACAACCTGGGAAACCTGATCATGTTGACGGAAGAGAAAAGCGATAAGAAGTTTGATGTTAAGCTCGATGATCAGGAGTTTCAGAAATCATTACATTTTATTGCCGATCGTTTATGGGACTACCGTTATTACTGGTATGTGTTCGATCCTACGGTAAAGAAAAAAGATACGGGCATCGTTTATGGCGATCTGTATGAAGATCTGGGTTCTATATATAAATACCTTAAAAATTCGCTGCTGTTATATGGCATGAAATCTTCCGATGCCAAGCAGAATGCGGTGTGGGATTTCAAATGGAACTTTGATACACATTGGAGCGGGCATTGTGCCAATGCCATTTGCGCCATTCACTATTTTCTGCAAAAGGGCAGGTAATCGCTGACGTCAGCGGCGCTGTTGATCCTCAATTCATACCAATTTTACCGATTTATTTTCAATGAAAATAGGTACTTTTTGTGTACACAAACCATCGGTTTAGAAACACAAACACCCCATTTGAAAACACAAACCATGCTTCCATAATTTTGAATGCCCCTTCCATAATTACGGAACATACTTCCAGAATTATGAATGCCTGGTTTGAAATTACGGAACCTGCTTCCAGCGTTTTGAACGGCCCATTCAAAATTACGGAACATGGGTCCATAATTTTGAATGCCCCATTTGTAATTACAAACGGCTTTAAAAATTATAAACGGCCGTTTATAATTACGGAAAATGGAATTGGATCGATTTCTGCAGGCTGATTTGGAAAATAAGGGAATTGGAGCGGCGATTACTCTATGCTCGCCGGAAGCTGTCGCACAAAGGAACCTTGTCAACTAGTCAACTAATCAACTAGTCAACTTACTCTTCCGTTATTTCATACACATTACTGGTTAGCGGCAAAACTTTCCCGGGCGTAAGGTTCAGTCCCACCGTCATCAGGTAGTCGCCGGTGAATACTTTATCGTTATCGGGGTTGTTGGCCTTTGTGCCGGGGAACAGGTTGATCTCTTTAAACCGGTATTTCTTTTGCGCATCGAGGCCCTGGAGCTGAACCCGCGTAAAAATATCTTTCCGCCGCACGTTTAAAATATAATTGAAAAGAATAGCCTTGCTTTTGTTGCCGTTTACATACATGGTTACAGCACGATTTTCTTCATAGGGTGAAATGATCCGGTACAGATCACCCTGCCATATAACGTCGTTGATGCGTTTGTAGGTTGTAACTGCGTCCTGGCTGAACTGCAGTTCCTGCGGGGTGAATTCATTTACCCGTATATCATAACCCAGTTTTCCCGCCATAGCCACATCGGTCCTGAATTTTAGCGATTGTCCTTTACCCATGCTGGTTATATGCGCAGCCATCGTATTGGCGGGAAAGAAATACGAATATCCCCATTGAATAAAAATGCGCTCGAGCCCGTCGGTATTGTCACTTGGCCAGAATTCGGTAAAATATTTCAGTGCGCCATAATCGGTACGGCCGCCCCCGCCAGAGCATAACATAATGGGCAGGTGCGGGTACTTAGCACGTATTCTATCCAGTACTTTATACAAACACCGGGTGTATTCGATAAACAGGTGCGATTGTTTTTCTTTCAGGTAAGCAGAATACGCATTCGTCATGCTGCGGTTGCAATCCCATTTTATAAATGCCACACCCGGATTTTTGGTAAGCAGCTCATCCACGATCGAATAAACGAAATCCTGCACTTTGGGATTGGTAAGGTCCAGCACCAGTTGGTTGCGGGCAAGGTGCTCAGCGCGGTTGGGCAGGCGTAATATCCAGTCGGGGTGTTGTTGGTAAAGATCGCTTTTGGGGTTTACCATTTCCGGTTCCAGCCATATGCCGAATTTGATCCCGCGTTTTGTTGCTTCTGCTACCAGGCGCCCGATACCATTGGGTAGTTTGCTTTTATTTTCCTGCCAGTCGCCCAAACCTGCTTTATCACTATCTCTTGGGAATGTATTGCCGAACCAGCCGTCATCGAGCAGGAACAGGTCAACCCCCAGTTGTTTGGCGCCATCGAACAGCTCAATCAGTTTTGTTTCGTTGAAATTGAAATAAGTGGCTTCCCAGTTGTTCAATAACGTGAGGCGCGGGCCTTTCCCATCCAGCACGGCATAATTACGCGCCCAGCGGTGCAGGTTACGGCTGGCCTGTCCTTTTCCCTGGTTGCTATAGGTAAATATGAATTCCGGTGTGGTAAAGAGCTCACCAGGGTTTAATGTATAATCAGAAGCGAACGGGTTAATACCCGAACGAACGCGCAGTTGGTTACGCTGATCTATTTCAAAGGTGAACTGGAAATTGCCGGTCCACCCGAGGGTGCCGGCGATCAGTTCGCCACTGGTTTCGGTAGCCGGTTTGTCAAGCGAAAGAAAAAAAGCGGGCGTTTGATAAAAGTTGGTACGGGTACCCAGTTTACTTTCAATGTTTTTTATACCGTTGGTCAATTGCTCGTCAACCATATTCACCTCGCGCGCCCAGTCGCCATGAAACTGGGTTAACCAGTATGTATCGGCATTAAAGTGCAGCAGGGAAGAAGCGTACTGCGTTAACCGTACCGGCTTTTTTTCATGGTGCTGAATGGTGGCGTTGCAGGTGATAACATCTTCATTAAAATAAACCCTGTATTGCAGTTTCACTTCTACCGGGTAAACGGGGTCTTTTAAAATGATGTTGGTATAGGAAACGTTTTCTTTTTGTTCAGTGGTGTGCGATGCATATTCCAGTTCAAGCGATGGATTGCCATCGGCATGAACCAACCTGATGGCCGGTTCAAACTGGTTTTCCATTCCGGCAGTGACATATACTTCGCGGCCGCCCGATAATTTTTCGATATCGGCAAGGGAGGTTAACCGCGCACCGAGGTACGACTGGTATAACCGGTGATTATTGCCAACCGTTAATACCAGGTGAGTGTTTTTTGTTTGCAATACAACAGGCGCCTGCGATTGGGACAATACAACCACGAAAATGAAATTATAGATAAACAGGAGTGAATATTTTATCATAATACCAATGCCTCTCGGGTTAAAAAACTGTTTATACAAAGGAAGGAAACCAGCCTCTCATGCACAGGCAGCCCGTTGCCTATTTATTCAACGATATTGGCATGGCGCTTTTGAAAATTAATCTGTTTATACAGGAGCGATTTGTAGATTTGAGTTTATTGCAACAATATGGGAATAGAAATAGAACGCAAGTTTCTGGTAAAAAAAGACAAATGGGCGCAGGTGGTTAAAGCGGAAAGATCGCTTTTCCGGCAGGGCTATATTGTATCAGACCCGCAGAAAACGATCAGGGTGCGGCTTACCGATAGCGCTGCATTTATAACGATAAAGGGACAAACCATTGGCGCTGCCAGGCTGGAATTTGAATATCCTATCCCGGCTGCGGATGCACAGCAACTGCTTGACAATTTTTGCTATGCAGAACTCAGTAAAATAAGGTATTTCATTCCGCATGACGGCCATACCTGGGAAGTGGATGAGTTTTTAGGCAAGAACGAAGGACTGATCGTTGCTGAAATTGAGCTCGAGGCGGAGGATGAGAAATTCCCGCTTCCCGACTGGATCGATAAAGAAGTGACCAGTGAGAAGAAATACACCAATTCGAATTTATCGGTGAATCCGTTTAAGAATTGGTAGTTGGGAGTTGGGAATCATTTCTCCTCATCATCCCTTCTCCCCTCATTCAGTGCATCCTTATCGCCGCCGCCCAGGCTGTAGTAATCATTTTCTTCATCATCGATCTCCTTTCTGGCATCTTCATCTCCTGAGCGGGGTATATCCAGATCTTCGCCGGTACTGTCTTCATCAACTGCCGCTTCGTTCAGGGGATCACCCTCGAAATCAGTATCATCGAGGCCTTCTTTTCTAACCAGTTCATCGTCGCTCATATCCATGTCCTGATCACGATCTCCCAATAATGCCAGGTCTTCTTCCGTAACATCTGCTTCGGTGCCCATCACGATATCTACATTATCATCTTCAGCCAACAGGTCTTTTCCATCACGAATGCCTTCCTCATCATCGGAAGAAATAGCGGTATTGCCCGGGCCTTCCGGCACATCGGCATTGGTTATTTTTTCCTGCTCGGGTGCTTCCGGCACATCGGGCATTTGAATATACGCGTTGCCGTCTTCTTCCAGTTTATCTTTCTTTCTCTTACTGGCCGTGCCATCTTTAGGCGTTGCATTTTGTTGATCGGATTCCCCTTTATTATTAAGCTCCTCGTCGCGGAGCATTTTTTTCGACGGTTTTGTTTTTGCCATAACGGGTGGTTTTGCCAGTATGCCTGAAAAAACTATGCCCGGAGACAACCTGCGTAACTAACAGAGAAACATGCCACTTCCCATACATGTTAAAATAGCTTACCATATTGTCAATTGAGCAAAATATACCATACCAAATAGTTACGTACTTGCACATATTGCGTACTAAACTCTATTGTTAAAAAAGACGACTGTTATACCGAAGACTGCAAACGGTATAAGCTGTTAAAACTAGCTGCTATATGGAAGAGAAAATCATTTCTTCAGGGCGCCTTTTTTCCTCATTGCGCCAGGTATTTGTTTTCATTATTCTATTTACCGGTTGTTTTCAGGCATTGCCTGTAATGGCACAAACCAAAACCGTAGAGGGAACGGTTAAGGATGCCAATGGTGTTGGCCTCAATGGTATTACCATAAGCATTAAAGGCGGCACCGGCGGAACTTCTACCAATGCCGACGGTAAATTTAAAATTATGGTGCCCGGTCCAAATGCCGTACTGGTATTTTCTTCGGTTGGGTTTACGGCCAAGGAAGTGCCCGTAGGCGCTCAAACAGAGATCAATGTTGTTTTATCGGCCGGCAACAACTCTATGGATGAAGTGGTTGTGATAGGTTACGGTACCCAGCGCAAAAAAGATGTTACCGGCGCTATTTCATCCGTTTCGGCCAAACAAATTGAAGAGCGCCAGGCGATAGATGTACTGGATGCCATGCAGGGCCAGGCGCCGGGTTTGCAAATTGCGCAGGAATCGGGCCGGCCCGGCGCCGGTAATTCGGTGCGCATCCGTGGTATCGGAACATTACAGGGCGGCGCAGATCCGTTGTACATTGTAGACGGGGCACAGGGCGTGAATATCGATGGTATCAACCCCAACGATATTGAAAGCATTGAAATATTAAAAGATGCCGCCTCGGCTGCTATTTATGGTTCCCGCTCGGCCAACGGGGTGGTGATCATAACCACTAAAAAAGGTAAAGAGGGAAAACCAACGCTCGATGTGCGGTACCTCACCAGCTTAAGCCAGCTCGCACATAAAATACCACAGGCCAATGCTGCCGAACGCCGTTTGCTCGAGCGTAAGCGCAGTGGCGGGGGCAATTTGAATACCGACTCGCTGAACCCTTCGTTCAATGCCGATAATGACTACCAGGATATGCTTACCCGCACCGCCAACCGCCAGCAGGTGGATGTAAGTTTGGGCGGTGCTTCACGTAATTTGAATTATTACGGAAGCCTGGGTTATCTCAGCGATGAAGGTATCATCATCAACAGCTGGGCAAAGATCATGCGTGGCCGGTTCAATATCGATTATAAAGCAACAGATAAGCTAACCTACGGTAACCGTATCCAGTTTTCGTATCAAACCGAAAACCGTATCCATGAAGGGAACACCCTGAACCAGGCAATACAGCGTCCGCCAAACTTCCGCGTATACTTCCCCGATGGAACGCTTGCCGGAGTGATCGGCGGCCGCAGGAACCCGGTAGCCGAAGCATTGTTGCGAAAAAATGACTACCAGATCCTGGATGGTAATTTCTATAATTATATAAGTTACCAGTTTTTACCCGAATTGAAATTAACGGTAGATGCGAATGTAAAAGCCCGCTATACGCATCATCTTGAATTTTCGCCAAAATTACTAAGCAGCAGTAGCAACAATGATGGCAGCGATGAACAGGACTGGAATACGTACTGGATGACGCAGGCTTATTTAAACTACAATAAGACGCTCGGGGGCAGCCATACATTAACCGGTGTATTGGGTGTAAGCGCCGATCGTAATTTCAACCGCGGATCGGAAATTTCGGGATCGAATTTCGTTACGGAAGAGGTTACGACACTCAATTCACCGCAGGTATACAATATTCCTAATACCCGGGAAGAAAGATATACTTCTGTTTCGGCTTTCGGCCGGCTCGGCTATAGCTTCAAAGGAAAATATCTCTTCAACAGTAACTTCAGGGCAGATGCCTCATCGAAGTTCGGAAAACAAAACCGCTGGGGTTACTTCCCGTCTGCATCGGTAGGCTGGCGCTTCAGTGAAGAACCATTTATGCAATGGGCTTATAATTTCCTCGATGAAGGTAAGATCCGTGCAAGCTATGGCGTAACAGGGAATGACAGAATTGGCGAGTATGACGCCGTAAGAACTTATACATTCGGCAGTAACTGGTATAATGGCATTTCAGGTGTGGCGCCTTCCGCTACCTTCGGCAACCCGGCTTTAAGCTGGGAAGAAACAAAACAATCCAATATCGGAATCGATCTGTCGTTCTTCCGTGGCCGCCTCAACTTTACGGCCGATTATTATAATAAGATCACCGATAAACTGTTGTACCAGGCCCCATTGCCTTATGAAACCGGTTTTGACGAAGTGAATGTGAATATCGGTTCCATTCAAAACAAAGGCCTGGAGTTTGTGCTCAATGGCTACCCGGTACGGAATAGAGATTTCTCATGGAACGTCATTTATAATATGTCGTTCAATAACGCTACAATTAAAAGCCTGTATGGCGGCACTCCAATCGTTTCCTCTAACTGGATAACCGAAGAAGGACAGCGTTTAGGCAATTTTTATGGCTGGAAGGCGCTCGGCGTTTACCAGTACGATGAATCAAATGCCTATAACGAAAATTGGGAACAACTTACGCCCGTGTTCACCGGCGGGGTTTTCAATGGCTATACCCTCGATGGAAAAGCTTACAACGGCCCTGTAAACAGGTTGAGAACCCAGGGGAATATTTTAAAGGGCGGCGATATGATATGGGAGAATACTGTTAAAGACAGTGTGATCGATGACGCCGACCGTATTCCGTTAGGTAATGCACAACCGAAATGGATCGCAGGCCTGGCCAACCAGTTTTCTTATAAGAACTTCAGCCTTTCGTTCAATATCTATGTAAGCTGGGGCGGCATGTTGTACGACCGCGGCCGCCAGCAATTGACCAATAACCTGATCTCGAACGTAACACCTGACCCTGAATATATCCGTGAAGCATGGTGGCAGCCCGGTGATGTTACACGATGGCCGGTGCCAAGGAACAACGGTATGGGTAACGCCAGGGAATTAAGCAGCATTTATCTCGAAGATGCTTCATTCATCAGGTTACGCAATGTGCGGTTAACATACAGCCTGGCAAAGAATATTACCTCAAAAATGAAAATGAAGGGCGCTACCGTGTATGTGTATGGCAATAATTTGCTTACCTGGACCAATTACTTCTGGTACGATCCGGAGATCTCTTTCAACAATGCGTTGCAAATGGGGCAGGACAATGGCCGTTATCCCCGGAAAAGAGAATTTGGCGCCGGTGTTAATCTGAACTTTTAAAACGTATAAACAATGAAAAAATTAATTAATTATATATTGGTCCTGGCGCTGTTTATAAATGCAGGATGTAAAAAATTTCTTAACCAGGAGCCTATTTCGGATCTCGGGCCGGAAAGTTTCTGGAAATCGGCCGACGATGTGAAAACAGGTGTTGCGGCCATTTATGATGGGGTTCAAAAAACGCTCAATGGCAATTATACCGATTGGGGCGATGCCCGCTCAGACAACTTTACGTATGGTGGTACAGGTGAGAACCAGATCAACATTACCCTGAATGGATTGAATTCATTGACCGGGGCGGCTAACTGGAATAACCTGTACTATACCATTGGCCGCGCCAACCTGGCCATTAAGAATATACCCGATATCCCTTTAACGATGACTTTTACCCAGTTGGTACGTAACAATTACCTGGCGCAGGCTTACGGCATCAGGGCGTATATGTATTTTTATGCTATCAGGTTATGGGGCGGGGTACCCGTTCGGCTTGAACCTTATGAAGATCTGAATGAAGATCCGCTTGCACCCAGAACAGCGCCCGATGAGGTATTGAACAATGTAATTATTCCCGATCTCACAAAAGCATGGAGCCTGGTAAATAAAGCCAATACAAATGTTTGGGAAATGAATGCCGGCGCTATCCTTGCCCTGCTCACGGATGTGTATATGTGGAAAAAGGATTATACAAAAGCGCTGGAAGCTTCCCAGAATCTCATCAACCTTTCCTATAAATACGATGTTTCAGCCAGCAATTTCAGCGACTTCAAAAAGATCTTCCTCGATCCGGCCAACACTAAAGAAGCCATTTGGAGTCTGCACTGGGATTATACCCAGGATGGCGGCAATGGTATTTCCAAAATAGGATCGGGCGGTAACACCTCGCAATATTATATCGACAGTACGGTGTTCCTGCGTTTCGAAAGCAATAAGAACGATATCCGCCGTTGGGCAACTTACGACACAACATTGGTAAGCGCTGCCACTCCTTCGCGAATTATACAGATCGGCAAATTTTACCCGGTAAACAGTTCGGGTAAGCCGGTACCCCCGGCCAATGCCCAGAATGACGCGAAGCTAACCTTATACCGTATGGCCGATGTATTGTTATTACGCGCCGAAGCGCTGAATAAAACCAGCGCAGATAAAACGCCGGTGTTTACCATTGTTAACCGCATACGTACGCTCAGGGGCGCAGCGCCCCTGGTTGATACCGATTATCCCACCGACCGCGATGTGGAGACTGCGATTCTCGATGAGCGCCAGCTGGAACTGTTTGGCGAAGGCAAACGCTGGTTCGACCTGGTGAGAACAGGCCGCGTGATAGAAGTAATGGACCCGAAGGTGCGTTATCGCCAGCAATTGCTCAACATCAGCCAGACCGGGTTCGATGATCCGCGCAAAATACTCTGGCCAATTTCACGCCAGGCCCTTACGCGGAATACATTGATTCAACAGAACCAACCTTATTCAGAGTAAACCTATATATAACATGAAAGCGACAAAAATGAAACAACAAATAATATATAGCGCCATTTTCATTGGTTTACTGATGGTGGGTGGCGGTTGTAAAAAGATCGCCGGACTTGAACTGCAGAAGAATACAGATCATGAGATCAGTACACTCGATCCCCATATCAATAAAACTGCATGGCAGTATTTGAAAGAGCGAAGTGTATTAAGCGCTACCGATACCATTTTTAAACGCATGTACGAAGCCATCGTTTATTCGGGGATCGATAGCGGGTTGTACCAGCAACCGGGTCACACATTTATTTTTCTGCATAACGATGCGGTTTTCAGAGCTGCCGCGCCAACCGCAACCGATTGTTATTGGGGCCGTTATAAAGTGAACAATGCCGTAGCTAAAAGCTGGTCGCAGTATACCCCGCAACAGGTAAAGAACTGGTTGTTGTATTTAATAGTGAAGGGAGAGTATAGCTATGATAACATAGGTTCGGAATTGGTAGAAACAAAGACGCTGTTGCCGGAAGGAGCAGATGCCGCCAATCCCGGAAGCCTTATGTATTTCGTGCTGTCGAACGACAGGGATTCAAAAGTGCGTATAAATGATTTTATCAATAGTGTTCGCTTTACCATTGGCCGTACATCGGGGATCTTAAGCGATAACGGTCCCATACATGTGGTTGACAGGGTAGTGGAGTATGGGGTGAAACCATAAGTGATTAAATCGTGGTGCTGGCCTGTAAGGTTCGCCATTGGGTCTCGCACATTTAGTGAGCTGAAGCGATCCTGACAGGCCGGTTATGATAAATTCTGGCCCGGAACAGCCCTGGTTCCCGGGCCGGAATTTTAAGTTTTGACGGAAGAGGATGCAACCCGGAAACGATTCCGTACAATCTGGAAACAGTAGTGTTGTTCTTACTTATCTTTCGGTGTGATAGAACCTGCTCTTCTTTTGATGCAGGCGAAGCCGGCGGGAGTAGGTGGGGCCGCACATCGGAATTTAAACAGAAATAGAATTATGCAAATGGTAAGATGGTTTTTGATTTTGCTGCTCATAAGCGAAGTGGCGCAAGCTCAGCAAACGACACGTTTAACAGGTAACTGGGAGTTTATAAAACAGGATGCAGGTGGTATTTGGGAATTGGTGCGACCCGTTGGAAAAGGAAATCCCGAAAGCGTACCATTATGGCAAACCGTACAGTTGCCGCATTGTGTAAATGCCGGCGATGCGGTTGACCCCGATGTAAATTATTACCAGGGACCGGCCTGGTACCGAACACAACTTGATATTGAGAATCCATATAGCAATGGCCGTACCCTTCTTTTTTTTGAAGGCGCCGGGCAAAAGACCGATGTGTATGTGTATATGACAAAAGTTGGTTCGCATGCAGGCGGATACGACGAGTTTGTGGTTGATATTACAGATGCGGTGGAAGCCTTTCGAAAATTACCCGTGGCGCAGAGCCAGTTCAGGGGTAAAATTCCCATTGCCATAAGAACCGATAATTCGAGAGACCTGGAAATGATCCCGTCTGATCTGTCGGATTTTAATTTATATGGCGGCATTTACCGCTATTTGAATTTAGTGTATCAGCCCCCGGTAGCCATTGATAAATTATTTGCAAAAGCGGAGGTTGATAAAGCTGGTAAATCAGGAAATGTAAGTGTTGCGGCGCGTTTTTATCAAACAGCCGCCACAAATGCAACCGTTACTATTAAGCTGATAGATCCCGATGGAAAGCTGGTTCAACAAAAAGAAGTAACACCTGCTGCATTAACGGGTGATGTAAAGCTCACCGGCTTCACTATCAAAACACCCCGGTTATGGTCGCCCCAAATGCCCGCGCTGTACACCGTAGAGGCAACTGTTACTACTGCTGAAGGAAAATACGTTCAAACCGAAAAGATCGGTTTCCGTCATTTTGAATTTGTTGACCACGGTCCGTTCCTGTTGAACGGCCAGCGATTGTTGTTACGCGGTACACACCGGCATGAAGACCATGCAGGTGTGGCGGCTGCCATGACCGAAGACCTGATGCGCCGCGAAATGATCATGATGAAAGAAATGGGTGTTAATTTCATCAGGCTGGGACATTACCAGCAGTCGCGCATTATCCTTAACCTTTGCGATAGTTTAGGCATTCTGGTATGGGAGGAAATTCCCTGGTGCCGTGGCGGCCTGGGCGGACCTGTTTACCAGGCAATGGCAAAACGGATGCTCACTAATATGATAGAACAACATTACAACCATCCCTCGGTGATCATCTGGGGTATGGGTAATGAGAACGACTGGCCCGGCGATTTTCCCGGGTTCGATAAAGAAAAGATCCGCAGTTTTATGAAAGAACTGCATGAGCTTTCGCACCGTTTGGATAATTCGCGCAAAACTGCTATCCGTCGTTGTGATTTCTGTAAAGACATTGTAGATGTATATTCTCCTTCCATCTGGGCCGGCTGGTATCGGGGTGTGTATACCGAATACAAAAAGGTTTCTGAAGAAGAGTTCAAAAAAGTAAATCATTTCCTGCATGTTGAATGGGGCGGCGATAGTCATGCCCGCCGCCATGCAGAGAATCCCGATAAAGCATTACAGGTAGTAAAGACAGGGAACGGCGCCGATGAGCGGGCCGGCGATGCCAGTTTATACGGCGGCGCGGCACGCGTTTCAAAAGATGGCGACTGGAGCGAATCATACATCTGTAACCTCGTCGACTGGCATTTGAAAGAACAGGAAACCATGCCCTGGTTAACGGGCACAGCCCAATGGCCGTTCAAGGATTTTTCAACGCCGGTGCGGCCCGATAATCCTGTACCTTATATGAACCAGAAAGGTGTGGTGGAAAGAGACCTTACCAAAAAGGAAGCATATTATGTGTTTCAATCCTACTGGACCACACAGCCCATGGCGCATATTTACGGGCATACCTGGCCGGTACGCTGGGGCGCTGAAGGCGAAGAGAAAATGATAAAAGTATATTCCAATTGCGCCGAAGCCGAGTTGTTTGTAAATGGAAAAAGTTATGGCGTTAAAAAACGCAACAGCCAGGATTTTCCGGCAGCGGGTTTACGCTGGAATGTTCCATTGAATAAAGGAATACAGCAGGTGAAAGTGATCGCACGCACCGGAAAAACAGTGATAACCGATTCTATACAGTTCCAATATCAAACCGAAAAATGGAGCAAGCCGGCCAAAATAGTATTGGAGAAAACCGGTGAAGAGAACGGGATCGACACGTTGCAGGTAACCTTGCTCGATGAGAAAGGAGTGCCTTGCCTGGATGCCGCCAACTGGATCAGGTTTGGGTTGGCAGGCGATGGTAAACTCATCGATAACCAGGGCACTTCAACCGGCTCACGATTGGTACAGGCATACAATGGCCGCGCCATCATCCGGGTTCAAACCAATAAAGGCCGGTCGGTGGTTAGTGTAAAGAGTGAGGGATTGGCGACAGTGTTTAAGGAACTTTAGTGGTTGAAAAGTTATAAAGTTGATAAAGGGAATATATGAATTTTAAAATAGCGATATGCTGCATTCAACTGGTATGCGCTGTGGTACATGCGCAACAGGGGAATGATCTGAAACTCTGGTACAACAAACCTGCCGTTGCCTGGGAGGAAGCATTGCCATTGGGCAATGGAAAAACCGGCGCCATGGTTTTTGGCGGATTGGTTACGGAGCGGTTGCAGTTAAACGATAATACGTTGTGGTCGGGTTATCCCGGGGCGGGAAACAATCCCAATGGGCCAACCGTACTGCCACAGGTGCGGCAGGCAGTATTTGACGGCGACTATGAAAAAGCAGCGGCATTGTGGAAGAAAATGCAGGGCCCATATTCAGCGCGTTATTTGCCAATGGCCGATCTGTGGTGGCGATTGAAAGTGAAGGATTCGGTTCCGGCCATGTATTATCGCGATCTTGATCTGAACAATGCGGTGGCAACGGTGCGGTATAAAATGGGCGATGTAACGTATCGGCGCGAGACCTTTATAAGTTACCCGGCAAAAGTACTGGTAATGCGGATCACCGCCGATAAAAAAGGCGCCATCGATGGAACGCTTGGTTTAACGAGTAAGTTGAAATATAAAGTAACGTCTATAGCTGCCGGTCAGCTCGTGCTGCAGGGCAAAGCGCCAAAATTTGTTGCGAACAGGGAAATTGAACCGCAGCAGGTGGTGTATGATAGTGCAGGGGGCGAAGGCCTCAATTTCGAAGTACATGTTAGAATAAGAACGGAAGGCGGCCGGGTGCAGCAAAACGGAAATGAGCTGCAGGTAACAGGCGCCAGTTCGGTAATTATTTATCTTTCCGGAGCAACCAGTTTTAATGGTTTTAACAGATCGCCCGGGTTTGAAGGGAAAGATCCTTCTATAAAAGCGAAAGCGAACCTGCAAAGAGCATTGACGCTTACGTACAATCAACTAAAGCAGGGGCATATCCGCGATTACCAGTCATTGTTCAAACGCGTTGCATTCAAACTGGGCAGTGAAGATAATAACGCAAAATTACCTACCGATGAGCGATTGAAAAAGTATGCGTCGGCGCCAACAGATCAACAGTTGCAGGTTTTGTACTATCAGTTTGGAAGGTACCTGCTCATCGCCAGTTCACGGCCCGGTTCCCGCCCGGCCAATTTACAGGGCATCTGGAACGATCATGTACAACCGCCATGGGGCAGTAACTATACCACCAATATCAATACGGAAATGAATTACTGGCTGGCGGAGAATACCAATTTGTCTGAATGCCATCAGCCATTGTTCAGTTTTTTAAAAGAGCTGGCTGTCAATGGGGCGCAAACGGCAAAGGTAAATTACAATATTTCCGAAGGCTGGGTGGTGCATCATAATTCCGATCTGTGGGCAAAAACCTCACCGCCCGGTGGTTATGAGTGGGACCCGCGTGGAATGCCGCGCTGGAGCTGCTGGCCAATGGCGGGCGCCTGGTTATGCACGCATTTGTGGGAGCATTATTTATTTACAGGTGATGAAAAGTTCTTAAAGAACAACTGGCCTTTAATGAAAGGCGCTGCGCAGTTTATGCTCCACTGGCTGATGGTTGATCCATCCAATGGATACCTGGTCACCAACCCTTCTACATCGCCTGAGAACACCATGAAGATAAATGGTAAGGAATACCAGGTGGGCATGGCCTCCACCATGGACATGAGCATCATTCGTGAATTGTTTACGGCCGCCATTAAAACAAGCAGCCTGCTCAAATCCGATGAAGCGTTTCGCAACCGGTTGATAAAAGCAAAAGCGCAATTATATCCTTATCACATTGGAAAGTACGGACAGTTGCAGGAATGGAATAAAGACTGGGACGATCCCAATGATAAACACCGGCACCTGTCGCATTTGTTTGGGTTGTACCCGGGTAGCCAGATCAACCCTGCTACAACGCCCGAACTGGCGGCGGCGGCAAAACAATCGCTCATCTTCCGGGGCGACGTAAGTACGGGCTGGTCGATGGCATGGAAAATAAACTGGTGGGCGCGATTGCAGGATGGGAACCATGCCTATAAAATTTTAAGCGATGCATTCACGTATATCGATCCAACGGTAACAAGAGATGCCATGAGTGGCGGCGGCACGTACGGTAATTTGTTCGATGCGCATCCGCCCTTTCAGATCGACGGCAATTTTGGCGCTACCGCGGGTATGACGGAAATGTTGTTGCAAAGTCACAATGGCGAGCTGGCCTTATTACCGGCATTGCCCGATGCCTGGAAGAACGGCAGCATCAGCGGCATAAAAGCCCGTGGCAATTTCACGGTGGCTATTGACTGGAAGGATGGAAAATTGTCGAAGGCCGCAGTTACTTCCGTACTGGGCGGTCCCTGCCGTATCAGCGCCCCGCAACCAATAAAAGTAGTGGGGGTTGCCGCTAAAAAAGCGAATGGCGCAAATACAAATAAGTTGAATACAACCTATGGCCTGCCGCCCTGCAAAAAGAATGAACAGGCGAAACTAACGGAATTGAATATGGGCGAGCGGTATAGTGTGGAGTTTGTGACGGAGAAGGGGAAGGTGTATACGGTTGTGCCGTTGTAAGTTGACAAGTTAATAGAGGTGATAAAGTTGATAAAGGGAAGGCAGGGAAATGAAGAATGAAAAATTAAGAATTAGAAATTAAAAAGTAAATACAGAAGAATGTTGAATGTCGAAGTGAAGACAGGGAAACACGTATTCCGGTTGTTGATCTTGTATTTGCTTTAGACTTTTGGCTTTAGGCTTTCAGCGCTGTATTCCAACGAACAAGCATCATATGAATTACACAAGAATAATATTACTGGTAATATTACTTATATTCCAAACCGGCATCTCCCGTGCCCAGGATCCCGTATGGACCGAAACCGCTCCCGGCGTTTGGAAAGCGGCCGTGGGTGTGCCCGAAAGTTATGATCTCCTGAAAGCATCGGGCGCAACGCCCAACCGGGCGGCCATGTCGGGAATTACGCAATCGGCGTTCCCGTTATCGCAGGCGGATATTTCAATAAAAGTAGTAGATGGCAAAACCTATCTGCGTTTCCCCCTGCAAAAAGAAGAGCAGTTGTTTGGGTTCGGACTGAACTTTCAAACCGTTCACCAGCGGGGAAAGATCCTGCAGTTGCACGTTGATCATTATGGCGGAAAAGACAATGGCAGAACGCATGCACCCACGCCGTTTTATGTGTCGTCGAAAGGATATGGCGTTTTTATCAATTCGGCCCGGTACCTGACGGTATATGCGGGAACGGGCGTTCGCACGGCCAGTAAGAACCCGCCGGTTGCCAAAGACCGCAATACCGATAAAACATGGAGCGCGCGCCCTTACTCCGATGCGGTGGAAATACTGGTGCCGGCTGCCGGCGTGGAGGTATACGTATTCGGCGGCCCCACGCCGTTAGATGCGGTACGGCGGTTTAACCTGTTCAATGGCGGAGGTTGTTTGCCACCGCGTTGGGGACTGGGTTTTACCCAACGGGTGAAATCATTATACACCGCGGATGAAGTGAAGAAGGAAGTGAAGGATTTTCGCGAGAAAGGTTTTCCCCTCGATTATATCGGGTTGGAACCGGGCTGGCAAAGCAAAAGTTATCCCTGTACCATTTCATGGGATAGCGTGCGCTATCCCGATGCAGGCGGTTTTGTACAGGAGTTGCTGAAAGAAAATATCCGCGTAAATCTCTGGACGAACCCCTATGTGTCGCCCGAAGCGCCATTCTATAAATCGATTGTTCCGTACAGCGGTTCGCATACGGTATGGAACGGACTGGTGCCCGATCTTACGCTGGAGCCGGCGCGTAAATTATTTTTCGATCAGTTACAGAAAAACCAGGTTGCCAAAGGCGTAAGCGGGTACAAGATTGATGAAGTGGATGGCTACGATCATTACCTGTGGCCCGATGTAGCCAGCTTTCCTTCAGGTATACCCGCAGAACAAATGCGGCAAACCTATGGCCTGCTGGTGCAACGGTATAGCGAAGCCATCTTCCATCAGCAAAATAAAAGAACGTTCGGTCTGGTGCGTGCATCTAATGCAGGAGGCACTTCCTTCCCATATGTTATTTACAACGATTACTATAACCATGAAGATTTTATAACCGCGCTTATCAACAGCGGTTTTGCGGGGGTGTTATGGACGCCTGAAGTGCGCGCCAGCAAAACCGGTGAAGAATGGCTGCGCCGTTTTCAGACAGTGGTATTTTCTCCAATGGCCATGATCAATGCCTGGGCCAGCGGCACCAAACCCTGGTCGTACAACGATGTGGCCGAACCCATAAAACAGCTGGCATTGTTACGTATGCAAATGCTGCCGTACTGGTATAGCGCTTTTGCCCGCTATCACTTCGAAGGCATTCCGCCATTCAGAGCCATGAACCTCGAAGAAGGATTTATACAGGAAACGAAAAAGGAAAAAGGCAATGCCAACCTCGAGGAGAATCCTTATGCCGAAGCGGTGTCGAAAGAGATCAGGGATCAATATATGGCCGGTGATTATTTGCTGGTGGCGCCTTTGTTTGCCGGACAGAAAACACGAAAAGTGGTGCTGCCCAAAGGCCGTTGGTACGATTTCTATACCGGCGCCTTTGCCGGTGACGGGCAGATAATAACCGTTACACCGGGCCTGGAAAAAATTCCCGTGTATGTAAAGGACGGCGGCATCATTCCCATGATGAAACCCATGCTGCATGCACCTGTTGCCGGCGAGAAAGTTGATCTTACCGTTCGTTATTATGGCGAAAAGCCCGGGAAGTATATGCTGTATGACGATGATGGTGAAACCTACAATTATGAAAAAGGCGAATACAGCTGGCGCGAAATAAAAGTGGAGAAAGATAAAAAGGGGAAGTTAAAAGGTTCTATTGCACCGGCTGTGAAGGGAAAACCGAATACAGTGGGGAATGTAAGTTTTGAGTATATGACGAAGTAGTTGAGTTGACGAGTTGACGAGTTGATAAGTTGACAAGATAACAAGTTAATACGTCCTACTAAGGGTGGTGTCCCAGCCCCAAATATTGGCGGTTTTATTAAAAATGAATTATGCGCATAAAAAAAGTATTCATCTGCTGGTTACTCATAGCTATTCTCGCCAATGGCCTGCATTCATTTGTTGTGGCAGATTCAAAAGAACCCCAGCCTGGCAACTACAAAGCAGAAGTGCTGAAAACGTTGCGCAGGCTGATCCTGCAGGAAGCAGGCTGGGCCATGCAGCAGCAACCGGTTACAGTAACTGCACAATCTTCTCCCCGAAGCGCCGGTGGCAAACACGATTTCTTTTCAGAAGGCGATTACTGGTGGCCCAACCCACAGTCGGCCGATAGTGCATACGTGCAACGGGATGGTATGACCAACCCCGGCAATTTCGTGGCGCACCGACATGCAATGATTAGGTTAAGCCAGGTCGTGGGGGCACTGGCATCGGCTTACTTGGTTACGGGCGATGAAAAATATGTAGCGCAGGCCCTGAAGCATTGCAAAGCATGGTTTGTTGATACGGCTACAATGATGAATCCCAACCTGCAATATGCGCAGGCGATAAAAGGCCGTTTCACCGGACGCGGTATTGGCATTATCGATACCATACAGTTGATGGAAGTTGTGCAGGGATTGCTGGTAATGGAAAATGCCAAAACCATGGACCGCCAGGCATTGGAAGCTATCAGGCGTTGGTTCGAACAATACCTGCAATGGCTTACAACGCACCAGTATGGAAAAGATGAAATGAATGCAAAGAATAATCATGGCACCTGCTGGGTAATGCAAACGGCTGCCTTTGCGAAATTCACGCGGAACGAGAAGTTAATGCGTTTTTGTCGCGACAGGTACAAAACCGTGTTATTGCCGAACCAGATGGCAGCCGATGGCAGTTTCCCGCAGGAGCTGCGCAGAACAAAACCCTATGGTTATTCGATCTTCAACCTCGATGCCATGACCACCATTTGCCAGATCCTTTCTACCAGAGAAGATAACCTGTGGAGCTATGCAACCCCCGATGGACGAAACATTCAAAAAGGAATAGAATACCTGTACCCGTTCATTGCCGATAAAAACAAATGGCCCGGGAAACCCGATGTTATGTATTGGGAGAACTGGCCGGTAGCGCAGCCCTTCCTTGTTTTCGGCGCCAGTGCTTATGATAAAAAAGAATGGTTGAAAACCTGGAAAGCATTAGAGCATGCGCCTAAGGTGGAAGAGGTGATCAGGAATTTGCCGGTAAGGCATCCGTTGATCTGGCTTTAAATAGAGCAGCAAGCCGAAATCCGAAAGCCGAAAGCTGCAAGCCGCAAGCAAATACAAGAAGCCAAATGTAGGGCCATGAACTCTAAACTTTGAATTGGGAACTCTGAACTAAAAACCAAGAACTTATCAAATGATACATAAGAAAATGTTGGTTTTATTATTTTCAATAATTATTGTTGAAGTAATGGGGCAAACAAACGGCGACGAAGACAAAGAAATGTTCAACCGTGGCCGCGAGCGCGATAAACAGGCCATCGATGATGCGGTAAATGGCTGGTGGACCGCCTCCATGAAAAATCATGACGAACGTATTGAGTGGTGGCGGCAGGCGCGGTTTGGCATGTTCATTCACTGGGGTATTTATTCATTGCCCGGTGGTGAGTGGAAAGGAAAAAAGGTAGATGGGTATGCAGAGCACCTGATGCGAAAGGAAAAAATTACGCGCGCCGATTACCTCGCATTAGCGCATGCCTTCAACCCTGTGCTGTTCGATGCGGATGCCTGGGCGAAGCAGGCAAAAGAAGCGGGTATGAAGTATATGATCATTACTTCCAAACACCACGATGGGTTTGCGATGTATGATTCAAAAATAGGCGACTTCAATATTGTTCAGCAAACGCCTTATAAACGGGATCCCATGGCGGCGCTTTCGGCTGCCTGTCATAAGTATGGAATTAAGTTTGGCTTCTACTATTCGCATGCCTTTGACTGGGAGCATCCCGATGCGCCGGGGAATGATTGGGAATATAACAATCCCGGTGGCGATAAACAATTGCATGGTGGTATCAACTGGTTCAATCTGCATCCGGAGCTATTGCCCAAAGCACAAAAGTATGTTGATGAAAAAGCGATCCCGCAAATAAAAGAGCTGTTGATAAAATATCATCCTGATATTTTATGGTTCGATACGCCTTCCAAATTACCGCTCTCTGAAAATATCCGCATCCTGAAAGCCATTCGCGAAACCGATAAAAATGTAGTGGTGAACGGCCGCCTGGCAAGAAATTCGGACATAAGTTTTGGGGACTATAAAAATACGGCCGATCGTCCGTTGGAGTTTTTCCCGGTGACCGGTGATTGGGAGGCCATTCCCACAACAAACGAATCGTATGGTTATCATAAATTCGATAACAGCCATAAACCGGTGAGCGCCTTTGTGCATTTGCTGGCGAAGTCGGCCTCACGCGGCGGGAATTTATTGATGAATATCGGGCCGAAAGGCGATGGTACATTCGATAGCAAAGATCAGGCAATATTAAAAGGCATTGGCGCCTGGATGCAAAAGAACGGTGAAAGCATTTATGGTTCGGTGGCCGGGGAGCTCCCGTTGCAAAGCTGGGGTGTATCAACCCTGAAAGGGAATAAGTTGTACCTGCATGTATTCAACTGGCCTGGCAATGGTAAATTGTACGTAGGCGGCTTAAAAAGCGATGCCAATAAAGTGTACCTGCTGACGACAAAGAAGAAATTAACGACACGCCGCCTGAATGAAAATGACCTGGAGATCGATCTGCCGGCACATATGCCCGATACCATGAACACGGTAATAGCCATAGAATTAAAAGGCGCATTGAAAACGGATAGCGTACGGGTGCTGGCGCCCAATATACAACAGCACCGCCTGCTGGCTTTTGATGCGCAGTTACATGGCGGTCATTTCAGTTATGGCGACGGAAAAGCAGGGAAGTATTATGTGCAGCACTGGAGATCGAATAACCAGTGGTTAAGCTGGACGTTCCGTACAACCCAACCGGTAACATATGCCATCAATATGAAATACCTTGCGGGCGAAGGCAACGGCGGAACATTCCTGTTGCAAACCGGGTCTTTTTCAAAAGAGATAAAAATAAGCGGTAGCGGGTCTAATACAAAAGTCAATTCCGAAGACATTGCCACTATTTCGTTACCTGCCGGAACGCATGAATTGACCATAAAACCGGTTTCCATCGAAAAAGGGGAATTGATGAAGTTGCTTGAGTTGCAATTACAGGCTAAATAAACTATGAACTATGAACTATGAACTGTGAACTGTGAACTGTGAACTGTGAACGATGAACTATAAATTATATAAGGATGTATAAAAAACTTACCGGAACATTAGTATTGCTGATTACCATCTTTGTGGCCAATGCGCAGGTAAAAACAGCCGCCGTATTTGCCGATGCGGAAAGGCAAACGGAAGTAATGCTGACCAATGTAGTTGAAGCAAGAGAAAGCAAACCCGAACTGGTGGCCCCGCGTACCCTCGAAAACGGACAACTGAAAATGGTTGCTTCCAAAGACTGGACCAGCGGCTTTTTCGCCGGTGAATTGTGGATGTTATATGATTTCACCAAAAAGCCCGAATGGAAAACAAAAGCGGAAACCTATACCGCATTGATAGAAAAAGAAAAGTTCAACGGCGGTACGCATGATATGGGTTTCAAGGTGTATTGCAGTTATGGCACCGGTTATAACATAACAAAGGATGCTGCGTATAAAGAAGTGATCATTCAATCGGCCAAAACATTGTCAACCCGTTTCAACCCAAAGGTTGGTTGTATTCGCAGCTGGGACCATCATAAAGAACAGTGGCCTTATCCGGTTATCATCGATAATATGATGAACCTCGAGTTGTTGTTTGCGGCAACCAGGCTCACCGGCGATTCTTCATTTTATAAGATAGCGGTAAGCCATGCAAACACCACCATGAAAAACCATTTCCGGCCCGATTACAGTTCGTATCATGTAGTGGATTATGATACCGCAACCGGAAACGTGGTAAAGAAAAATACGCACCAGGGTTTTGCCGATGAATCGGCATGGGCGCGCGGCCAGGCATGGGCTTTATATGGTTATACCATGTGTTATCGCGAAACAAAAAACAAAGCGTACCTGCAGCAGGCGGAGAATGTGGCGAAGTATATTCTGCACCATCCCAATTTGCCGGCGGATAAAATACCGTACTGGGATTTCAATGCACCGGCTATTCCCAATGAACCGCGCGATGTTTCTGCCGGAGCGGTAATAGCCTCCGGTTTACTGGAGCTGGCTAAATACAGTAAGAATAAAAAGGAATACCTGTCGGTTGCCAAAACCATGCTGCAAAACATTACCAGTAAATACCGGTCGCCAATAGGCGAAAACAAAGGGTTTCTGCTATTGCACAGTACCGGTTCCAAACCGGCGAACAGTGAAGTGGATGTGCCGTTGAATTATGCCGATTATTATTACCTGGAAGCGTTGTTAAGGCTGAAGAGGAAATAGATCTAAAGATCTCGGATTTAGGGATTTTGAGATTTTGAGATTTGTCAGAAGGCTGAGCTAATTGAAATCTCTAAATCTCAAAATCAGAAATTGCCATCTTATTCAGGAATTAAAAAACAAGGAGGAAGCATATAAGAAACCATATACATTAACCAACCAAATTAAAACCTGTTCCATGTTAATCAAAACGATTGCTGCTATGCCAGGTGCACAACATGCATGCTGGCGAAGGGCTTTTTATGTCCCGTTTATCTCCACATTCCTCTCATTTCTTGTTTTATCTCTAACCACAACCGCACAGGCGCCGCTGATCTCCCTGCAAAATGGCCAGCTGGTGTACAACAAATATGCGAATGCGCGCCAGACAAATGCGGTAAACCAGGTGCCTGATTTTTCCAACTGTGGTTATCGCGGAGGCGGTGTAAAACTGCCCGATGTGCCGGTTGTAAAAACTATTACCCCTGTGCAGGGCAATTGCCGGGCGCTTATACAAAATGCCATCGACAGCGTATTGGCATTGCCGGCAGATGTCAATGGCCGGCGAGGCGCCATCCTGTTAAAAGCTGGTGTATATGTGGTTGACAGTTCAATAAGCATCAGAACGGGCGGTGTCATTTTACGGGGCGAGGGCAACGGCCTTACAGGCACGGTGCTGATCGCTACCCGGAACGTGCAGCATAACTTTATCATCGTGCAGGGCGCAGGCAGCGGTTATGGCGAAATAAGCGGAAGCCGTGTACATATTGCCGATACCTATGTGCCTACCGGTACAAAGACCATTACCGTTCCTGCCGGGCATAGCTTTGTTGCGGGAAGTAACGTCGTTATTCAGCGAACGCCCAACGAGGCCTGGATCGATACGCTCGATATGCGCCAGTATGGCTGGACAACAACACAATACCGCACCACGTTCGAACGGCAGGTAGTGGCGGTGCAGGGGAATACGCTTACGTTGAATATTCCCATCGTTGATCCTATTGAACAGGCATATGGCGGTGCAGACATTTACCGGTCGAACGTAACCGGCCGCATAACCGAATGCGGGATAGAAAATATGCGGTTGGAATCGGATTTCATCAGCGATAACAGCGAAGATCATGGCTGGGTGGCTATTTATATGGCGCGGGTGGAGAACAGTTGGGTAAGAAATGTAATTGCAAAATATTTCGGTAATACCTGTGTAAGCATCCTCGGCAATTCGCGGTTCAATACGGTAGAGGACTGCGCCATGATAGATCCCAAATCTATAACAACGGGCGGCAGAAAGTATTCGTTCAATATGGATGGTTATGCCACCGGTAATTTATTTCAGCGATGCATGACCTGGGGTGGCCGCCACGATTATGTAAGCGGGGCGAGGGTAACCGGTCCCAATGTATTTCTTGATTGCATTTCCGAAAATACGTTCGACGATATTGGTCCGCACCACCGCTGGAGCACCGGCTTGTTGTTTGATAATATTTATGGCGGGCGCATGCGCGTGCAGAACCGTGGCGCTTCGGGAACCGGCCATGGCTGGGCCGGTGCGCAAACCATGTTCTGGAATTGCCGCTCGGTAAGAAGTGATTTTAAAGTGGAGAGCCCGCCCACTGCCCGCAACTGGGGTATAGGTTGTATCGGGTTGGTGCAGGTAGGCGCCGGTTACTGGGAAAGCTGGGGCGCGCCTGTATTGCCGCGCAGTTTGTATTTGCAACAGCTGGAAGAAAGAATGGGAACGCAGGCCGTGCAGGACATTGCCACGCCGCAGCAATTACAGAATCAGCTGCGCGACACGTTACGAGCAAGGGCCATCCGCATAGCCGGCGAACCGCGGGTGTCGTTTGGTACGGTGCCGGGCACTTCATTCGATCTTACCGATAATGGCGGCGCCATTGCGGCCCAGTATCCCAATACGTCGAACTCCAATGAAGATGTACCGAGGTTGATCGATAACAATAGCCAGACAAAATATTACCGCAGCGGCCGCACGAATTTATGGGTGCAGTATCAGTCAACGACTGCGGCTATTGTTACGTATTATACCATTACATCGGCCAATGATGTGCCCACCCGCGACCCGAAGAACTGGACGTTATCCGGTTCCAATGACGGTACGAACTGGACGGCGCTGGATACCCGCAGCGATGAAGTATTTGCCACGCGGTTTTTAAAGAAAACGTACCTCATCAATAACAATACTACAGCTTATAGTTATTACCGGCTCACCATTACGGCCAATAACGGACATACCGGTACGCAATTCGCAGAGTGGGAATTGTTCGAAAGGCGGCAGCAAACGATCACGCTCGCTGAAATACCGGAACAAACTTATGGCGATGATCCTTTTCAGTTGGTGGCAGGCGCCAGTTCGGGGCTGCCCGTTGTTACGGAATTAATATCCGGTCCGGGTATATTGACCGATTCGGTAGTGACCATAACCGGTGCGGGTATTATCACTCTTCGGTTTACGCAGGCGGGGGACGACAAATACTTTCCGGTGGTGCTGGAAAAGGAGGTGGTAGTGCATAAGGCGCAGCAGGCGATCACATTCGGGGCTATAGCGCCGAAATTTAAATATGAACAGGTAACACTGGCATCCACATCCACCTCGGGTTTGCCGGTTGAATTTACGATTGCATCAGGACCGGGGAGTATAATAAACAATACGTTGAAGTTAACCGGTGAGGGATTGGTAACTGTACAGGCGGCGCAGCCGGGAAATGAAAATTACGAGCCTGGTGAGCCGGTAGTGCAAACGGTGCTGGTGCTGGGACTTCAATCGGTAACAAATGAATTTTTGTTACGGGTGTTTCCTAATCCAACCCGCGGAGTGTTCACGGCACGAATTACGCCGGTAAAAGGAAGAAACTATGTCTTTACTGTCTTTGATAGCAAGGGAAGTATAGCCGGTGTGAATACGGTTGCTGCGGAAAGCAACGTAAGGGATGTGCAGTTTGATCTAAGCAACAAACCGAATGGTTATTATTTTCTGCATGTAACGGATGGAAAGTATAAAGTGGTGCGGATCGTGGTGAAGTATTGAGGGGGGATTGGCAATGCTGAAATGAAGTGGTACCGCTCCGGCAACGGGGCGGTACTTTTTTTTACCTGGAAAGGAACGCTGAGATACTCAAGTTCAAAAAATGGTTGATAACTGACTGCTGTAATCGAATTATACATATATTTGGTTATACGATCAGATCGCCGCGTTAAGTATCCCTGATTTGTCGCTATACAATCTGCAACGTTTCATTTACCAGTAATTCCAACCACAACAGTACATGGCAGGACGTGTGTCCTGGATAAAGTTTTCATCTGTAAATGTCACAAGTTGAGTAAACCAGCAGCACGGGTAGGAGATGGGCATGCTTGTCCGATGGTGACCCCGGGTACCGGGGTGCCGCATCTTGGCGGGCCGGTAACGGGACCGGGATGTGCAACTGTATTGATTGAGAACCAGCCGGCCGCCATAGCGGGGGATGACTGTACATGTGCAGGTGCGATGGATAAAATAAAAGATGGGTCAACCGGTGTGTTTATTGGCGGTAAACCCGCTGCCCGGTTGGGCGATCCATGTATGCATGGCGGGGTTGTAATAAATGGAAGTAGCTTAGTATTGATAGGAGAGAGCATGGGGCGGAATTTTTTATGGCTACCGTGTGTG
>CBIHPC010000002.1:0-99115 GCA_966211305.1 uncultured Niastella sp.
AATGTTAGAAGCCAAACTGGCTGTAATTTTTAAATAAGCTATAATGATAAGAGTAGTATACTGTTCGGTTTAAATGAAAATGCCAGGTGCGTTAGCGCCAGCACTTGTTTTGTTTTGACGCGCCCACCCGGGATCGCCGAAGGCAATCCCTCTCTTTCCGCAGAAAGGGACAAGTAGTCGATAAGATAACTTGTCCCTTTTTTATATTCTGGTGGAGTGCCTGAACTTGAGGCAATTAGCTCGGAAATGAAATTTACCTTTTCGGTTCGAAATGACTGCGTTTTGCGGTCATAGTAAACTCCTTCGGGAAATATCAGTTTTTTACAGGTCTTCTTTGAGATGTATATCGCCGGAAGTCCATACCGTATTGAGTTTGCGGCTGAGGCTGATAGCATTTTCCAGATAAACGGGCAGGTTCAGAATATTCATAGTTCCCGAGCAGGCTTCCAACCGCCCCTCCGGTACGACTGAAACGGTCAACCGAATACACCAAAATGCGGCTGACCTTGCTTTTATTTTTTTTGATAAAATCCAGCATCCGCTGGAATTCCTTTCCTCCATCGGATTTAGCAGATTCATACGTGCCACCAAAGCTTACGAGTATCTTCCAGCTATTTCGGTCGGCGCATTATTGCTTAAACGAGTGGCCGAATTGGAAGAGCAACTTACTGCGCAACAAAACAGTGATGGGTATGATGGTACATCCAGTTGGATCAGTAAGATTGTCTTCACCCTGCAACAAGAAAACCGTCCGCTCCGTTCAACGACATTAATTGAAATGCTGGCAAAACGGGAATCCACATTGGCCAATCATCACAATAAGGTTCAGTATTTCTTAGCCTTTTTGAGCAATGCTGTTAGTTACAATCGAATATTACCCAAAAGCTGGTTTTGCCTGTAACTTAAAGTGCGTCTTCAAATAACAGTTTCGGTAAATCTTCTTCAGCATGCCATAGACCAGACTTCCTTTTTAAATAGGTTTGACATAATGTAACTATTTTATTTTCCTGCCCAGGCTTTGATCTAATTAAAATTAGCATCAATAAACCAGCAACCGGAATTAATAAATGAATTTCCATTCATCAAACAAAAAATCCTCTCCATTAAATACAAAATAGATATTCCTTACTCCTTTATCTATTTTCCGTTCTGTTTTCTTTGAGAGCGTAGTCCACTCCTTCCCATCACATATAAGGGAAACCAGCGCTGTACCTTTAAGATTATTTACATAAACATCAATTTTACCTTTTCCTTTCACCCTGGCTTCGAATTTGGCAGGAATCTGTTTGCTAAAATCGGCTCCCCGCACCATGAGACATTGTTTATCTGCTTCTCCTTTGGCAACCATATTGCCCGGATTACCAACAGCTTCGAACCGGACTTGCCCCGAAGTGCCTGCGGTGGTTTCTGCCTGCTGAAGAACGAATGGATTTAACGGGTTAAGTTGTGACGGACCTTTAAAAGTTGCTTTGCCCATATGGATATTCACATTCTTTTCATCCACCTGCATTTCTTCGATACCCACATTACGAAAACCACCCTTAGTGCCGAAATAATCCTGTAAATACATGGCATGGTAAGTAATATAATATTTCTCTTTAAACCTGAACAGGTGCGTGTGATTGTTTGTATAAGGACCCACGCTATCTTCACCAGTATTCTTAAAGTAATTATCGCGATACTTCCAACTATCCGGATCTAAGGGTGTTTTACTCGTCATATAACACATACTGCATTGGGTTGGTGTATCAATATTGCAATAAGGCCATTCAGTACGTCGTTCCCAACTCGTATTATAGGTATAAACCCAGGTTCCATCGATAAAATTAAGGTCGCTTGCCTCAAAAAAATAAGGAGCGGGTATCTTAGCAACATCGCTGGCCAAACTTATCATATCTGCTCCTAATTTGACGATTCTGGCATTATCTGGCAAATATTTCGTTTTAGGCGTTCCGCCTCCAAAAGTCAGCCAGCCTGTACCCTGGTCGTCAATCAAAACGCCGGGATCGAATGGCGCTTCGCAATCCACTCCGGGGACAGAACGGTCGACTATGTTCTTTCCTAATGGGTCACTCCACGGGCCAACGGGCGAGGTGGAAGTAAGCACGGCTGAGCCAACACCGCTATTGGAGTAATACAAATAGAAGTGCGTCTTACCATCTGCTTCCAGTCTGGATGTAATGGAAGGCGCCCAGGAATTCTGACTCCATGGCGACAGCGCTGCTGTATTTATGAGGCCATGATAAGTCCAGTTCACCATATCATCGGAAGACATCATGACCAGTGTACGGATATACTGGTATCCATTTTTCCCATCCTTTCCTACATGCTCATACTGTTGATGATCATTCGTGGCATACACATAAATTCTTCCATTGTATTCTACAGCTGTTGGGTCGGCCGTAAACATAAAATCTAACAGTGGATTTCCATTATTGGAGGTAAGTTTCGGCGAAACATTGGCGAATTTTTCTTCCGGTTTTTCATTAACCACTTTCGGTTTATCCGCATTAGTCTGAGCTTCCACATCTTTTTTATATCCCAAAAAAGAGATAGCAAGGACCGCACTTAACAACACTTTTTTTCTAAACATGCTTTTTTTATTTAACCTAAAAAACGAATACCCGTTAAGGGAAGATCTTATTTATCGAACTTCCACCAGTTGAAATTGAACAGATCGCCCTGATCGCCTTTAAAAACAAAGTACAGATCGTGAACGCCCTTTGTCTTATTTACTTTAGTTGAAACGGTGGCCCAACTATGCAAGCCTCCTGTGGTTTTCACCTCACAGGATCCCAATAGTTCTCCGTCGCGACTATCCACATGTATTTCGATAAAACCACCTGATGCCGATGAAGCATTAGCCTGAAATATTCCTGCTCCTTTCTTAAAATCAACACTTCGTACTTTGATAAAATCACCATGGCTGATTTCGGTTACATAAACTCCGGCGTTGGTGCTGCGTTCGGTTTCAATTCCCTGTCCCCAGGCTATGGTTTCCGCTTCCTGGCGGATGAATGGATTTACATGTTCAACAGGTTTTACACCTTCGGCTGTTGGAGTTATCCGCGGAATGCTCTCATCTTTATTATACCGGAACTCCTCCACACAAACGGAACGGGTAAAACCTCCGCCACCTGGCAATGCACCGTTATGATAGAACAAATACGATTTGCCTTTATAATCATATCCTGGTTCAACTTTACGTACATGAGATAAGGGTTCCCCCAATAGAGATATGCCTGACCATCATCATCAATAAATACCGTGGGATCAATATCTCCTTTACCGCTGTGCACCAGTGGTTTTCCAAGTGCATCTTTAAACGGGCCGGTAGGACTATCAGAAACAGCTACCCCGATTGACATTCCCATAGTTTCATGGGTCATAGGTACATACCAGTAAAACTTCCCATTCCTGGGAATGCATTGCCCGGCCCAGGCATCCTGCTTCGCCCAGCTGAACGCCTTAAGCGACAGGGGCGACCCGCGGTCTGTCCAGTTCACCATATCGGTAGATGTGAAACAGCGCCAGTCTTTCATCACAAACACAGTCGATTTATCTTCATCATGCCCGGTGTACAGGTAAACGGTATCTTTGTATACCATCGGCGCCGGATCGGCTGTATAAATGGTTTGTATAACCGGGTTTTGAGCCTGTGCGCCCGCTGCAGCAAAAAGAGCTGTTACCTGTAAAACTATCTTTCTGATATTCATTGTTGTTTTAAATGTGTGTGATGATAGGTACTGTTAAACGTTGGACCTTATCATTGAATGGTATCCGTAATATGAAAGAAAGCAAAAGCCGCGGCACCACCGGTTATTTTGGTGGCGTAGTTAAACAACGCAAAACGATAGCCCATAAAATGTGGAAACGTGTAAGTCATTTTAAGTGTTGTGCCTAATGCTTTCCAGGTTTTTCCATCAAGGCTGTAAAAGAAATTTGCTTCATCTTTTTTGTTGGTGAAGTCGCATTCGGCTTTAAAGAAAATCGTGTTTTGTGTAAGTGGTATCGATTGAATTTCCTCCGGCTTGCCGGTGCTGGCATTGATCATCACGATTGACTTACTATCGCCGTCAACTCTTACACCAATCAGTCCGAAGTTCTTTTGCAAAAGCCCGAGGCCTGCAAAATCGCCGTCTTTCATTTTCGATACATCCAACGAAACAGAACCGCTGCAAACCGGGCCAATAGTACGCTGCGTCAGCGTATTTCTTGCAAGCAGGAAACTGGTATCAATCCTTCCTGTTTTAAGCGTTAAATACCCCTTTCGTTCTGTCACTGACCATAAACTGTTATCGGGGTTATGATTCCACTGCCAAACCGGTGGCAGGGCGGGCGCTCCTTTTTTGCGCTTAAATTCATCTGAATTCACAATGCCGGGAATAAGCCCTTTGCCGGCAGGCAGATCGAGGGTTTGCGGAACTTTTCCATCTATTCCCAGCACCGGCCAGCCATCTTTCCATGTAACAGGAACGAGGTAAGGGATACGACCCACTGCGCCATAATCGCGGAACAAATAAGCAAACCATCTTCCATCGGGCATATCAATTAAACCACCCTGCGCAACACCCGAATCCTGCAATGCCAAACGGCCTTCCCATGGACCGGTGATTTTATCGGCACGATGAATCACTACCGTACGCATGCCTCCGGGGGGCCAGGTGATATTAAACAGGTAATACTTACCCTTTACTTTAAACAACTGCGAACCTTCTGCACCCAGGCCACCTGTCTTCCCTTCCGGCATACTCGGGGCGCTGGCATTTTCAATAGCTACCTGGTTGATGCCACCTTCCTTTACACCGGTTACATTTTCATTTAATTCCAGGAGTTTTAGTTTGCCGCCTCCGTAAATCAGATACACTTTTCCATCGTCATCAAAAAACAAGGAATGATCGCCAACACATGGTGTAAATGAAACGGACTTCCATGGGCCTTTCTCAATATTTTTTGTAGTGTAGATATGCGTTTTACCAGTGGTTGCTGCAAACGTGGTTACATAAAATGTGTTGTTATGATAACGGATGCTGCTGGCCCATGATCCGAGGCCATAGGTATTTTTGCCATTGGTCAGATTTAGTTCGTCCATGTTGGCAAGGGTATCATAAGCATAGCTAACCAATTGCCAGTTTACGAGATCCTTGGATTTCATAATAGGCACACCGGGGCTCATATGCATGGTGGTACTGCTCATGTAGTACGTATCGCCCACACGCATCATCGACATATCGGGAACATCAGCAAAAATGATTGGATTGGTTGCTTGTTGTGCATGAACATTATTTGAAAAAAACAGGCAACTCGAAAGCGCAACGCAGGATAAAAAAATTTTGATCATTATTTAAAATGGATGTTTGTGATAACTGTTATGGCACCCCTACCCCCCTCCTAAAAACAGGAGGGGTTAGGGGTGCTTTAATCAAACATTACTTTTTACTTATATCCTGCAATAATGGCATCTAACAAGGGCTGGTCCTTTACCACATTATTAGCTCTGTCTAACATATTACCTATCTCCCACCAGAATGGCAGAAGACCATTCGCTTTAGCCTGTTTTGTCACATAAGTTGCCCAGTGCTCCACAGACTTGTTGTGCATAGCCAGATCCTTAGGAACATTCTTGCTGCTGGCAGTACGCCTCGAGGATGCATATTCACCCAGCAGCACAGGGATACCTTTATCAACAAACTTCTGTTTCATCTTTTGGAATTCAGAATCGATCACATCCTCTTCTCCAAAGGTGGCGTTGCGGCCTGGCTCAATAGTAGAATGATTCCCTTTCCCCCAGTAGTAAACCATGTTGCCCCAACTTACATCTTCATCTAATAGCGTAAATACAGCAGGCGTGTAGTCATGTACCTCAACCATCAAACGATTAGGTACCGGGTCTACAGGCAGCGTATTCATCAGATCATAAGTTAAAAAAGGATCAGTGGTAGGCCCCTGCACCACCAGCACGCGGTTACTGTTCCTGCCTCCGGTAGCGCGAACCGCATTAATAAATGTCTGGTGGTAACTATTGAGTATGTCCATCTGCTCGGCATTTTTAACCGAAGGTTCATTCGCACCGGCAAACAGCAGGTGCTCATCAAAATCACGCATGGTTGTAGCAATCTGCTCCCAAATCGCCTTTTGCATCGCATTAACGGAATCTTTCATTGCCTTATTGACATTATTTTCCAGCCAGCCCCAATCCCCGTGAGCATTCAGTAACACATACATATCATTAGCCACACACCATCCAACCACTTCTTTCACCCGGTTAAGCCAGGCAGGGTCAATTTTCGCTTTTGCCGGATCGCTTAAATGATACTTAACCCAGCCACAGGGAATCCGTACAGCATTGAAACCTTGTTGTTTTACAAATTTCACATACGATTCGGTAAGTTTACTATTCTGCCAGTCGCCTTCGCCTGGGGATTCCATGGTATTGCCAAAATTTATTCCCATATGCATTTTTGCCGCCAGTTGCACAGCCGTGCTGCTCATACCGGTTGCATCGGGTGCTTTGGGGCTTGTGTTATAAGACGGGTAGTAAGTAGGCGGTTGAGTAATCTTTACCCGCCTGTTCTGGCCGTTTGATGAAGTTATATCTAAATAGCCTGAGCGGCTCGCTCCTGTACCGTTTTCACCTACAGTTTTTACCTGAATGGTGGCGCTGCCGCTACTGCCCGTTGTTTTATCTATTTGCAACCACGAAGAAAGGGGGTTATTGACACTCCACGCCGCGTTAGATGATATCGTTATATCGGATGCCCCTCCTTCGGCTGGAAAAGTAATTGCGCCTGGAGAAACTGATAGTTCGGCGGCAGCTTCATTCTTTTTTTTACAGGATATTAGTGATAGTATCGCAATAAGAAAGCCCAACATCATAGGGGCCTTTTTGATATTATTCATTTTTAAAAATTTAAACCGTTTATATATTTCTGTGACATAGGAACGGACGAAAATTCAACGCCCATCATCATCCTGTTTTTTGGTTATTATGCAGCGACAATATGGCGCCGCGGCCTACTGATCATTGTTTGTTTTAAAGAACAACCTGTAGAAACAGGCTGTTCTAACGCTTGCTATCGGATTGTACTATATGAGACTTATTTTATTTTTACAACTCTGAAATTATCAAAGCCACCATAAAAGCCGGTAGAAGTAGCTGATGTGGCGTAATTTTTAATCCTTACATTGCAACCAGTTTTACCGGGGCCTAATAAACTTGAGAGTGAAGTAACGGGAGCTCCCCTTCCTTCACCAAGTGTAAGATCGCTTTTTAGGAACCTGGATAGCGGGATAGTAACAGTTCTCCAACCTTTGGTAGTATATGCCGATGTAGCTGTTGAAGAAGTTTTCCAGGGCTCGTACAGTGCTATATAAGAATCCGTGAAACCAGTTTGAATACGAAGGGAACCACCGTTCCATGCATTAGGAATATTCATTTCAAATTTCAAAGCCCAATTACCAACCGTGTCATTTAAATTAGCAGCAGGCACCCACAATGCATCCCCGATGGGTATGTGGCTATTAGTTGTACCAGGAGCCAGCGGGCCATCTTTTATAGAAATGAACATGCCGCCTGATTGACCGGTCATTTCAGGGCAAAGTGTTAACCAACCAAATGTTTGGCCAGGATCAGATACCGAAAGTCTGGATCCACCCCACCATTGCCATCCGAAGGCATTTCCCCATTCCATATTTGCTAATACGCCGGTTGTGGCACTTTGAACGTACTTAACATTATACATATTATTAACATCATAAACAGTTGTAACAGTGCCATAGGATGTTGTAATGGATGCTGGTCCTGATTGAGATAAAGAAGGTAATTTAAAACCAACAAAACTCCCATCAGCAGAAGTTACAAAAGAAGTGATAGTAGCACCTGAAAAAGTGAATTTTTCAATAGTTTTCAAATAAGTACCATACACATAAACAGAATCGCCGGTATTGGCATTTTCGTTGGAGACACCGGTAATTGTAGGTGTAGCCACTATTTTAAAAGTATCCGTACCACCTTTTGTTGTTAACAATACCTGGTCGGTAGGTGTTTGCGCCGGCATAAGAAAACCAAGTGCGGTGCCATCAAGGTTTGATGCGGTTTTTGCGATGGCGTTTCCCGCATAATTAAGGCTTTCAACCAACACTAAATTGGTACCATATAAAAAAACAGAATCCCCGGGGTTCGCAAAAACATTGGAAATGGCCGTAATAACCGGTGCGCCTGGCCCCAATTTAAAGGCAAACGTAGTTGTACCCGTCGTTGTTGTATATTCTATCGTATAGAGCTTGCTGCTATCAATTGTTGAAAATATTATAGGCGGTATTTGCACTACTGCACTGTTATTAGAAAACAAAGTGCCGTTAAAAGCAGCAGTTACACCATTAAATTTTATTTGAATGGCACCTTGCAAATGCTGACCTGTAATAACCACCCACTGACCATCTGCGACAAGGCTATGAAGCGCTGTGTCATTTGGAGAGGCGACATAATTCCTAACGGCTGAAATGGAAGGAGGAGCGCTATCAGCATTTTTTTTACAAGCCGACAGGAATGCCACAATCATTATAAAGAGCGGCAAAAAATACAGGCGACTTTTTAATATTTTGTTCATATAGTATAATTTGTCGTGTATGATTAATAATAAGGTATCGGTGCTTCTGCCAATTTTGGATTTGCTGTTAACTCCGTTGCCGGTATTTGTAATGTAAATGAGCTCGCTGTTGCCGGAAGCACAGGCACGACAGGACCATTGGCATCTGGTGTAGCAACTCCGTTAGTATAATCGAAAAAAGCACGGTTTTGCGCATTTATAATAGACAACGCTTTTGCCGGCTTCCAATAAAAAAGCCTTACCATATCTCCCCAATATTGTCCTTCAAAAGCCAGTTCAATTCTTCTTTCGTTAATAAGCGCATCAAGGGTTATGGTTGAAAGCGGGTCAACACCTGCCCTGGTACGCACTTTGTTGTAATACAGCAAGGCTTCGGGATCTGAAGTGGTAGTATTGCTTCCCATAATAGCTTCGGCATATATCAAATACACATCGGCTAACCTTAACACAGCATCATCTTCAGGCGATGACCATAAATCCATAAGCGGCGAACTGTTATCTACATCATTGCCAATAACGTGTTTTTTTATACTTGATCCGGTAGCCTTGTAACCACCATTCGCTGCATCCAATTCAGGATAGTGATCGCCGTTAACCATAAAGGTGGCTTTTCGTCTTACCGAATCTTTATCGGAATACAATAAATACAAATCGTAAGTAGGTTTCATAGAAGCCCATGCTCCAACTTTTTTGGGCATAAGAGCGGGGGTTGGCGCATAGTTATTGAACGTATTACCACCACCGTACCCGACGCCTGCCTGCCATTGAAACGCAAATAACACTTCCGGAACATCGTTATTTTGTGCTTTAAACAGGTCATAGTAACTTGTGAATAATGTCTTGCCGCTATTTTTGCACACATTTCCCGCATATTTTTTTGCACTGTCCAGGTAAGCCTGGTTGCGTGTGTCACTACCACCCAAACCAGCCATGGTTAAATACACTTTGCTCAGCATACCTTGTGCCGACCATGTAGTTACTCTGCCTGCAACATCAGTAACAGGTAGGTTTTCTACTGCATAAGTAAGATCGTTGGTTACAAATTTGTACACATCCGATACAATAATGCGATTAAGCAGGGGCTGTTCGATCAGCTTGCTGTTATCCTCCACAATAGGCACGGCGCCCCAATGCAACGCCAGATTAAAATAAGCATATCCCCGTATAAACCTTGCTTCGGCTATCGCCGCGTTTTTATCTGTTTCAGGAACCGTAGCGGGGGCATATTGTTGTATGCCGAGAATAGTATTGTTGCATTGGCCAATAAGGATGTATAATCCTGTCCATGCATCTCTCACAAAACTGTTAGAAGCCGAAAGGTTTACTGCGAAAAGTTCATTATTATCAGTACCCTGGTATTGACCAGTAGTTCCATTTCCACTTAAAACATCGCCAAATTGTAAAATGCCATTATGATGCCACTGCCAAACGGAAGGCCCTCCGTAAAGGCTGGCAGTAGCCAATCTTATTTCTTTAGTAGATTGATAAAAATTATTGGAAGCAATTTGAGATTGCGAAGGGCGGTTGAGAAAACTCTTTTTACATCCGGCTGCCACCAGCAATAGCAAAGGGATGAATAGTTTATTTATTGATTTCATCTGAAAATATTTATTGTGTTTTGGCCAGATGGATCTTACCATGACAAAATTTTCATTGTCCTGTATGTCTTAATGAAAATTTTGTCATGGACGATTCATATATTAATCGTTTTTTACTTTGTTAATTTCACATTTACTCCAATGGTATATACTCTTGATTGAGGATAATAACCTCCATCATAACCAGCCTCCAATGGATTCCAGGAGCCAACTTCAGGATCCATACCCGTGTATTTTGTTATTGTAAATGCGTTGGATACATTAGCATATAACCGAAGTGAATGAATATGCGCTTTTGCCAGTATATTTTTAGGCAAAGAATACCCTACGGTAATGTTTTTACAACGGATAAATGAAGCATCTTCTAAAAACAAATCTGAAAAACGCAAATTTTCATTTGTATTGTCGTTTCTTAGGCTCATAACAGTGGTGTTGGGATTGGTGACATATACATTATTGAAATCATTTTTGTCACCAGCAGGGTCAATTAAAGCAGTTTTAGCGTAGTTTAATATCCCGGTAAAATAGTTGGTATTATTTAAAGGGTTCAATTGGTTAACCGGCAATTGATTAAACACTTTGTTGCCAACATTTCCACTAAAGAAAATGTTCAAATCAAAGCCTTTATAATTAAATGAGTTATTGAACCCAAACTGGAATTTTGGAAGTGGTGAACCTAAAAAGGTTTGGTCTCTTGTATCAATAATGCCATCGCCATTTAAGTCTTTAAACATACGGTCGCCATACCATATACCACCGCCTGCATTTGCAATTGGACGGGGGTCTCCTGCCTGGTCGGCTGGCAAAGCATGGTTTTTAAAATCATCGGCAGTAGCAAATATGCCATCATAAATATAGCCGTAAAATGAGCCAATAGGTTGGCCTACTACAGTTTTTGAGTTTCTCGAAACAAGGCTGGCATCGTCGCCGCCGGAACCTAAATACAATACTTTATTGATATTACGTGATACGGTAACATCAGTTTTCCATGTAAAATTTTTGTTTCTGATATTGGTGGTTCCTACTCTGATGTCAATTCCTTTATTGCTCATAGAGCCAACATTTACATAAGGCGCCTGCATTGCACCTGGCGACCACCCGGCAGTAGTACCGGAATACGCAGGAAATGGTACTTTTAATAATAACCCATCGGTCTTACGATTGTAAACATCTATTGAAAAATTTAATCTCCAGTTAAAGAATGCACCATCTAATCCAATATTGCCATTTTTCGTTTGTTCCCATTTTACATTGGGATTGGGCAAATTGAATTGATACTGTGCTGTACCAGACAAACCATTAGCAACTGTAGTAAGCTGTGTAACATAGGTGTTGGCAGGAATACCCTGATTATTGGTCAACCCATAGCCAAGGCGCAACTTTAATTCATTAATGGCTGTAACGTGTGCCAAAAATTGCTCGTTGTTTATTTTCCAGGCAAATGCACCGGAAGTCGAAGCTGCCCATTTTTTATCCGTTGGAAATTTATCGGAACCATCGTTACGCAGGTTAAACGTAAACAAGTATTTATCTACCCAATTAAAGTTAATACGTCCAAAATAAGATTCTGAGGCACCATTACCATAACCACCATTATTTCTTGCAGTAGAAGGATCGCCGCTGGAAATAGATTGCACATTAGCCGAAGGGAAATCTGACCGGCTGGCAAAAACATTTGCCGATTTACTCATATTACTCTCGTGTCCTAATAATACGTTTAGATTGTTCTTACCAAAAGATTTATTATAGGTAAGATAATTTCGTATGACGGTATAAATATTTTGTGAGGAGCTATACAAAGATATAGTTGGATCAGGAGTAGTGTATTTTCCAAAAGTAGTTTGAGGCCGAAAGCTTTCATTTGAGGAAAAATCAAAATTGCCGGAAACCTCATTCCTCAACGATAAATTTCTGGTAAAGTTCACTTCGGCATATGCGTTACCAAATACCTGATACCTGTAATTCATATTTTTATTAATAAGCGCCATGGCAACCGGGTTTACCACAGGCTGCACCCATCCGGAATTATTAGTAACGCCCCCCCAGGTACCATCAACATTTTTTACAGGAATATCAGGGGTTAACCATAAAGCACTGCTAATAACCGATGCACTAGAGCTATTTACATTTTCAACAACATTCGCTAATTGAAGGCTTGTACCTATTTTGAGCCAATCGGTTGTTTTATTGTCCAAATTCAACCGAACAGAATATCGCTTAAATTCAGAGCCAAGCGCAATACCATCCTGGTCAAAATATCCCAGGGAAAATAAGTATTGAGTTCTGGCATCACCGCCGTTTATTGTAAGCGAATGATTTTGCATGGGTGCAGTGCCGAACAATTCATTTTGCCAATCGGTGCCTTTGCCCAAATATTTTGGGTTGGCAAATTCAGGCCTTTCATCAAAAGTCCACACAGCTGCTCTGTCGTTAATAAATGACGCAAGCTGTTGCAAATTAACAGTTGGAAGCTTTTTAGGTAGCTTCTGATAACCATAATATCCGTCGTACGATATCTGAGGAGGTGCTACGCTGCCTCTTTTAGTAGTAATTACTATAACGCCATTGGTTGCCTGCGAGCCATATATGGCAGTGGCAGAAGCATCTTTTAATACGTCGATAGATTCAATTTCGGAAGGGTTAATGGCGTTGAGTGGGTTTGCGCCATTTCCAGGGTCGTTTGTTGGCGGAATAATAACACCATCAATAACATACAATGGCGAATTAGAGCCACTAATGGAAGATACACCGTGTATTTGAATAGATACACCGCCACCAGGTTGCCCCGAGATCTGCTGCACCGCTACACCCGCCACTTTTCCCTGTAAAGCCTGGTCGAATGTTGCAGGTGATGTTTTGCGGAGCTCGGAACCGGAAACAGAGGATATACCGCCGGTAAGGTCCTTTCTTTTCGCTCTTCCATAACCAATTACTACCACGTCATCTAATTGTAAAGCAACTTCACTGAGCTTCACCTTAATGGATTTGCTTTTTCCGATAACAATTTCCTTTTTAATATATCCTATGATCGTAACAACCAGCACATCGCCAGTTGACGCATCGATACTAAACCTTCCGGCATCATCCGCTACCGTGAAACGATCGGTGCCTTTTAAGGTAATCGTTGCTCCCGGAACCGGGGCGTTTCGTTGATTGATAATTGTACCTTTTACTTTTTCAGTTTGTGAATAAGCAGTTGTGCTTAGCAAGAGTAAGGGGAATAGCCCCCAAAGCAGCATTAGTCGCAAGCGAATCGTTTTGGTTGAATACATGTTTGAATATTTAAATTGACTATAATTTCACTTCTATGTTTCCTTCCCAGGTAACCATACCTGTGGCCGGCGTAAACGTTGCAGGAAGCTGGATCTTTGAGTCGCCAGAAAACTCCATATTGATCGTTTCTTCCGCTCTTTCAGTAATTATTTCCTGTGCTTTTTCTTTATTATTGGCATAAGAAGCAGTCAACCATCCCGGCTCGCCCTTTTTTGAAAAAAGCTGCAATGCAGAAAGCTGAAGATACGGCCGTACGTCGCCTGCTTTTGTAAGCGAATAATTATCCCAGAGTATTCCGTAATTATTACCTGATACCAGGAATGGGATCGCCACCTCGGTATTGTTCTGGAAGAAGGTAACCTGCTGGTCCCTGTAGTTCAGGATACCATCCTGGTGCTGCCCAAGGCCATACCATGCATCATCTTCGGTAGTTTGAAATGTTTGAGTGAGGTGATAATGGCGCCTGCCATCAAAAATGGCGGGCTGAAAACTCCGTCCGCCTGTTGGTTTTTCTATTAGTATCTTTTTACCGCTATTATCGCGAAAAGTAACGGCCCCTGTTTTCAGGTCAACAACGGCGGTCAGCTTTTTTGTTTTGAGCGTGAGGCTATCTTTAGTTGGAATAACGTTCCAGAAAATGTCAGGTCTTTTATTGTAAACGGTAATAAGGCTTTGAGCAGGCGCTAGTTCTTTTCCCGGGACTGCTGTAACTCTGATAATATTATCTGATATAACTTCGAGTTTAACGGCATTGGAAGTACCGGTAAATGCGGGGTCGGTAAAAACAATTACGCCGTCCTTTGTTCGAATGTAAGATGGAGGCGCTGCCAATAAGTCATTAAAAGCAAAAGCACTGAGCATGCCAAGCAATAGCAGAGATCTTTTCATATACAGCAATCTTTGGTCTAAATGATTGCTGTAAAACTATTGCTGTCGAATGAAAACATTGGCCCCAAATAGTGCAAATCATGACCGAAATTGTGCTGTTCAATTGATCTTCAATAACTTGAAAAAATGGGCGGAAGAACTTTCAAACATCTTTTTCCTTTTTGTTGGCAACATACTGCGAAGGCAGCACCTTGAATTCTTCTTTAAAAAATTTTGCAAAATTACTTGGTTTGTTGAATCCCACTTCATAGGCAACTTCGGCAACTGACATTCCGCTTTTTTCTAATAATTGCGCAGCCCTTTTCAAGCGGATCGAACGGATAAACTCAATGGGCGCTTTGCCGGTCAATGAACCAATTTTTCTATATAAGGTTGAACGTTCCATATGCATGTCACGACTGAAATCCTCTACCGAAAACTCGGGGTTATCCATGTTTTTTTCAACTACTTCCAACGCCTGTTGCAGGAACTTTTCGTCAACAGATGTTATTGTTACCTCTGCCGGGTTGACCTCAATTTGCTTCTGGAACCTTTTCTGCAATAATTTTTGCTGGATCAATAAATTCCTGATGCGGGAAGCCAGTATTTCAAAAGTGAAAGGCTTGGTAATGTAATCATTCACCCCCACCTTCAAACCCTCCAGTTGTTTTTCCTCGCTTCCCATGGCTGTAAGCAGAATGACAGGAATATGGGCAGTAAGCGTTTCGGTTTTAATTTTCCGGGCCAGTTGAACTCCATCCATCAAAGGCATCATAATGTCGCTTACCACAAGGTCGGGATACAGTTGTTTTACTTTTTCCCAGCCTTCTTTTCCATTCGTGGCTTCTTCAACATGATATTGAGCTTTCAAATTGTCTTTTAAATAAAAGCGCAGGTCTTCATTATCTTCTACGATCAAGATCGTTTTCTTCTTACCGCTCTTTACGCTATCTTCTACTATTATTTGTTCACCATCTTCTACCGCTGTTGGGATAGTAGTTCGGGCCATAGATTCATAGATCTTTTTTGCAGGCAGTAAAACGGTGAAACTGGAGCCTTTATCGGGTTCGCTTTTTACGGTTATGATGCCATTGTGGAGTTTTACAAATTCTTTCGTAATAGCCAGACCAATACCGGTTCCCTGGTTCACCATGCTTTCCGGTACATCTGTCTGAAAGAATCGTTCAAAAATTTTTTCCTGCATACCGGCAGGAATTCCAATACCTGTATCTTTTATTTCGATGGCCAGGGTGCCTTCGTTCTCATTATTGGCAGGGGGATTATAGGTGAGGTTGACGCTCACCGCTCCATTGTCATGTGTGTATTTAAAAGCATTGGAAAGCAGGTTGAAGAAAATCTTTTCAATCTTATCCTTATCAAAATAAATTTCAAGATTATCAACATTGGCGGAGAATGAAAATTGAATTCCTTTTTTTTCTGCGATATCAATAAAAGAGTGACTTATATCCTTGCTGAACCTGATTATGTCGCCTATTGAGGGATGCAACTTTACTTCCTGCACCTCCATTTTTCTGAAATCCAGTAATTGGTTTACCAGGCTTAGTAAACGTTTGGCATTGCGCTGAATAAGATTTAACTGCTCTCTTTGTTCTTCATCCCCGGTATGTTTAATGATCTTATCTAATGGTGCAATAATCAGGCTTAACGGCGTGCGAAATTCATGACTTACATTAGTAAAGAACTTTGTCTTTAGCCGTTCCAGGGCATGTGCTTGCTGCACTTCGTACCGCATGTGAATTCTGTCCAGTGTAATGCGCCGGGCAAGCAAAAACAATCCTGCTACGATCAACGCATAAATAATATATGCAATATTCGTTCGCCAAAATGGTGGTTCAATATTGATCTGCAAACTCTTTTCATCACTCCAAACACCATCCCTGTTTAAAACCTTTACTTTAAAAGTGTAATGGCCGGGACCAATGTTTGTGTAGGTAGCTCTTCTCGGGTTTCCATCGGCATACAACCAGTCTGAATTAAATCCCTCCAGCATGTATGCATATTTATCCTGGATGCTATGGCCAAAATCAAGCGAAGCAAACTCAATGGAAAAAACATTTTCCTTATATTTTAATCCAATACTTTGAAGCCTTGATAATGACTGTTGCAGCAGCACACGGTTATTGATCAACTCCCCGGGTACTACGCTTTTACTTAATATCTGCAAACCAGTGAAAACAATTTTAGGGCGATAAACAGGTTGTAGAATTTTATCAGGATTAATAATATTAAAACCGGAAGGGCCGCCGAAGATCAGTTCGCCAGCCCGGGTTTTGAGGGCGGCGTTATCAGTGAATTCCCGGTTCTGCAGATTGTTTGCGTCATCATAACTAATGATAGAAAAAACAAGGCCGGCTTTGCCTTGTTTTGGAATGGCATTACAAAGTCCGTTAGGGGTGGAAATCCAAAGCGTTTGATGGTTATCTTCAAGAATATTCAATATCATATTATCGGGCAGGCCATCAGCTATAGTGAAAATTTGAAATTGTTTTGTCTTTTCATCAAACAAATTCAATCCCTCCCGGGTACCCGCCCAAATTCTACCATTACTGTCTTCCAAAAAACAGTGAATATTATTATTGCTTAAATGGCCTTTATTTTTTGACTGCTGATAAAAAACCTGGGTTGTTTTGCCCTTTTCAAAGACTACGATACCACCGGTAGACCCGACCCATAGGTTTCCTTTCTTATCCTGCAAAATAGCTGAAATATAGTTGAATGGCGCAAGGTCTGGTAGTGCGCCCCTATACCGGACATGTTCAAAGCGATTCGTTTCCCTGTTTAAAATATCTAATCCGCCACCTAATGTACCAATCCATAGATGCTGTTCCCGATCTTCAAATATTTCCCACACATTATTATTTGCCAGGCTTGATGAATCACTATCACTATGCCTGTAGTGTTTGAACTTTTTTCCATCGAAGCTGTTGAGACCGCCATAATATGTCCCTATCCAGAGAACATTCTCATGGTCGATACACATGCTTACAATTATGTTATTGCTCAGGCTGTTTTTATTGTTTGGATCGTGCAGGTATTGTTTAAATGTATTTTGCTTCCTGTCAAAAAAAATCAATCCGCCGCCATTGGTCCCAATCCAGAGATTACCGGAACTATCTTCAACAAACCGGTTGACATCGTCGTATGGAAGGCTCTTTATATTTGATTCCATGTGACGATAAAGCGGGAAAAGTACCATGTTACTATTTAGATAACTAATGCCCTGTTTAGCAGAACCCAGCCAGATAATGCCCTCATTATCCTTATACATTGTCCTAATACTGTTCTGGCCGAGGCTCCGCGGATCTTTGGGGTCATTGAGAAGATAACGGATACTGAAGTTGTTTTTTTTATCAATCAGGTTTACACCGCCATGATCCGTTGCCACCCAAATCAGGCCCTTGTTATCCTGAACAACCTGACTCACGAGGTTTGAATTCAGCCTTGTTGGAAATGAATTTTCATTAAACTGTCTGATCGAATAATCCTCCGGATGAAAAAGAAAAACGCCACTATTGAGGGCCCATAGCCAGATATCGCCATCAGTATCTATAAAAAGGTTAAATGGATTATTTTCTTTGTTCAGATTTTGGATCACTGTACTGGAGAAAATGATCTTGTTTGAATTCATATCATACTCCTGTAAAAATCCATTCCGGGACACGAGCCATAATTTCCCATCTTTCGTTTCTTTAATAGCACTAATTCTATCCAAACTGTTGACAGGGAGGTGCTGCCTTAAAGATTTTGCTTTTTTATCTGTACCTGACCAGGAGTATAGCTCAAGATTGTCGTACAAAAACCAATATCGGCCATTGTTTCCTTTTACGATATTGCTGACCGCACCGGCAGGCAGACCGAGCGTTTGCAAATAGCCATTAATATCTGCATCGAATTTTTCAGTAGACGAATTATAAATACAGACTCCCCCCATTGTCGATACCCACATCTGTCCACCGGGAAGCTCATAGAGAGACAGAATACTGTTATCAAGCAGCGAAGTGCTGTCATTGTAATTTTTACGAAATACCCTGTAGGAATAACCATCATAGCGGTTGAGGCCAGACATGGTGCCAAACCATAAGAAACCGTCCTGGTCTTTTAGTATAGCATTCACCACGTTATTTGAAAGACCGGTATAAGTATCTAATTTGGAAAAATTATAACGCTCATTTTGAGCAAAAACAGAAAGTGCCTGTAACAGTAAAACTACCCAAATAAGCAAACGCATCACATCAGGTTTAATTTGGGAAAACTTCGCACCTGGCAACATAGATTCCGGTTCATAAGCCAATAATATATTAAGTAAAGTTAATAAAAATGAATGTATCAATTTACGCCATTGTTAACTTAGGAGAATCGCCGAAGGCAATCCCTTTTGGTCATTGGTCAAATGGCGTGCTGAACGTCAACATAGATTTTAAAATCAGACAGTTGCTGTTTGCTAATTTCAAATCCGCGGCAGCCACATACCACTGATAGCGCCCAAAATTCCCACTGCCATTCCTATGGAGATGATAAAAAGAGCCAGGGAAAATGCCCATTTTTTATATTCCAGGTTTGAATATTTAGCGTTAAAGTATAGTGCCACTACCGGCTGGGGAAGTATGTAAACAAATACTGCTAAAACATTTAAGAAAGGCCCGGTAAAAGTTTCGGGATCAAAACCAACAGGCGCTTTATGAATGACCATCCAGAGCATAAAGAAAACACGGAATAACCATACCCCGCTCATTGCAAGAACCAGGTGCACTGCCCATTGATTATGCAGCCTGATATTTCTTTGTATTGCATATTTTATAGTGAAAAAGGCACAAACAATAATGATCACCGCATTAATGGTAATACCTACGGCACTAAATAATCCCCCAACACCTCCTCTAACCCACGATAGATATAACCCTGCCAAACTGATAAGAAAAGCTGAACAAATATAGATTCTGCCACTGTTGCGGTGAAAACGGGCAGCCTTTTTCCTGATTGCAGGCACCAATTGCAATGGCCCTAAAATAGTAACTACGGCTGCCAGAGTAACATGTAAGCCAAATACAAGATTGCCTCTTATGTCACCTTTCACATAAAAATCAGGATTGGCCGTATTCCATTTATCGAAATGGCCCAGCGCCGCAGATTTCCAATATAATAAAATTATATAAGAAGCAAAGGCCAACTGTCCCACAAAGGTTATTGTAAACCATAAGCGTGTGACATTTTTAAAAATGCGTAAAGCTAAGGATTGAGTCAGGTGTATCATGAACAAGGGTTTTAATCAAAGCTCATACCTTTATATAGCCTTTTATGGCTACACGGTTATTTTACCTGTACGTGTATGCGGGAATAAATGTTACTGTATTAATAAATTAAAAAGATCGTTAGTGAAAATATGGAGCAATTAAAGAATATGCAACAAATTGATAATTACAGAGAGCACTGTAAGTTTCCAGTGTTTGGCGGAAAAGCGTAACTGAGATAAATTCTCCCAATCATGATTGGGTAGAGCCTGGGTCTTACGTTTAAGGATACGTTGCCTTTGCGGCTCATGCCCATGTAGTGGGTAAAGCCTAAGAAGTCAAACGTTTTCTATCTGCCTGACGAACCATTCATCCAGCTCATAGTGCAGATAAATGTTACTGAGAAGCGGTGAGATCGTTCCCCCTTGCGGGTTGGATATACAAGCTGTCCGTTATCTAATACGCCGGCTTTGAGCCATTTGTCGATCATCTTTCTTATCACGCCATCGCCCAGTTTTACTACAGGTTCCTGCCATACATCCTTTACTGGCAGGATCATTACCTTCCGGTCAACATTATCGAACTTATGGCTAATTTGCACAATGGGGTATTGTTTGCCGTCGACCTTCATTATCAATTGCGGTCTACAGTATTACCTTCCACGAAGCCGCTGTGTGGGATAAAAGTTTTCGTGCAAAACTTTCCAGTTATAAAAACTGATAAAAGCAACTTTTCCCGATTACAAAATTTTATAACTTTCGGCTAAATAAAATATATCACGAAGCGATCGTTTTTCAGAAACTCAACGCCCTGCTTTTAAAAAACAAGTTTTATCACCTCTATGCGTTTGTTTTGTGCCGCATTCAACACTTCAAGAAAACCTATACTTCCTTTAACAGACGGGATGGCAGGCAATTCAATAACATTATTTCCTGTTGAAATGCCAATAGGGGAACTTGAATGGATAATTCGCCCGGTTACATCCAGCAATCGGATGACTATAGATTGAGTCGCAGGGCTGCTAATAGTTATCTTTATTACATTGCCTGCAGACGGATTAGGGCTTATACTCACTTTGGTATAGCTTACTGCGGTACGGCGCAATGAAACAGCAGAACTATATTTAATTGTATTATCATAAGCCACTTCTTTAATCCGGTAAAATACCGACCCGTTTAATGTAGTAATATCATCGCTGTACATATACGAATGAAGCAGGTTACTGTTAACCCGGCCCAATTCCTTCCATTCACCCCCCTCTATGCTTTTTTCTACAGCAAACCAGGCGACATTGTTTTCATAGGCAGTCTTCCATTTTACATCAGCAAATGTGGTATTGAATTCGGTTCTCGTTGTTACACTAACAGAAGAAAATAACACAGGTAATGCAACCGGATCATCACCGTATATTATACCACGGCCACTGGTGCCAATGTAAACACGACCAAATGTTTTAGGATCGGCAGCAAAAGAACGAACAGCTAAAAAATTATGCATGGCATCATTGATTCGAGCCCAGGTACTTCCTCCATCGGTGGAGCGATAAAAGCCGTAGGTACCCCCCACCCTGCCCTGGATATAAATAGCGGGATAAGTAGCGCCGTCAGCTGCTTTGCCAAATGCTACTTTATAAGCAGCATCCACGCCACTTATTTTTGTAAATGAGGCGCCGCTGTTTACCGATCTATACAAACCGTTATAACCGCTGGTAAACCATACGTCACCTTCAATACCGAATACAGCGCAGGTTTGCGCCATCCACAATTCCCAGCTTTGCAATGTAGGCAGGCCCGTTGCGCCATTGGAGAATGAAACGCCGGCATTGGTACTCACGTGGAAGACGCCTGTAGAAGCATTATACCCATAAAATTTATTGCTGTTTACCTTATCTCCCGTTATTGCCTCGCCATTGCTGATGCCGGTTGCAGCCGTCCAGGTGGCGGCATTGTTGGTGGAATAATAAACTGATGATGCGCCATTGGGAGACCACAGTATGGTGGCGGCATTGGCAGATAAAGTAATACTGCCCGGGCCTGTCGTACCTGCAGGATAGCTGCCGAAAGATGTCCAGGTTACACCCTGATCAACGGAATAAGAGCCGAAATTACCACTGCTACCATAATGAGTTCTTACTACATAATTCGGATTACTTTGTCCCACATCAATACTGCCATTGGTACTATAAGAAGGATTGAACTTTCCAGCCACCGGGGAAATAGCGACATCTACATGCCTGAAACCGTCATGATCGCCTACTGCGCTTAACAAGGGCACCCCCGATGCCGGACTTGCCAGCGAAAGGCCCACCAGTTCTTCCAGTCCATCATTCTGGAATGTCCATGTAACGGGTGCAGCGGTAATATCGGTTGTTTGATATACGCCATAACCTGTTACGAACCACGCTTTTGTATTATCAAAAGGGTCTATTTCCACATCGCCAATCCAGTGCGCCGTATAACCGGAGGTATAAGGCGCCGAAGCCTGGTTCCAGGTAGCAGCGGTTAGCAGCGCCGTCCATGTGTTGCCTCCATCGGTACTACGATATATTTCATCGCGTGGCCACCAGCGATCCAGGGTACTTACCAATACCGTATTGGGATTGGACGCATCAACACTCACTCCGGAAAAACCGCCCTGTCCTGCGGGAACCGGCAAAGATGTCCAGGAATTCGTTGCTGTATTGAGCTTATTTACGGCGCCTGTTGTGATATTATTTGGGCCAGGATTGTCAGAATAGGTAATGTACATATTACCATCTGATGCAAGCACGCCCTGCAACGGCATCAGGGTGGTTGGTTGACCAGGAACAGCACTCCAGGTAACTCCTCCATCAGTACTTTTATAAAGGTTGGTGCCCGTTTGCATTATACCTACATAAATAGTTTGTGTAGCATTCCCCGCTGTGCCAGTGCTTTTATCAAAAAGTACAAACGAAACACCTGCCCCACTAAATGTGGATACGGGAAAACTGTTTACCTTACTCCAGGTGCTGCCATAGTCTGTGCTTTTCCATAAACCATCTTTGCTGGATCCAAGAAAAAGAATACTGCCTAAATTAGGGTCAACCGCCAGGCGCTCGCTGCTATTGCGGCCGTCTTCATTACCCCCCAGTTTAATAGTCAGGTCGTGTTTCATCCATGTATTCCCTTTATCAGTTGATGAAAACACAGCCGCATTACCTGCCCATGAAGCCGTATACAAGCCGGTAGCCATATATACCCTGTTCACATCATTCGGATCAGTAGCTATACTTAATACCCCTGAATAATTCTCTTCATCCTGTCCCATGAAATCAGTTAATGGTATCCATTTACCGGTAGATGCATCCCAGCGATAAGCACCACCTACATCAGTACGTGCGTACAATAAATTGCTTTGAGAGGGATGAAAAACGAGCCCGGACACGAAGCCTCCGCCACCAACTTTTACATTTTGCCAGCTGTAAGATTGAGCTACGAGATTTGTTGTAATGCTACACATGCACAGAAGCAGTAAGCGCTTGATTGAGTACTTTTTTTCCATTTGAAGTATTTTATGAAGTATTTTCACCTCAACCAAGATTAACAATTGAAATCAGAGAGCCTGATTACAATTTAGGCACTATACGTCAGCCTCAAATTTGAGGCCATAATTTTATAATGGCCTTAAATTCCATATAGGAGACCATTATACGCAATTAATATTTAATTTGCAGGAACTGCTCCGCCAGTTACCGCCACGCTAAATGCCTCAATTTCTTACTTTGTAGCAAGCTGCTTAATAGCGGTGTCAGTATGATTTATTGTACAGGCATCGCATTGCCGTCAAAAAACTCCAGGCCCCCGGTACGCAGGTTGTATCTTGCTTATTCAGTACAAACTCAACAGGCCTATCTGGTTTCGACCGTACCATTATAATCATCATAAGCTACCCACTTATCACCTAATCGCAACTTCCGGGATAAGGATTGATTCAGCCGTTCCACATCTTTTTCTTCAATTTTCATACAATCGGTTTTCATGTAAAACATTATGCAGAAGTTTATTGCGCATAACCACAGTTTTTATTGTTGCGTAATCAATCCCTCTCTTTCGCAAGCCCCCATCAGAGAGGCGTATCTTCAATTCTTAATCAGTTTAAGTATAATGCGCCGAATGTATAGTGTTGATGAGAAGCGACCACCGGCCAATTGGTAACCGTAGGCAAAACCAGGAGTAGTTTGGCCGGAGCCGTTGCTCACTTGCTTTACGCTATTCTGAACAACGCAGCACCAGACACAAAGCCCCAGATCGTTGCCCTCCTTACTCTTCAGATAGAATAATTCATGTATATATGCATCCTACCCCAGACAGAAATAATGATGATAAATATAAGGTGTAGCCGCAGTTTTTAGGACATCCATTATGTTTATATCATATGTGTGTTTTCATCTATACCCAAACACCACTAAAAAATTCAACTTTTATAAGACGTTGATCCGGAAATTTATGTGTATTGCAATTTTTTAAGGCTAAGCATTTGCCCTTATATTGTACTTTAGCAAAAATCTTTTACGCATGAAAAAACTGTACCCTTTGCTGGGATTCTTTATTTGCTTTAGTCATACCCTGTTCGCTCAATGTATATCTGCAACGGTAAGATCAACGACCACGATCAATACACCGGGTTACGCCTTAAATTCAAATTTTAATTCCAGTTCCACTGCAGCGGCAACTATCTCCAATTTGAGCAGTGGGATGTTTACATTTTCTGCTACCGTATCTGGTACCGCCACCTGGTCAACGGGCGTGCAGATCCAAAACGACCCTACTGTTGGGAATTACATTTATGTGCAACCGACCAATACCGATAATGCATCTTCTGCCAGCGTTGCCACCTATACGTTCCAGTTTGCAGAAGCTGTTACTAATTTCAGTTTGCGCTGCGCAGGTCTCAATAATCTTGACCAGCTAAGGATCACCGCATTTAATGATGCTACTCCTGTTACTATAAGCGCAGCTAACTTCAGTGATAATGTTGCCGACCCCGGAAATGGTGGCGTTATTGCGATTTCGGGCGGCAATATAATTACCGGCAATAACACAGCCGGCGGTACCGGAGTTACCACCAACCGTATTACATTAACGATACCAGGTCCGGTAACAAGTATTGTGATGTACAGCGGTAAATCGGATAATTCAAACAGCACCGTTACCCTGGGATTCACTTCTGTTTCATACACACGTTGCATAAAAATAAGACCTGATATCAACGCCACCTTCGTGAACACTTCCGTATCGGGAAATGTAGGCACCAACGATACACAACCAACCGGAACAACCTATGGAACTGCTACCGCACTTCCCGGCAATCCCGGCCCGGCAGTACCCACTATTAATTCCGACGGTTCTTATACCTTTACATCTGCGGTTGCAGGTATTTTCAGATTTACAGTGCCTATGTGTCCGGGCAGCGTTGTGACCCCTGACTGTGCAAATGTTAATTTAACCATAACGGTAAGCGATGCAGCCGGTTTTACCAATAAACCTTTTGCCAATACAGATCTGGCTGCTACTCCTGTCAATACAGCCGTCACGTTAAATACTTTGGCAAACGACAAGGCGGGTAATAATACTTCCGTTACGCTGAATCCTGCTTCTGTGGCAGTTACAGTAGCACCGCTTCACGGGACTACAAGTGTGAACAGCAGCACCGGCGCCATCACTTATACGCCCACCACCGGCTATACAGGTTATGATACACTAACCTATCAGGTGTGCGATACGAAGTCACCAACACCGCAGTGTGCAACCGCTTATCAGATAATTACCATTATTCCTGCTGCCACCACAAATTCAACATTGGCTGCAGATGATTATAATAGTACTCCACTAAATACAAACGTGTCAGGGAATATAAAAGACAACGACAGTGACCCGGAAAACAATACCCAGACCATTACCGCACAAACCACCACCACACCCGGCAAAGGCACGTTGACGCTTTTATCGAATGGTAGTTATACTTTTGCTCCGGTTAGCGGTTTTAATGGTCCGATAAATTATACTTACCAGACCTGCGATAATGGTTCACCTGCTGCCTGTACCAATGCAACGCTGTACCTGCTTGTGTTTCCAAATGCCACTTTACCACTGGAACTTCTTTCGTTTACGGCCATTGCCCATAACGGAAATGCGCAATTAACGTGGAGAACAGCCGATCAGGACAATGTGAACAGGTTTGAAATAGAACGTTCATCCCTGTCGCCTGTTTCTTATACAACAGTTGGCACCGTTCCTGTAAACAATGGCACAACCGGTACTTATTATTACACAGACGCAAATGCAGGAGATCGCATCAAAACGGGGGTCTACCGTTTAAAAATTATCGACAACGATGGCCGTTTCAAGTATAGCCAGGTTCGCACGGTTAACTTTGAAAAAAATGGATCATCCACAGTACGGCCAACACAGGTAACGGCAGGCGAGCCGGTAACACTTTTTGCCGGCGCTTCAACCACTCAGGAACGCTATACCGGACGACTTTATAATTCATTCGGTCAGTTACTGCAGGAGTGGACGGATGTAACTGATACTTTCCGGCAAATTGAAACAGCCAATCTTCGGAAAGGAATGTATTTTATTAAAATTATCAGGCAAACGGGAAGTACCACTGAAAAGTTTGTAGTTCAATAGGACCTTTTTAACATAATCACAAAATATTAAAAACTGCTACTATCCCCGATGGTAGCAGTTTTTATTTTGTGGTTGCTTTATTCGAGTGATTTCGCTGCGAATGAAGAATTTTGAAGGGAAGAAGTTCCGAACATATGATCTTAGTTGTGGACCGATACGCCAAAGTTACCGGACGGTTTAAACCCTACTATTATTATTCAATTTCCTGATAATCAGTCAAAATTGGAAAAGTTACCTATATTGAAGAGTCAGGCGTCATTGTAACCGACAACTTTCACCATTTCAGGCTGACCTACCCATAAAACCCCGGCACAATCAACCCCTTTTTTGGCACGAATACACCTTATTTATTTTATGGCTAAGCAGTACGTTTGAGCCTCAAAAATCAATTTAATTATGGCACTGATCAATCCTCACAAAATTATTTAGTGGGCTTTCAGTAGGAGGACAAATAGAAGGACCTATCGGTGATAGTCCCTGGGGTTCATATTTTGGCTGTTTTAGAGACAAATATAGTATTGAATGGATTGTGGAATTTGACCCAGCACATAACGGAAAAGCATAAGCAGAAAACAACGAACGCCTTCAGTGTATTTATGAAATTGTGACTGAACCTTATCGAGGTGGCCTATTATCGGTAAATATCTAATCCCGTACGCGAAGTTCCGGCCTCAGCCTGCTTTCCATCCTTATTATATTTGTGGGGCCAATAGGAAAATTAAAAGTAAATTTGCAGCTACTCATGAGCTTACATGGCATATTTCCTATTGATAAGTGGGATTTTAAAAGCGAATCTGTTTTAAAGGATCTACCTGCCAATGATTTTGAATTACTGACAGCAAATAAAACTGAACAGGAATATTCAAAAGGAGAGATCATTTTCAGGGAAGCAGCCTACCCCTCCGGTATTTTTTATATCATTGATGGAAAGGTAAAAAAATATAAAGTAGACAAAGACGGTAAAGAGCATATAATTTATGTTGCCAACAAGGGAGAATTGATAGGATATCATGCTATTCTTTCAGAAGACCGGTATCCCGATTCGGCTTCAGCATTGGAAAAAAGCAAAATTGCCTTTATACCAAAAGAAGATTTTTTACTTACGTTACAACAATCGTCTGTCTTAAGTAAACGGTTACTCAAGACCCTTAGCCATGAATTTGCGGTATTGGCTAACAGCCTGTCGGTTTTTGCCCAAAAATCGGTAAGGGAAAGACTGGCATTACAATTAATTGTGCTTCGGGAAAAGTATAAACAGAATTTTCAACCGGGTATGCCGGTTGAGATAAATATCAGCCGTGACGACCTGGCCAGCCTGGTTGGCACGGTTCGGGAACGGGCCGTGCGCATACTTACCGAATTCAAAGAAGCAGGCATAGTTGAAACAAAAGGCAGGAAGATCATCGTTCATGACGTTAAACAGCTTATTAAGATCGCCAACTATAAATAGCCGATCAGTTCGATCGATAACGTTCGACGCGTGCTCACCATTACATAACCAGCCTGCCGGAAAGATAGTACTCACTAAAATTGACAAAAGTCACTTTTTCGAGTGACAAGGTTAACAGTTACCTGTTAACCAACCTGGTAACTTTGCATCGATGCAATCAGCAAATACCGCCTCAGCCCACATACATAAGTGGTTTCGTACAGATTCAACATTAAACAAATTATTCCCTGAATCTATTCAATCATTGGCTAACAGACATTGGACACCTTTGCATATTATTCAAATGGTGACTCCTTTCCTGGTTACACATCCCGGTGTTAAAGTTCTGGATATTGGCAGTGGCGTAGGCAAATTTTGCCTCGGCGGTGCCTATTATAAGCCCTACGCTTCGTTTTTTGGTGTTGAACAACGTGAACATCTTATAACACATGGAGAAAACGCAAGAAATAAACTGGGACTGAAAAATGTACATTTTATACATGGCAATATAACCGAACTGGACTTCGGCCAGTATGACCATTTTTATTTCTTCAATTCCTTTTATGAAAACCTGATGGACCGTGATAAAATAGATGACAAGGTAAAGCACTCCACTTTCCTATATAATTATTATCATAAGCAATTGTATAAAAAACTTTCAGCAATGCCCTCAGGAACCAGGGCTGCTACTTTCCATTGCCTGAACATTAAAATTCCTCCGGAATATCATTTAGTTGATTCGCAGGCAGGCGATCTGTTACAGTTCTGGATAAAATTATAACACTCACATGACTCAGCAGCTATGGAAACCCAAAATTTAATAAAGAGAAACTTATACTATACCAACGATCATGAGTGGATAGACTTCCAGGGTTCGGTAGCCTACATTGGTGTATGCCGGTTTAAACTTTCGGGGTTTAAAGAAATTCACAAGATAGAATTTGAGGAAATATCAGCGCAGATAAAGCAGGGCGAAATTATCGGCAGTATTCAATTCGACGATTACCAGGTGTTGGTTCATATGCCAGTGAACGGTAAGATCATCAGTATAAATGACCTGCTACTGACAGAAGAAAAAAACATCTTACTTCAACAACCTGAGACCAACGGCTGGATCGCCCTGGTGGTACCAGGCAGCTTAAATGATAAATCAGGCCTGCTGACGTTAGATGAGTATAAAATGCGAAACAATCATCGATAGAAGAACTGAAACAATAAAACATTCATCACACACCATGAAGCCCTCAGCAAAATCAATGCCTGATCTGGAAAACTGGTTTAGTGCCGATGCTACATTACACCAGCTATACCCTGAATCAATAAGATCACTGGCGCGGATGCATTGGTCGCCATTACACATTACCCAAAAAGCAGTTGCTTACCTGGGGGTAAATGACAAGGTGAAAGTCCTCGACATAGGCAGCGGGGCCGGCAAATTTTGTTTGGCCGGTGCTTTTTACAAACCATCCATATTGTTTACCGGTGTTGAACAACGAAAAAGCCTGATAGAACATGCGGAAATCGCGCGAAAAAAATTAGGACTTCAAAATGTTCAGTTCATACATCGGAACTTTACCCAACTCGATTTAAAAGACTATGATCATTTTTATTTCTATAACGCCTTTTTTGAAAATCTCGTTGGTACTGAAAAGATAGATAACGAAATAGTGTATTCAAATGAATTATATAACTATTATAGTATTTACCTGTACAATCAACTTGAAAGGATGCCCCGGGGAACAAGGGTTGTCACTTATTGCAGTTGGGGCGATGAGATACCACCATCTTACCAGCTGGCTGAAAAGTATTTCAATGACCTGTTGAAATTCTGGATAAAAATGTGATTTTTTTCCGTTCCCGATACCAATAGAGTTTCCGCCCTATAGTTTGGAAGGGCTGACTGGCAAAGCATCCTCAGGCCCTATATCGAAAGATACAGCCCTCCAAACTTTTTTGATCCACTGGCGAACATGAAGCATCAATATTTCTTACTAAAGCAGACTAAATATTGAAACGAACATTAAAATATTACCGGATCATGTGGCTGCGGCACGATCTCGCAGCAGGGCTGGCTGTATTCCTGGTTGCTTTACCGTTATGTCTTGGCATCGCGCTGGCCTCGGGGGCGCCCCTATATGCAGGCCTTTTATCAGGCATGATCGGCGGCATTATGGTAGCATCCATCAGCGCCTCGCCTTTGGCTGTATCAGGACCGGCAGCCGGGTTAACAACCGTAGTAGCCGGCTCAATTATTTCACTGGGTAATTACCATGTTTTCCTGTTGGCCGTTATTATTGCAGGAGCTTTTCAACTTCTACTTGGTTTGTTAAAACTCGGAAGCATCGCCAATTATTTTCCTTCCGCAGTAATTAAAGGAATGCTGGCAGCCATTGGCATAATGCTAATTGCAAAACAAGTCCCTTTGTCAATCGGGTATGATAAGCCGGATTTCTGGACGAGCGGCCTGCAGGATCTGTTCTCACCCAAAAAATATCAGGCCTTAACCCAACATATAAGTAATGCCTCCTTAGTCATTACACTTTTTTCGCTGGCCCTCCTCGTGCTGCTGCAACAGCCTTTTGCCAAAAAACTGGCTAACATTCCCGCTCCATTATTTGTAGTGGCCTCGGGCATTGTGTTCTCAGTTATATTTATTAAAACAAACAGCGTGTTTACGCTTAAACCGAACCAACTTGTCAATATCCCTGCCGGCTTATTTTCAAACGTCTCATTTCCGGCGTTTGATCAGCTCTTCTCCAACAGGCAGATCTGGAAAGACGGCCTGGTTATCGGATTACTGGCTTCGCTGGAAACGCTGTTGTGCATAGAAGCGGTTGATAAACTTGACAAACATAACCGCATAACACCGGTGAACCGGGAACTGATTGCACAGGGCATTGGCAATATTACCTGCGGCATGCTGGGGGCTATACCCTTAACGGCTGTTGTCGTGCGGGGTGCTGCCAATGTAGACGCCGGCGCCCGCACCAAAATGTCTGCCATTACACACGGAGTTTTGTTACTTCTGGCTGTACTGCTAATCCCATTCATCCTCAACCTGATCCCGTTCGCTTCCCTTTCGGCAATCCTGTTGGTTACGGGATATAACCTGACAAAACCAAAACTGTACAAAAACATGTTAAGCCTGGGCTGGAAACAATTCCTTCCCTTCGTATTGACTATCATTGTGATTCTGGCAACTGACCTTTTGATCGGAGTGAGCATCGGCCTTCTGTTTTCCATTTATTTTATTATTCAAAATAATTTCAAAGCGGAATACAGGATCACCCGCACGGTGATACACGGCATAGAAACGGAACTGATAAAATTAAACAGCAACGTTACGTTCTTAAATAAAGTAAAACTTAAAAAAACACTGGATGATGTTTCTCCATATACGGCCCTCACGATCGATGGCAGCAACTGCAACTTTATAGACTACGACATCTTAGAAACGATAAGCGAGTTTACAACAAAAGCAAAAGACAGGCATATTGAATTGCATCTCATTGGAATTAAAGCAGTAGAAGTTGCCCATTCACTGCATGCCTGATAAGGCCCCCTCCCCCACCCGGACACGCTTAACCTCATAACTCCCTGAAAATGCCTGCAATCTGGCCACAAAAGATGATTGTCTGGCTTCAACTGCAGGCGCCCGCCCCCTGATCAATACTTTAATTAATAATACTTTTACATCTTTTTATGATAGTATTACTATCGTAGATGATAGTTTTAGTATACATTTACATTCAAATATTATAAGCCACAAGCCATGGCACACCAATCCATTTCACTGTTACCGTCATTGATTAAACTTAACAGCATTCTGTTCCGCGACCGGAAAGATTTCGCCACAGCCTGCCTGTTCGCGCTTTTGGCAGGACTGGTGCAGCTCTCCTTACCGCTGGGCATTCAGTCGATAATCAGTTTTGTTATGGCCGGTACGATCTCCACATCTATTGTCGTATTGATCGGTATGGTTGTTTTTGGCGTATTCATCAACGGCCTGCTACAGGTTAGGCAACTGCAGATCATTGAAAAAGTAAAGCAGAAACTTTTTGTTCGCTATTCGCTTGAATATGCCGATCGACTGCCTAAACTGAATATCGAACCGCTTGACAACGAATATTTGCCTGAACTGGTTAACCGTTATTTCGACAGTATTACGCTGCAGAAGGGCATCGACAAACTGATGCTGGAACTGCCGGCTGCGGTTATCCAGATATTGCTTGGGTTGCTCCTGTTGTCTTTTTACCATCCGGTGTTTATTGCCTTCGGTTTGGTATTGATCGCCATTGTGCTGACTATCATCCTGTCATCCTCAGGCCGGGGCCTGCAGGCCGCGTATAAGGCCAGCACCTACAAATACGCGGTAGCCGCCTGGTTACAGGAAATCGCCCGCTCGATCAAAACATTCAAATATTCAAAAGGCACCTCCTTTCACCTCAATAGAACCGATGTATTGGTGAGTGATTACCTGGGCTACCGCACAAATTATTTCGGCGTTCTGTTAACCCAGTTCTGGAGCCTGATCTCTTTTAAAGTGCTGATCACGACCGCCATGCTTATTATCGGCGCATACCTGCTGGTAAATCAACAGATCAACGTGGGCCAGTTCATTGCGGCCGACATCGTCATTATCGCCATCATTATCTCAATCGAAAAACTGATCACTAACCTCGACGTTGTTTACGACGCAATAGTTTCAGTGGAAAAGCTAAGCGTTATTGCCGATGCGGAAACGGAGCAAAGCGGCAGCCTGCAATTGAATGACCTGAAGGAAGGCGTAGCGGTAGAATTTAAGAACGTGGTGTTTGCCTACGGCAATAACAAGCCGGTATTGAACAACATCAGCTTTTCCATTGAACCTGGCCAAATGGTGTTGATCCGGGGCGAATCGGGTACAGGCAAGTCTACAGTGCTGCGCCTGCTTACCGGTGCATTTAAGAATTACACCGGCAATATTTTACTGAACAATGTCCCCATTTCAAATTACGAGGTGGCCAGCCTTCGCAAACATACCGGTATCCTGCTGGGCAGCCAGGATATTTTTCATGGCACGCTATGGGACAATCTTACCATGGGCAATACTGCCATTGGAATGGATGAGATCAACAAGCTCTGCCAGATAACCGGTCTTACCGACTTTGTAAGAGCTTCCTCGAAAGGCTATGACACCCTACTTCAACCCGTGGGGAATAAACTGCCGGAGAATGTTCGCAGAAATATACTGCTGATAAGAGCGCTTGCGGCCGATCAACGTATGCTTTTACTGGAAGAACCGTTCGCACATCTTTCGCCCGACAATAAGTCCGCAGTAATCAGGTATATCAGCAAAGAGATTGCTGCCACCATCCTGATCGCGTCACAGGACCAGGAGCTCGGAACGTACTGCGACCAGGTGGTAACACTAAGCAAACCAGGTTAATTAACAAAATGTAAGATTGACAATATAAAATCAGCTATATATGGACCGGTACCTATACACAGATTTTGAAACAACGGCAATACAGAACAGCCCCGGCTGCTTTTCGAAGATCTACCTGTATAACCGAAGGAGCCATATCAGCAAATGGCTTTGGGGTATGCTGTTGCTACTGATGGCTGTACTCTTTTTACCCTGGACGCAGAACATCAGGGCCAAAGGAACCGTAACCACGCTGCGCCAGGAGCAACGCCCGCAACAGGTGAATACGGTTATTGCCGGCAGTATTGCCAAATGGCATGTGAAGGAAGGCGATTTCGTTAACGCCGGCGACACCATTTTGCAATTGGGTGAAGTTAAAGTAGAGTATTTCGATCCGCAACTATTGCAGCGGACAAAGGACCAGATAACGGCAAAACAACAAAGTATTGACGGCTACCGGAATAAAGCATCGGCCACTTCGATGCAATCAAAGGCCCTTGAACAGGCACGTGAACTGAAGCTGAGATCAATTGAGAACAAGATTGCCCAACAGCAATTGAAGATCAGGACGGAGGAGGCCGACCTTGTAGCGGTAAGCAATGAATTGCAGGCATATCAACGGCAGATCGATGCAGCCCGCATTATGTACGACAGCGGAGCTATATCCCTCACAGAGCTGGAAAAAAGGAAAATAAACTATCAGAATGGTCTTGCAAAATTGAACAGCGCCGACAATAAACTGCAACAAAGCCGCCAGGAGCTTACCAACCTGCGCATTGAGCAGCAGGCTTCCCTGCAGGAGTATGCCGATAAAATTGCCAAAGTGCGGGGCGACCGGTATTCCTCCCTGTCAGATGCCGCCGGTTCGGAAGCCGAGCTGGTGAAACTGCAAAACCAGCTGGCCAATTACGACGCCCGCAGCAAATTATATTATATCGTCGCTCCCCAAAGCGGCCAGGTTATTAAAGCCAGGAAAGCCGGTATAGGCGAATTCCTGAAAGAGGGCGATATGATCGTGGAGATCGTTCCCGATAAGATCCAGTATGCAATCGAACTTTTTGTAAAACCGATGGACCTTTCGCTGATCAGCCAGGGACAAAAGGTGAGATTCGTTTTTGACGGTTTCCCCGCCATCGTGTTCAGCGGTTGGCCCGGCGGCAGTTACGGTACATTCGGCGGTCGGGTAATAGCTGTTGAAAATTCCGTAAGCGCCAATGGCAGGTTTCGTGTGCTGGTAGTTGAAGATGCGGCGGATAGTAAATGGCCTGCGCAATTGCGTATAGGCACCGGCGCTGAAGGCATCATGTTACTGAAAGATGTGCCGGTTTATTACGAGCTCTGGCGAAATATAAATGGCTTTCCACCTGAATATTATCAACTGCAGGAACCCCTGCAAAAGGAAAAAAGATGATCAATACAACATTCAGCAATGGCGTGTGGCGTTTTTTATGCACCACCCTGTTACTCTTAATATTACCGGCAGCCTGTTTGAAAAGCCGGGCGCAGGATAAATACCTGTTAACGGTTGAAGCGTTTGCGCAACAGGTAAAGCAATATCACCCGGTGGCAAAACAGGCTGATCTGTTGACCGAAAAGGCGAAAGCTGACCTGCTGACCGCCCGGGGCGCTTTCGACCCGGTGATAGACGCGGCTTCTGCTGCAAAAACGCTCGATGGAACTAACTATTACCAATACACCAACCCTGAGATCAAACTTCCTACCGGCATTGGCGTTAGTATTAAAGGGGGATACGAAAAAAGCAGCGGGCAGTACATTAATCCTGAGCGTACGAGAGGAGTGGCCAGTTACCTGGGCATGGAAATACCGCTGTTGAACGGACTATTGACCGACAGGAAACGAACCACGCTTCAACAGGCAAAAATATACCTGCGGCAAAGCGAACAGGAACGGCTCGTAACCATCAATGATCTTTTGTTCAATTCTTACTCCGCTTATTGGGAATGGACCGGCGCATGGTATACTTACCAGATCTATTCAGGAACCGTGAACGTTGCGGCAAAAAGAGCGCGCCTTGTAAACATCTCCTTTATGAACGGCGACCGCGCCATGGCCGATACGATTGAAGCCTGGGCCCAATTACAAAACATGCGATTGTTGCAGAATGAAGCTTTGCTTGAGTTGAACAGGAAAAAGCTGGAGTTGTCTGCTTACCTCTGGACTGCAGGCGAAGAACCCTACCTTTTACCCGATGACTATATACCCGATACCCTCCGGTTCACAGGCCCTATAATTTTACCCGATACAAGCGCCCTTTTGGCACAAACTATATCTGCGCACCCGGCGCTGCAGATAACCCGGTACAAAGCCGGCGTACTGGAAACTGAACGCAAACTTAAATTACAGAATTTTCTGCCGGTTGTTAACCTGCAGGCCAATCTGCTTAGTAAAGACTATTACCAGTTTAAAGGCATGTCATCGTATTATCTTGAAAACAACTATAAGCTGGGTGTAAATGTAAAGGTGCCGTTGCTCTGGCGCCAGAACCGGGGCGAATACAGGAATGTATTATTGAAGATCAGGGATAACAACCTGGAACTGGATAATAAATTATGGGACCTGCAAAATAAAATAAGAAAATATTTCAATGAGGCCATTCAACTTCAGGCGCAGCTGCAGGCGGCCCGCGAAATGAATAAAGCCTATGACTTCCTGCTACGTAATGAAGAGTTGAAATTGCAGCAGGGTGAAAGTTCCCTTTTTCTGATCAATGCCAGGGAAAATAAAACCCTTGAAATGCAACAGAAAGTGGTTGAACTGCGGGTGAAGTATCGCAAAGCCGCTTACGGCATACAATGGTCGGCCGGGCTGATGGCAACACAATAAATCTGTACAGCCTGATGTAGCAGCATATCGAACTTTTCATCTTTTCGCTTTATGTTATCCAACCTTGATATTTTTAAAGAGTCCCATAACCGGACACGGGCCAACTATTGTAGAATAATTTTGTAACCAAAGCCATTCTCTTGCTGATACGTATTGTACAGGATTTCGGTCATCAATTGTTTCAAGAGAAGGGGGGCAGATCCCCCCTTCTGTCTTTGACTGCAGGTAAGAGAATTATTGTATGACTATTTTCCTGGTAATGGTTTGGCCGCCATTTCTAACATGCATATAATACATGCCTGATGTTAACCCCTTAACAGATACGTTTTGTGTTGTAGCCGTTAATTTCAGAGACCGCAGCAACGCCCCGTTTGCATTATATAATTGGATAATTGCTCCTGCTGATAATTTGCTGACAAACACATTTAAATTATCACGTACCGGATTGGGATAGATCACAATTTGATAAGCGCCAGTCGTTTCATTAAATGAATCACCGAAAGCCGAAAGGACTGGCTGAACATTTACTCTTGCACCGGCTGTGTTGCCGGCTACACCAAATGCACCCAGGGTTGTATATCCTGACGCTGTTGCTGTATACGGACTGGCAAGCGTTCCACTTCCACTCAACGAAGCTGCTGTCATGTTCCAACTGGCGTTTTTATACTGCATTACAGCCAGTGATTGTGAAGGATCAAATCCGCCTGCCTGGTCGGCAAGCACCCATCCGAACTTTGCGGTAATGTTACTACCGCCAGCCACATCTTCGGTGATGGTCCATTGTTTATTTACTACTTTACCTGCGTCGGGAACAGTGTTATCAAAAGTGTTTTTTACACTTATAGTAAAGTTGTCGGGCGTTCCGCTATTGGTTAACATTACCGGATTGTACCTGTCGGCCGAAACTCCAACCGGAAAGCTAACGGCTGTAGCTCCAACGGAACGTTTCAAAGCACCGGTTCCTGAAGTAATGAAATAATTGCTGCCTGTTGTAAGGGTAGTTGTTTTAGTAGCATCTACCAGTCCTCCGTTTGCAATGGTCAGTACTACCTTACCATTATTACCTGTTGTGGCGGGTGAACTGTTCACGGTATTAAAACCCGTACCCAGTTTTAAAACACCGGCTGTGCCGATATTCAGCGAAACAACTGAAGCTGCATTGGTTGAAAAAGGCACCAGATTCGAAGTGGTAGCTGTGGCGCTTAGATCAAGTATTCCTTCAATATTATACGTATACCTGCCGCCGGGATTCGGCGTGGTGTTTCCGGCAGGGCTAAATGAACCTGCACTATTCACCAGCTTAATGGTCTTACCGTTATTGATCGTAAACGTTACATGCTCACCTGCCGTATTGCCGCTGCTGTTATAATAAGCAGTAAAAGCGCCGCTGTTCAGTGAAAGGTTTACATCCTGATCGAAAACAACCTTTAACGCGTTTGGATTGGCCGGCAGCGGTCTCACGCGGCTGATCTTTGAAACGCCGGTACCGGTCCATAACACCGAAGCACAGGCTGTACTAAACTCAACAAGGACCAGGTCGTCGGGACTGGCATCGCCACCCAATACGCCGTCATTTTTAATGATCACACCTGCGGCCGATCCGGCGCCGATGCGCAGGGCCTGTGCAGCGGGTGTTGCTCCATATCCGCCATTACTTTTCAATACAGCGCCGCTTTCTATGAAAAGACTGTTTACACTCTTTAAACCATCCAGTGAAACCGTGTGGCCTGCGCGGATCGTAACGTTTGCATTAAAAGGTTGAACGCCTTTTGCCTGCAATACCCATGATTTGGAAGAAGCAACATATTTCTCCCAGATGGAAACGCTATTAGTTCCATTGCCGCCGGAAGCATTGGTCCAGAAGCCGGAAGCAACTGAACGGAAGTCTCCATTTAAAGGAATGCCGGGGTCTACGGCGGCTATATAGCTGGTATTGGGAACACTGCCTGATCTGGATGCCTTTACATAATAATAGTATATAGCGCCCTGGGCCGGCAGTGAATCGGTATAGCTGTAAGCCACCACGTTATCGCTCACCCCACTAAGCTGTTTGATCATTGTGAAATTAATGCTGTCTGTACTGCGGTACACTTCGAAAAGCACGCCGGTCATTGGCCAGCACAGGTTCCAGCTAAGCGTTGTAAAAGTGGCGCTGCGTTGTGCACGGAAATTGGCAACGGCAACTTCATCCGCATCATTGTTACCCAGCGCAGGAAATGCTGTTAACGGGTTCCAGGTGCCGAACATATTGCTATTTTCAAAATAAGGCGCCGCCTGTGCCTCCGTCAGTTGTTTTGACCAGGATACCCGCTGACTTACATCAACCAGGCTGCCATCGAATTTGCGGCTTTTATATTCTGCATAAGTAATTAAAGAAGTGTTGGTGCCGGTATCCCAGGCAGACCAGCCTTCTGGTTTGATGGAGGAACCCATAACGGCATTGAGAAATACAGTTTTGTTTGATTTTTTATCAACGAAACCTGCGCTGTTCTGCCAGGGCCTGCCAAGCGTATAAGACGTTACGCCGCGGTTCTCTGTAATACGGTAATCGCGGAACACATAGCCATAAGCCTGCGCACCGGATGTATTTACGGCTGTTATATAACCACCGCTGCTGCCATCGATGCGGTCACGGGGAAAGATCACACAGGAATCAAACACACCAATGGAAGAACCAAATATAAAATCGGTATTTCCATCGATGTAGCAATTGAGAAAGTATTGCCGGTTGCCATCGCCATGGGCCAGCACCGTATCCTGACCGCCAATAAAGCGGCAGTTCTTAAAGGCGCACCGGTCTGCAGTAACGTTCAGGGCCAGCGCCTGCGGACCATCGCCTGTGTAGCCGGTTGTATTTTCAACCGTAACATTCATCATGAAGCAATCGGCGGCATTGATGGTCAGTGTTGCTGAGTTACTGGTGCCTAACACGACACCGTTCTCGGTTTTACCGGCATAAGAATCCCAACTGATGACCACATTGCCCGCACTCTCACCTATCAACTGAATAAATGGCTTATTGGAAGGGATATTCACTTTTTCAACATAACGGCCATTTTTGATATAAATAACATACGGCGTTGTACGGCCTGCAGGCGCCGCATTAATAGCAGCCTGAATGCTGCTGTAATTGCCACCGCCATTCAGGGACACCATTACATTGGCTGTTATACCTGCTGAAGCGGTTGCAGCCGGTGAATAATTAAATGCTTTATCGACTGTATATATGTGATAGTAATAAGTAGCGCCTGAAGCAAGGGCCGCTACGCTGCCATCGTCGGTAAAACCGGTATTGGTACCAATATAAACAACTGTGTTGCCGGTACCGGCCACATTGCCCATAGAATAGATACCATTAGGGTTTAATGCGGGTTGTGTAGCTGAACCGCTTCGTATCACTATATAACCACCGCCGTCTACCCCGGTTGCAGGAGCTGCCCACGCAAGGTTGATGCTGCCGTATTTACCTGTGGCAGCGGGCGCCGTAACGGCGGCCGGCGCTGTTACATCGGCCGCAGGGGAAGCCTGGTTATCGGCGGGATATACTACAAAATCATCCACATCGAATGGTTGCGCTATTGGAGTACCGCCACCGTTGAACCGGATGCCGGCAAACACCGTGGAAGGCGTAAACGAGTTGTTCAATGAATAAGGCAGCGCCGCTTTGGCCCAGTTGCCGTTAGTGGCCGCCCAGGCTGTAGTCGAATAAGTGGTAACAAAATTAGCCGTTCCCCTGTTATCCGTTGCCGTCAGCAAACCGCTTACTCCATTGCCTGCCGCCGGCGTTACAGCCCGGTAATAGTATTGTACAATGTATTTTGTTCCATTAACAAATAAGGGCGCCGTTACAGCCGGCGAAAAACAATTTTTGGTGCTTGCGCTGGTACTTGTATAGGTGAAATAATTACTGCCTGTTCTGGCAGTTCCATTACTTATGATTCCGGCTGTACTATTACATGTCCACACTGTGGGTGAAAGATTGGCCGCACCGGTGGGCGTGGCAGTTGATACCGTACCGGCAGGTTGATTTTCAAAACCACCTTCCATGCCCGGCCAGATGCCGATAAGCTGTTTTTGACTAACTGGTGGCGTACTGGTACCGGTAAGGCTGTTGAGGTAATTTTCCAGGTTGGTATAACCGTTAGCTGCCGTTCCGTTCCTGTCGGCGGCATCGTTGGGATTGAGGCCATTACCGCTCTCCCAGCTATCGGGCATACCGTCGTGATCGTTGTCGGCCGGCGGCGTTGCTGAAACAAGCGTTGGCCATGCATTCACGGTTTCATTGTATGCAGTGCCATGCGGATACCCGCCCTGTACATCGATGATACGTCCCGTTCTGTTGCGCACATCATTCACGATCCGCTGGTCTAACGTATCGCGGTTTGGTAAAGAACAACCCGCTTTCTGTAATACCGCTTCATATGCATCCGTGGCCGATTGTATTGTAAACGGATATCCCGGATCGAAAGGTGTGGTTGCTTTTACCGTTGGTATGTCTGCAGAGCCGCCTTGTGGCACTACCCCCAACCAGTTATCGGCGGTATTAGTAGGAGAACCATCCACATAATTGCCGGCTACATACCATTTTCCATAAGGAACGGTACTGCTGAAGTTGGGATTGCATATACGGTATTTTACCCCGCTGCTGGTATTGGGACCGTATTTGTAATAGTTATTAACTACGTTGTAATTGCCGCCTTCGCCTCCATAAATAGTATTAATACCCCAGTTGTAAATTACATTGTTCCTGAAATCACAGTTCTCCACACCAACTGTATTGGGTGTATATGAACTAACACCGGCAAAACGCGGATTGCGGTTGTTGCAATCAGCGATCAGGTTGTGGTGCATGGAAGCGCGCTTAGCCCCCCAGATACCGCCAAAGCCGTGCCGCTCATAGTCGGTGTCACCTGTTTCAAAATGATAGGAGTAGTTCAGCGGTTCTGTAATAAAACACCACTGAATGGTAAGATTGTCGCCCCTGTAAATGGTCAGGGCTTCGTCATTACTCCAGCTTGCCGTACAATGGTCAATAATGATATTATTTACACCCATAGCTCCAAATGCATCGTCGCCACCGCTGCCATCAACCGGATTACCATTCGCATCCACTTTCTTTTGATTTTTATCGCCCAAACGGAAACGCATATAACGTACAATTACGTTATCTCCGCCGATAGAAACGGGATAGTCGGCCACACAAATGCCATCCCCCGGAGCGGTTTGCCCCGCAATGGTGGTATTGGTTTTGATGCTGAGGCGTGAATTGAGATGAATGGTGCCCGAAACACGGAACACTACTGTACGGTAAGTAGCGGAGGCTGTAAGCGCATAACGCAAACAGCCAGGCTGGCCGTCATCACTCAAATTGGTTACTTCAAAGACGGTGGTCGGGGTTGTAGAAGTTCCTCTTCCGCCTGTAGTGTACATACCTGCTCCTTCGGCGCCCGGGAAAGCAGGTTGTTGCGCTGTTGAAGCGTACACGAACAGCATACATACTGCCATGCATAAATTACTAATAAGCAATTTGATTGTTGGATACATAAGCAAACGTTTGGTTTTATATTAGAGACAGACCGGCATTGGAATCACCGGTTGCTTTGCTTATCATGGCTGTTCACTTACAATCTGTTGCCATTCAGCATAACATTGCTGCTGTTGGTAACTGATACGGCGGGACCTGTTTTCACAGTGCGTATTTGAACCCGGTTCAACTGAATGTCATTTGCCTCAATGATCTCTGCGCAGTTGTTTGTTTTCAATACCAGGTTATCCATAACAATATTCTTAATTGGCATTTCGGGTAAGCCTCTTATAAAAATGCCGCGTTCTGCACCCTGGCAAACAATATGTGAGATGTGAAAATTGCGAAACTGTGGTGTAGCTTCTGTAACAGGAGGCACGGCTGTTTTTTCATTATCAGCAGGTTTAGTAAAATAATACATATCAAAAAGGATGGCATCACGAACGATATCTTTCATGCGGATGTTTTTGATATAGATCTGCTCCACCACGCCACCCCGGCCCCTGGTGGTTTTAAACCGCAGACCGTTATCAGTGCCAATGAACGAACAATCATAGACAAAGATATTTCTGGCGCCGCCGCTCATTTCAGAGCCAATAACAAAACCACCATGCCCCTTGTAAACAATATTCTTCCTGATGACCACATTTTCCGTTGGCTTCCCCCTTTTTCTACCTTCTTCGTCTTTGCCCGATTTAATACAGATACCATCATCCCCAACATCAAACGTGCAGCCTTCGACCAATACATTTTTACAGCTTTCCACATCAAGCCCATCGCCATTATGGGCATAGTCAGGATTTTTTACAAACACATTCCGTACCGTTACATCTTCACAAAGCACCGGGTGCAGGCACCAGGCCGGAGAGTTCTGAAAGATCACTCCTTCCAGTAAAACTTTTTTGCAACTATTGAATACAACAAGATTGGGGCGCAGGAAATCCTTGATGTCTTCAAAATCTTTTAATATCTGGCCCGGCAAAATGGAAGCAGTTCGCTTTTCATCGAAAGCCAGTTTTGTTTTTGCGGAAGGAAACCAGGTCTTCCCATCACTGCTTACCAATCCGCCTGATGCTGTTTTTAATTTCCATTCCTGTTCGGTAAGTTGGTTTTTACCAACCATTCGCCAGGCATCTCCATTGCCATCGATGATGCCCTTACCGGTTATAGCAATATTTTCGAGGTTTGTGCCGTAAATGGGTGATTGATTTCGTGCAGCGCGTCTTCCTTCATAAGTTCCTTCTACCAGGGGATATTGATCAAAGTCTGTAGTGAACAACAAAATTGCATCGCGTTCGATGTGAAGGTTCACATTGCTTTTCATGGCGATGGGACCAGTGAGCCATATTCCACCCGGAACCACTACGACTCCCCCGCCTTTATTACTACAAGCTGTGATCGTTTGCACAATGCTGTTGGTATTCATGGTTAACCCATCTGCAACCGCGCCATACGCAAGTATATTAAAAGTGTCTTTCCTGAAAACAGGTTCAATGGTACGGGGAAGGTTCGACCAGGAATAAGGCATGTTGCGCTTCGGCGGCTGCGCAGGTAATTCTACAACATAAAGACCTGAAATAAATAAAGCCAGGAGTATTATAATTTTCATCATTTTGTAATTGAGAGCCGGCTAAAAAGAACAATCGTACTTAAAATTCATACATCTTTTCAGCCGGCTCCTGTTAATCATCGACGGGTTTCCCATTGGAACAAACTATTGTACCAATACCTTTACGGTAGTTACCTGATCACCGTTCCTTACCATCACCAGATAAATACCACCTGCCAAACCTTTTACAGGAACAGCTTCGATTGTGTTTGCCAATTTCACGGAACGTACTAAAACACCAACCTGATTAAACAGTTGTACTGTTGCGCCTGCTTCCACTTTGCGTACACGAACTTTTAAAATATCAATAACAGGATTCGGATAAACCGCTATATAAGCTGGGGCTCTGTTAGCCCAATTGAAAGAACTGTCAGAGATCCGGCTTCCAGTGTCGCAGCTATTTAAACGATCGCCATGATTAAGATGGTCCTGTACCGAAGCCGGTTCTATGCAGATCACTTTACCATTGTGGCAAACCATTACCTTACTGCTGTCTTTACTGCATCTTACATCTACCACTTCGATCGATATGCCGGCCTGAGCAGAACAGTTATGCATATCGTTTACAATAACACTATAGGTGCCGGCCGCAGCAACGGAAACCGACCTGGTAGTTTGCCCGTTACTCCATTGATATGTATATGGCGAACTGCCGCCGGCAGGGATTGCACTAATATTAAGGGCAGCAGGACCATAACCCCAATAGAGGGTATTCTTTTCATCGACAGCAGGATTCATTGCATACACATCCGGGATAGTAACCGATATACGCGGGTTTACCGTAACAGTGGTTTTACAGCCGGCTCTATTGCCCCGGTCATCTATGACCGTCCAGTTAATGGTACTTACTCCCTCATTGAAGCCCCCGCTTGCATCAGCGCCCTGGCCATTTCGCATGGTGGCGCCAGTTATAGAATAACTAATATTTACACTTCCTGAATTATCTGTCGCCTGTAGCAACGGAATGGCATAGACGCCACTGTTGGCATAACATTGTACCGGTACCGCGGGACAAGTTGTAATTACAGGTGCGGTTGTGTCCATGTAGTTGGCAATACTAAATGAAGAGAACCCGGTGATACCTGAAACGCTGGCGGAATATGGATTTGTTTCTGTTCCGGCGCCTGTTACCACAGCGGGATACTGTTCCCAGTCGCTACCGTTATATCGAATAATGAATACCGGTTCGGCAGGATCAAATGCTGTAGCGTGGTCGCCGGTAGTCCAGGTTAACGACACCGTTGCATTGCTGCCGCCGGCTACATCTTCTGTTATATCCCATTGTTTATTCACTATCCTGGCTGGATCGGCAACCGGATGATCCAGCACATTTTTTATCCCAATAGCAAATTTATCTGCGGTTCCCAGGTTCTTCAGCGTTGCGCGGTTAGGATTTTTGATGGAAGTTCCCAAAGGAAACACGGCATCGGACGACCCAACACTTCTTATGATCTTACCGCCCGGGGCAAGAACAAAGAAATTCGGTAAAACGGTGAAGTTATTAGCTGCTGTAATTTTAGAAGCGTCCAGTACGCCGGATGAACCAATAGTTAAATACACTTTACCTGGTGCACTGGCAGTAGCGCTCACCACCCTGAACTGTGTGCCTGTTTTCAGCATACCGTTAATATTTAACTGTATCTTATTTCCCGGTATGGTATCCTGCGGTATGAGGCTGCTCAGCGTGCCGCTGTTGCTCAGGTCAAGGATGCCATCAATATTATATGTATATACGCCGGCGGTCCTGTAGTTCATTGAGGTGGACGTAGCATGCAGGGAAGCCGCAGTGACCGTAACGCCCGGCAAAATATTTACTGTAATAGAATCATCCCCATTTAATAACGCCGCCCCATTGTTATACCACCCCTGCAACGTACCGGAAAGACTGAGGTCGGCAGCAATATTGATCGCACAGGTCTTTATCTGCTCCATGCAGGTGAGGTTGGTGAATTTATACGTTCCCACCCCTCTTATATTACAGGTATTATTGAATGCAGTATGGTCATCCAATTGCAGGCTCAACCTGTAGGCGTTTGCATCAGCGCCGCCAAAAACACCATCGTTTTCGATATCCCCTTTCAGCCTGAACAATTGATTAGTTCCATTCCCCTGGAATACGCCACCGTTTTCTATGGTTAAATTGTTATTGGCGCTCAATGCCGTAAGTGTTACAATAGTACCCGCTGAAATGGTAACATTGGTATTGGAAGGCGCTGTGCCCAATGGCTGGTTCACCCAGGCCGTTCCATTGTATTTTTGCCATACGGTATTGCCACCTGTACCGGTAAAATTCCAGGTTATGGAAGGCGCCTTAGTATAGCCTGAACCTGGATTGGTGATCGTGACGCCGGTTACTTTTCCGTTGGTAACAACAGCCGTACCGGTCGCTGTGGTTCCGCCCGCAGGCGCAGCAGAAAAAGAACAGGTTGGTGTGCCGGTCAATCCTTCAACGCTTCCGGTAACATTAACTGCGGAAACAGTACCGGCAGTGAGCGTCACCGATGTAGTGACCGAATTGTTCACCGGCCCGCTGTTCACCGATCTGAAGTCATTGGTTAAGGGTACTGATTTATTCACTTTTATAATAGTGTCGGTAATGCAGGTAGCATAACCGCTTTTCTTCGCAACGATCTTATAGAAATATGACACACCCTTTGCCGGTACGGCATCAACAAACTTAAATGCAGCCGTAGTATCGGTGGTGCTTATGAATGAATTTACCGAAGAGAAATTTATGCTGTCGGTGCTTCTGTGCAGTTCGTAGGTTACACCATTTATGGGCCAGCAGATATTGAAAAGGATGGTTGACTGGGAAGAAGACCTGTTCACCCTGAAATTGCTGAGGCTAATGGGCGCCGGAAAAGGCGTACAGGCGTCTCCTGATACAACACAAGGATCCCAACTTCCAAACATATTGCTGTTTACTAAGTAAGGGGCTGCCTGCTCATCAGTAAACTCTTTTGACCAGCTCACTCTTTTACTTAAATCAACCAAAGCACCGTTGAAATATCTTGTCTTATATTCTGCGTAGGTAATTAACGAAGTATTGGTTTCTGAGGTCCATACCTGCCAACGCTCCGGTTTTACGGTTGTTCCCATCCGGCAATTGAGAAATACCACTTTTGTTTCTGAAGTATGTGGCGGCGCCGCATTGCCCCATGGCCGGCCTAAAGTGTAAGCAGTTTGCCCATTGTTATTGGGCAGCAGGCAATCCCTGAAAACATAGCCATACGTTTGCCCGAAAGGTGTGTTGGCGGCAGTGAACACACTGCTGGTGGAACCGTCTACCCTGTCCCTGTTAAAGAGAACACACGAGTCGAAAACAGCTATGGCAGAGCCATAGATATAGTCGGTATTACCATCGATATAACAGTTGCGGAAATATTGTCTTTTACCGTTGCCATGCGCCATTACGGTATCCTGCCCGCTCACCATTTTACAATTCTTAAAGATGATCCTGTCGCCGGTTGCTTTTACAGCCAAAGCCTGTGGTCCGTCATTTTTGCGCCCCCATGAATTTTCGATGGTCATATTCATGAAAACACAATCATTGGAATTGATGGTAATGGTGGCGATCTCTGTAACGCCTGCTTTTCCTGCATAATCATCCCATGAGAACACCACTTCATTGATCCCTTCTCCTATTACATACAGGAAAGGCTTGCCGGCGGGGATAGTTACCTTTTCAATATATTTTCCTTTCCGCACGAGAATTCTGTAAGGAGTAGTTCTGTTAAACGGGGCTGCATTAACAGCAGCCTGCAAACTGGTATAGTTGCCGCTGCCATCCTGTGCTACAACTACATCGTACCCCGCTGGTACAGGGTTAGTTGCTATACCGCTTACCGCCAGGGTAGCATCCGTTGCACCTGAACTCGCCACGGTAATATTGCCACTGTATGAACCTGCATTTGTTGCATTAAGGCGTATGAAAGCGGATGCATTCACCCTGTTATTTTCAGGCGCCAGGTTTAAAGATGTGCTCCAGGTGTTGTCATCTGCTGATAACTCGAAACCTGCAGGAGCAGCTACCTGTACATTGGCAGAAAGGTTATTGCCCTGCACGGTGAATGACTGCGAAACACCCGGCACGCCTACTGTTTGTGAAAATGAATGGAAGCTGCCTGAAACCGCCACTGCCGGACCTGTGGAAGCGGTACTACCTGAAACCGTAACCGCAGTTGAATAATTAAATGCTTTATCGGCTGTAAAAATATGATAGTAATACGCGATACCTGGTGTTACAGGCGCCACCGTTCCATCATCGGCGAACCCTGTGTTTGTACCTAAAAATACAACAGTGTTACCAGCGTCAAAACTATTTCCTACAGAATAAATGCCATTGGCATTCAATACGGGGGGTGTTGCGGCATTGCTTCTGACCACAATATATCCGCCGCCATCAACACCTGTTGCCGGGGCGCTCCAGCTAACATGAATGCTGCCGGCATCCCCCGTTGCAGCTGGCGCTGTAGCCGCATCCGGCGCTGTGGCATCGGGTGCAGGCGCCGCCTGGTTATCGGCGGGGTACACTACAAAATCGTCTATATCGAAAGGTTTTGCAATGGCAGCGCCGCCGCCATTGAATCGGAAACCACCAAATGAAGTATTAGGTGTATAAGCCGGGTTTACCGATTGAATGCCCGCAAACTTAAGCCATGCGCCGTTCGTATTTACAGGCGTTTGATAAGTATAATTCGTAGTAAAACCGGCAGTGCCTGAATTATCGGTTACAGCAATAAGGCCGGCCATTTGGTTTCCTGCAGCAGGAGCCGGCGCCCGGTAATAAAACTGAACAATGTATTTGGTCCCTTTCGCAAATAAAGGGGCCGAGACTGCCGGTGCAAAATTATTTTTTGTACTGGTGCTCGTGCTTGTATAGGTGAAATAATTGATGCCGGTCCTGGCGCTTCCGTCGTTTACGATATTGGCGGTACCGCCGGTTGTCCATACCGTTGGTGAAGGATTGGCTGCACCGGTAGGCACAGCGGTAGACACTGCACCCGCCGGCTGATTTTCAAAACCGCCTTCCATTACCGGGTATACGCCAATAATTTGTTTTTGATTAACGGTAGGAGGAAGCGGGTTGGCTGTTGTACCGGTAACCGGCATATTGATAGTGGTTGCGCCGGGGCTTGCAGCAGTAATAATACCGTTGTAGGAGCCATTGGCCGGAGCGTTCAGCCGAACACTGATCGTAGTTGTGGGCACAGCGCCGGCATTGGCGGTTACAATTATAGCACTGCTCCATGCAGTACCGTTCAGTGAAAGCTCGTAATTGGAAGGAGCTGTAAGGGTTATATCGCCCGAAAGATTGGAACCGGAGAGCTGGCATGTTTGCACCGGTGAGGGCGAACCAATGGTTTGTGCAAAAGAAGTGAATGCGTGATTGGCATAAATTGTTGCATTCGTATTTACCGTACCGCCGGCGAGGCTATTCAAATAATTCTCCAGGTTCGTATAACCATTGGCCGCAGTTCCATTGCGGTCACCGGCATTATTGGGATTTAATCCATGGCTGCTCTCCCAAGTGTCGGGCATTCCGTCATGATCGGTATCTGCTGGTGCTGCAGTGGAAGCCAAGGCCGGCCAGGCATTCACCGTTTGATCATAAGGTGTGCCATGCGGATAGCCACCCTGCACATCGATAATGCGGCCGGTACCATTTCGCACATCGTTCACAATGCGCTGGTCTAATGTATCGCGGTTGGGCAAAGAACAGCCCGCATAATTTAATACGGCATCATAAGCATCCAAAGCCGTTTGTGTGGTCACCGGAAAACCGAAGTCGAACGGTGTGGTTACTTTGGAATAAACGGTATCTGACAATTTACCGCTTCGCATGGTTACCCCCGACCAGTTGTTATTTGAGTTAACGGCAGAAGAGGTGATATAATTTCCGGTTAAATAATATTTCGCATAGGGGAAGCCACCGCCTGAATCTACCGAAACAACTTGTGTTTTACGGCTGGTGGTAGAGGGGCCGGGCTTTAAATAGTTGTTCACCACATTGTAATAACCACCTTCGCCGCCATAAATATTATTAATGCCCCAGTTGTAGATAACGTTATTCCTGAAGTCGGCCATCTCGGCGCCCTGCACGGCGGGCGTATAATTGCCTGCGCCTGCAAAACGAGGCGACCGGTTTTTGCAGTGCGCAAACAGGTTGTGATGCATCGATCCTCTTTTTGCACCCCAGATACCGCCATAACCGTGCTCCTGATAGTCGGTACCACCCGCTTCAAAATGGTACGAATAATTCAAAGGCTCGCTCATCATACACCATTGTATGGTGAGGTTGTCGCCCCTGTAAATGGTGAGCGCCTCGTCATTGCTCCAACTGGCAGTTACATGGTCTATGATAATGTTGTTAACAGCTGCGCCGCCGAAAGCATCATCGCCGCCACTGCCGTCAACCTTCCCTTTGTTCTGGTATCTGTCGCCAAGGCGGAAACGCATATAGCGAACGATCACATTGTTGCCGGTTATGTATACCGGATGATCGGCCACGCAAATGCCATCGCCGGGCGCCGTTTGTCCGGCAATGGTGGTATTGGCGGGAATGCTGAGCCTTGCGCTTAAATGAATGGTGCCCGATACGCGAAATATTATGGTACGATAAGTGGCGGATGCAGTAAGTGCGTACCGGAAGCTACCCGGCTGGCCGTCGTCATGAAGGTTGGTAACCTCAAAAACCGTGGTAGGGATAGTGGCTGTACCGCGGCCACCGGTAGTATACATACCCGCACCTTCCGCTCCCGGGAACGCCGGCGTTTGCGCTGTTGCTGTAAAGGAACTAAGGATATATAATGCTGTTAGTATATTACATAACAGTGATCTGGCAGGGGTTTTCATATGTGGTAGTTACGTTTGAATAACGAAGTTAGATGACGTATAACCTCTGTAAGTTCCTCCTGAGAACAGGAGGAACCCAAAGGTTTGCTTGTTTATGAAAGAAACACTTTCATGCTTAATACCCGAAGTTTTGCGTAAGGTTCGGATTAACGTCGCGCTGGGTTTGCGGCATAGGCATTAATTCGCTTTTACCGGTAGTGAATCCCATGGCAAATGCATTGGCAAAGTTTCGCAAACTGCTTCCGCCTACCCACCAGTTTACCCTGGTTTGGCCGGCAGGCGCACTGGTAGTGGGGCCTGGTTTATAAAATGAATTTAAAAACGGATTGAAGTCGTCGACATTTGAACTGGCAGGCTTCGTTACAAAATACAAATAGGAAGGCAGCTGGCTGGCATCGCGGGCGTACAAAGGCCCGTCTTCCATATACGAGTACTCGTTATATGGCGGATGATTGTTGGAAGTAGCGGAAGCCCATGCGTTCAGCCGTGCCCTCGTTTCATCAATGGCGGTATTCAGCAGGTTCCACCGTAGCAGGTCATATTTCCTGATGCCCTCATTGCCGAACTCGAGCATCCGTTCTTTTACCAGGAATTTAAAGAAGCCATCTTTACCGGTTGGTATTACAGGAGCTGTTTCTTTATAGGTACCGCCATGGCCCCGCAGATTCACCACCTGTACAGCATTAATTGCAGCTGCGGTGGGACCGTTATTAAGTTCATTCTCTGTTTCGGCAAACCACAGCAATACATCGGCATAGCGAATAAGTGGCCAGCTTAGCTGCATGTTTTGTAAACTGTTATTGATAGCAGGCCTGAACGATACATTTGCTCTGCCGCTGCTGAAAATAAACCCCGGGTTCGACACCCACTCTTTTCTGAATTTACCATCGTAAATGGCATTGATGGCATGACCGGTTTTTATGGTATCAAAAGTTATTTCATAAGGCACACAGGTAATATCGCGACGGATATCCGTTGAATCGAACATATAAAAATAGGTAGGCAAAATATTCAGTTGACCTCCGCCGACACCATTCACTCTTGTTCCGGTTTGTATGCCCAGTTTACTGTTCGAATGGGTACCCTGCGCCATAGAGGCCACCATCATAAATTCACCGGCAGGATCGTTCATATTATGTGCCAGCAAATAGTCTTTGAAAAGACTTTTATAGGAAGTCATTAAAGCATGCTGCCCGCTGGCAATGATAGCTGCGCATTCATCGTGAGCGATCTTATAAAAATCAAGGTAGTTCGACGGCCGTACCAATGTACCACCTGTAACCGGTAAAGCATAACCGCCCCTTGTTAAAGCGATCTTTGCCCGCAACGCTTTGGCTGTGCCTTTCGTAAACCGTTCATCAACCAGGTCGCCTATAGATGTTACCTCGTTTCTCCAGGGCATCAGTGTTGCGGCCAGTTCAAGGTCGGTCAACAACCGGTCGTAAACAGAATCCCTGCTCATACGGTACTTAAACATATCGGTTTCGAACTGTGAGGGCTGCCATTGCGCCGGTACATCACCGAAATTGCGGCATAGCTCATAATAGTACTGCGCCCTTAATACCAGCGCCTCACCATGCATGCGTTTCAGTTGTGCCTGCTGCTGCGAGGTACCGTTTTCGTAGTCATTCATTTTAGGAATATAATAAATACACAGGTTAGCCCTTTCAATACCCTGATACATCTGGTTAAAAGGATTGGTGATCTGCAGGTTGCCCGGTATGCCCAGGTATTTTGCCAGCAGCTGGCCTTCATCGCTGGTAGCCGCCGAGGTTCCTTTCATCATTTCATCCGAATCGTATGCCCAGTAGCCACTCAACCGGATGCCATATCCATAATCGCCGGCCATTGACATATAGGCCCCCAGCAGCGATTTACGGGCATTGGGAATATTATCAAAAACATATTCAGTGTCGAAAGACGAAATGGCTTCGGGATTCAGGAATTTTTTGCACGATATAAAAATGGCGGATGGCAACATGGCTATCAACCCAACCGTTATAATTGATCTTATCTTTTTCATAAGCATTCGTTACAGTGTCAGATATTTTATTTCGATCTAGAAAGTAATGTTCAGGCCGGCTACAAACGTTCTCGCACGGGGGTAGGCCGCAAAATCAACACCAGGTGTTGTAGGATCGGAACGCCGCGTGCTTGCATCGGGATCATAACCGGTATACCGGGTAATGGTAGCCAGGTTATTCACTGTTGCATATAGGCGGAATGCCGATACCTTCACCTTCGACAACAGGTTTTTAGGTATATTATAACCTAAGGTTATATTGTTTATACGCAGGTAAGAACCGTCTTCCACCGCAAAACGCTGCGAGTAAAAGCCGTTGATACTTGTAGAAGGGAACCAAATAGACGCATTTTTGTTGATCTCGCCCAACGTGGCCGGATCAGCGCCGATGATGGAAGTTACACCGCCTACAGTTACAGTACGCTGCACCGCTTTTCCGTTCTCATCGATCATTCTCCAGCGGCCATTGTCGATATTCATTAAATTCACTTCAGATCCATAAGCACTGGAGTATTCCAGTTTATTGGCATTGAACACATCATTACCATATACAAAATTGCAAAAGACGGTAAGATCAAATCCTTTATAAGTAAAGGTCTGGCTAAGGCCGCCAAAGAATTTCGGCTGTGCACGGCCAATGATTGTGCGGTCGTTATCGGCATCTATCTTACCATCTTCATTCAGGTCTTTAAATTTGGGCGAACCCGGCTGCAACGGATTGGCAAGAATACCTGCGGCCGACACCACTTTGGGGTTTAAAGTATAAATGGTATTATATTCAGGATAAGCTGTATTGGAATACGGAGCAGCAGTAAAATCATCAAGCGTATAAAATCCATCATTGATATAACCATACATTGCGCCCACTTCCCCGCCCACTTTCAACACGTAATCGGCGGGAAAATTGCTGCTGCTGAACCAGCCGCTGTTCCGCAATATCTGCTCGTTTGCTCCCAGCGAGGTTATTTTATTCTTATTAAATGCAATATTGAAATTGCCCGACCAGCTAAATTCCTTCAACTTCAGGATCGTTGCGGCCAGTTGTACTTCCATTCCACGATTGCGGGTAGAACCTATGTTTTGAAACTGCGTGGTATAACCTGTAGAGGATGGAATGGTTTGATTCAATAAAAGCTGGCTCGATTTATTGGAATACGCATCAATAGTTACGGTAACCCTGTCGTTCCACAACGAAATATCCAGGCCAAGGTTCTGGGCCACCTGGCTTTCCCAGCGCAGGTCTTCATTGCCAAGATTGCTGGGGTTATATACGCCATTTAAAGCGCCATTCAATCCGTAACCACCATTTGACGGAGAAGTATACTGCGTTCTGTAAGAAAACGGCGTAATTCGGTTATTTCCCGAAGTACCATACGAAAAACGTAACCGAAGGTCATTAACGGGGGTAGAACGTGGGAAAAATTCTTCGTTGCTTACCCGCCATGAAAAAACACCCGAGGGGAAATAGCCCCACCTGTTCTTCTGGCCAAAAATAGAACTGCCATCTGCTCTTACCGTAAACTTGGCGTAATATTTCTGCGCATAATTATAGTCAACTGTCGAGAAGAACGAAGCCAGCGATACAGGCATCTGTGAACTGGACGGCAGCGGTTGCGGATTAGCCTGCGTGGAAGCCGCAGCAAGTTGTAAATTATTAAAAGCTTCATCGGCAGTAACGCCAATTGGAAAATATCGAATTTCGGTGCGGTCGGCATTGCTGGTTGTTTTTTGTATTTCCTGGCCTGCCAGTACGCTTACACTATGGTTTGAACCAAAGATCGATGGGTTGTTATAGGTTAGTACATTCGAATTGGTTATTTGTACCGACTGGCTATTGTCCAACAAAGCTACCGGCTGTTTATTATACGTTTTCGCAATATTGGTAAGCGTATCGTCGAACGACCGGGTGCGGGTGCTGTTGACAATATAGGCAGCCGTTGACCGCAGGGTAAGGTTCTTCAGGATATTGAACTGAAAGTATGTGTTCAAAGACAATTGTGTATAATACCTTCTCCTTGTTTCCGCCTGCGACAGTAAAATGGGATTGAGGATATTGAATCCATTTCCTGCGTTATTCAAATCGAGGGCCGGATCGTACGAATCTTCTTCTTCCCCGGGCATTATCAAAGGTTTGTAGCGGGTGAATTGCCTGAGGCGGTTGGCGCCGGCGCCTCTTGTATCGGAAGTGCCCGCGCCATTTATAAGCTGGTGGGTATACCGGGTATTGACGCCGAATTTAAACCGGTTGCCGGCTTTATGATCGAGCCGGAAGGCGGCGATCTTTCTGTCGAGGTTTGAATTCATCAAAATACCATCCTGCTTATTGGCCGTAAGGCTGAGGTTATAGGTGGTATTTGCATTACCGCCTGACACGGTAACGTTATGAGACGACTGCAGCGCATTTTTCCCCATTGTTCTTTCCTGCCAGTCGAACCCGGGATTCTGTTTATACGTGGCAATCGTGTCGAAATTGGAAGGGGTGCGAATGTATTTTTTTACGACACCGGCGGTATCACCCAGCCACCAGGCACGCTCGTATTGATATAATACGAAGTCGTGAGCGTTCATCATGGGTATTTTTTGCGCCAGTTGCTGAACGCCATAATACATATTATAAGTAACATTCGTTTTACTATTGGTATTCTTCCCGCCTTTGGTTGTGATCACCACTACCCCGTTCGCACCACGCGAACCGTATATGGCGGTGGAGGCCGCGTCTTTCAGCACATTGATACTTTCAATGTCCTGCGGGTTCAATACCGTAAGCGCGTTATCCATGGGAATGCCATCCACCACATATAAAGGATCGCCGCTTTGCGTAATTGACCCACGACCGCGGATATTGATAACTGCATCGGCCCCCGGGGCGCCTTCCGAAAGGGTTACCTGTACCCCCGCCAGCCGGCCCTGCAATACTTCCGCCGCATTATTCAAAGGATTGTCCTTGATGTCTTTTGCAGAAATGGCAGAAGAAGAAGCCAGCAGATCCTTCTTTTTCACAGACTGGTAGCCGATGATCACAATTTCCTCCATGGCGTTATACGAGGTACTGAGCGTGACATCGATGGCTGTTTTTTGACCAACATTTATTTCCTTCATCTTATAACCAACGGAACTGAAAACAAGTATGGCATTACCTTCCCCCGGAAGGTTAATACTGTACTGCCCCTCGCTGTTGGTAGAAGTTCCGGTTTGGTTGCCTTTTACTTTTACGGTTACCCCGCTTACCGGCTTTTTGGTACTGTCGGAAAGAACGCGTCCGGAAACCGTTCGCGTCTGGCTCCTTGCAATGTTCACACAAAGGAACAGGAGCATTAAGAAAAAGAGTTGTCTTTTCATATGCAAGCTCGCAGTTTAGAATTGATTGGTATGATCAAATCTCTCTGAAAGCCGCAGCAAACAGGTTCAATTATCAGGATTAATGGTTCAAATTTGCGTATTCCTAAAAACGCTCATTGAAAATCAGGCATTAACGAAAAATGAGGTTATATTTTCGCTTTTATGTAATCGGAAGGAGAAACATGGTATTTTTCCCGGAAGCAGGTACTGAAATATTTAGGGCTACTGAAACCCGACAAATACGCCACCTCTGCTATATTGGTATTTCCTGCATCGAGGTATTGCCTGGCGCGCTGCAACCGCATATCCCGTACAAATTCAACCGGTATGATACCGGTCAGACTTTTGAATTTTTTATAAAAAGTGCTTCTGCTCATTTTCATGTTTTCAGCAACCATTTCAAGGTTAAAGCCGGGATCGGTCATTTTTTCTTCTACAATGCTGATCACTTCTTTCAAAAACTTTTCATCACCGGTGGTCACCACTACAGGGGCCGGACTCAGTTCAGGAGTCGTTTTTTTATTAACCAGCGTATTGAACAATTTTTTCCGCTGCCTTAGCAGATTATCGATGGAGGCTACCAGAAATTCATTATTGAACGGTTTCGTAATGTAATGGTCGGCGCCATACTGCAGTCCTTCTATCTGGCTTTCTATCGAATGCCTGGCCGATAAAAGTACTACCGGAATATGACTGGTATTGATGTCATTTTTTATTTTATTCAACATTTCAATGCCGTTCATCACGGGCATCATAATGTCACTTACGATCACATCGGGCATTAACTGCAGCGACATCTGCCAGCCTGCCGCACCATCCCTAGCTGCCACCACCCTATACCGCTCACTAAGCTGTTTCTGAAGGAATGCACGCAGGTCGTCATTATCCTCTACCAGCAACAACAACGGCGCTTCGGGGTTAACAGGTTCCTGATTGGTTGATAGCCCTTCGGGTATTGACTGTAGTGCGGGTGTTATTTGATATTGGGAGGTTTCATGCTGAACATCAGTTATTGAGATATCGTTCCGGTTAAAATGATCATAGCCTGATCGTAATTTTACTGTTACTGCCAGGCCGCCTTCGGCATTATTTTCTGCATAGATGGTTCCGCCATGTAAAAGCACGAGCTCCCTTGAAAGCGCCAGGCCGATACCAGATCCCTTTTGCCTGCTGACGGCCGGCTGATCGGCTTCATAAAAAAGTTCGAAGATTTCTTTCAACTTTTCCCTGTCAACACCAGGCCCCTGGTCGCGAACTTCAATGGAAAATAAGTTTTCGGCCGGGATCAATTTAATAATGATACTGATGGCTTTCCCTTCTGGCGTAAATTTCACTGCATTGGCCAGGAGATTATAGATGACCACATCCAGTTTTTCTGCATCTCCCCAGGCAATAAGTTCCTGTTGTTCAGTTATGATATCCAGCTTTATGTCTTTGCGTTCCAGCTCTGCCTTAAAGTGCTCGCTTATTTTTTTTACGAAGTTCACTAATTCTATACGTGAAACATGCAGGGTGGCTTTGTTGCTTTCTATCTTTCTGAGGTCGAGCAGTTGGTTGATAAAACGTATCATCCGGCTGGCGTTCTTCTTTGCTATTTCCACATAGGCTGCTCCTTCAGATGACAATTTTTCTTTTTTCACCAACTGGTCTATAGGATTAACAATAAGCGTAAGCGGCGTTCGCAACTCATGAGAAACATTGGTAAAAAAATTCTCTTTAAGCACAGCCAGCTTTTGCTCTACCGCTATTTTGTTACGCAGCCGTATCATGGCGATCGCCGTACGCCGGATGAAAAACAATAACAAAGCTAAAACGAAGAGATATAACAGGTAAGCCCACCATGTTTTCCAGGGCGGAGGCAAAATAGTGATGGCTAACTGCCGGCCCGTTGTGTTCCGGTACAGATCATTTGTTACAGTTTTCACTTCAAATACATAATGCCCGGGCGGCAAATTGGTATAGGTAACCCTTCTTCGCCTGCCGTCGTCATGCCAGGTGCTATCAAAACCGAGTAACCGGTAAACCAGGGCCTGCCTGTTTCCTGCGCGGTTATCCAGAATGGCATAATCGATACTGATAATATTCTGATTATACCGCAGGCTAAGATCAGACACATAATTTATGTCCTTCTTTAATAATTCATTCGCCCCGGGCTGCACATTTTCATTATTGATCTGCAGACCCGTAAATACAATATTGGCTGCTATCCTGTTACTATTATTATTTATACGCCCCGGTTCGAAAGCTATATAACCTCTGCTACTTCCATAATAAATGCGGCCAGCCTGCACCGACCGGCAGGCTGCAGCTTCTGAGAAACTGACACGGGGTAATCCATCGTAGGAATCAAAATTTCTAAAACTTTCGTTTTCAGGATTAAACCTCGAAAGGCCGTTTTCAGTGGCAATCCATAAATTGCCCATGGGGTCTTCAACACAACTCAGCACATAATTATTAGGCAGGCCATCATTGGTAGTATAGTTTTTGAACCGCAGTGATACAAAAGGCTGATTGCCGACAGCTCTGCAAAAGCCGCCACCGGAAGTCGCAAGCCACATCTGTTTTTTTGAATCCCGGTAAATGAATTGAATATCATTATTCCCGAGGCTTTGCCGTTCGCCGGGTTCTTTACGGTATGCTGTATACCTGTATACAGGTGAATGCCGGTCGTCAGCATCCAGTAACAGAAGGCCGTTTGTTGTGCCTATCCATAAATTCCCTGCGCTATCCAGGGCCATATGCCTGATCTTATTGAAAATTTCAATGGGGTAATTTTTCACAACGTGGCCGGCCGGCACAAATTTTATGGAATCGCCTTTCGCCTGGATATAGAACAGCCCTTTGTCAAATGAACCTATCCAGATGCGCCCCTTTGCATCTTCCAGCAGCGCATATATTTGATTACAGGGTAAGCTGTTCGGATTGTTTTTGTCGGGACGGAAATGGGTAAGGTGGTATTTTGTCGCTTCCTTATTTACAGGCGAAGCTTTAAAAAGCCCGTTACCTTTTGTACCCATCCAGATATTTCCACTCCTGTCCTGCATTATGGAATATACAAGCCCGGGCCCATCGGCCGGTTCATTATCAAATATCCCGGTGAGCTTTTTGCCATTCTGATACAAATAAACTTTACCGCTTTTCGCCCCCAGCCAAAGCCTGCTCCTGTTATCATAATAAATTCCCCTGATCTCGTTATCAAACTTTGAAACCGGTTGTTCTACCAACAACTGCTGCTCAAAAACATTGCTCTGCAATATGGTTCTCATGAGCTGCCTTTCATTGGTAGTAAGCCAGAATACACCTGTACTATCGTAGTACACGGCATAAATGGTGGCTGGAAGACTGCTGCTTCCTGCTTCCGGTGTATGTAAGTTATAGTTGAACGACTGACTGGCCTCATCAAAATAACCAAAACCGCCCCCCTTCATATGTACCCAGGTAAGTCCATTGTTATCTTCCAGAACGCTTACCCGGTTCAACACCGGGTTTAAACGATCGGAGTTCTTCCGGAAATAATATGCGAATGATTGTGTAGCAGGATTGAAACGAATAACGCCTTCTTTTGCCGGCGCTATCCATAAACAACCATTTTTGCCTTCGTATAACGAAGCAAGTGACTCACCGGAAGGATAACTTATACCTGAAACATTCCCGTTTTTACGATGGTAAGTAATTACCTTGCCTGTTGATGTGGCAGCATAAATACAATCGTTTTTTTTTGACTGCAATAATGCATTTAAATGGCCGGATGCTATTTTGCGAATCGTAAACAGGCCGGTGCTTTTCTGATAAATAAACAGGTTGCCATCGGCTGTGCCAAAATACAGGCAACCGGCATCTTCCTCAAATGCAGTAAAATCTTTTCCTTCAGTAATGCTAAGTGATGCTGATCTGTCATTTTTATATACCCCCGAAGCAGACGGGATAAGACAACACAATCCCTCCGGCGTTCCAATCCATATCCGTTTGTTGCGGTCTTCATGAAAAAAATTGATCTTGTTCGATGGTATGCGGTAGCCGGCTTCCAAACCCTTTTTGTACCGGATAATAGAATCTGCCGACAGGTTGTGCTGCGGTACACAAAAAAGACCTTCATTTACCGACTGCAGCCATACCCAGCCATTACTGGCGGAAAGTATTCTACTAAAAGTTATTTTTTGTTTGCCGGCCGGGGTGATGAACGGCGCCAATGGCGTGAACCGGCCATATTTTTTATCGAAACGGTAGATCTGTCTGTCGTATGCTTCTATCCACAAATGACCGGCCTGATCTTCCATCATCCTGTCTATTCTTCCATTACCCAGTTGCGACATGTCGCCTGGTAAAGATTTATACGAAACGAATGTATTGCCATCGAAGCGATTGATGCCATCCCAGGTTCCAAACCACATAAAACCTTCACGATCCCTGAGTATACAGGTCACTGCCTGGTGGGAAAGCCCGTTTTCCGTTGAGTAATATTCTACCTTGCCCCTCGGCTGCCCGGCAACTTTTGCCATACACAAAAAAAGGAGTAACGCAAACAAACCCGCACCTTTTTTACAAGCAATCGCCATGAATTGAACACTTTAACTTAAGTAACTTATTTCCTGAAGGAAGATAATAGCAGACGGTTCACCTGTTTTTTAAACCCAACGCTATGTTTGCAATATAAACTTTTCTTATGATGCTATAAATACTGATGAAATAATTAACTGGCCTGTTAAAAATATTTTGATAACTTTCTGTTTTCATATACCTGAAACATGACGAAAGGAGTTCGACAAAACGAATGAGTCTACCCTTCAGATAGGTTATTAAACGTTTCAGGCCTCTTTGTATATTATCAAAAAACAAACGGTCTTTGCCGGGGAGAGAAAATGATGAGCCGAAGTATTATATTCCTCTTTTTTATACTTCTTTTAATTGCCAGAACACCTTGTTTTGCTTTTAGTGATCCGCCGGTAAAATACCTGGGTATTGATCAGGGATTATCAAATAACGGGGTGCTCAGCATTTTCCAGGATCACAACGGCTTTATGTGGTTTGGGACTTTTGATGGACTGAACCTTTACGACGGTTACAACTTTAAGATTTTCCGAAACGTCTTTGGTGACAGTACTTCGCTGAAATCCAACTATATCAGGGTAATTACTGAAGATCCCGATCATCATCTTTGGGTTGGTACCGGGTCAGGGTTGAATATTTATAACCCCGTTAAAGCAAACTTTTATACTGCGAAATTCAAATCCAGGAATCATCCATTTTTAAAACCATTGGAAAATTCGATCAGTGCCATTCAAAAAAATGATAAGGATGGAAGCATGTTGGTTGGTGCCCACAACAGCGGTTTATTGGTATTTGAAAAAAATAGCAGGAGCGGTGTGCAGATTCCATTCCTGTCGTGGAAGGGGCATGAAGACAATTATGATGTAACAGCGCTTGCCTTGGATCCAAACCGGCAAATGGCGTGGTTATTTATTCAGGAGGCCGGGCTTTGCCTGTATAATATAAAAAATAAAGAGCTGAAGTTAATTAATGGAACTATTAAAAAGGCCGGGTGTTTAAAGTTAGACAGCAAAGGGAACTTATGGCTGGGAAATGAAAATGGGCTTTTCCGATACGACATCGGGAATAATGTTTTTTCAGATAATGTACTGCCTGTTAAAGGCAGGGTAATGCATCTTTTTGAAGACCGGCAACATGTATTATGGATTTCCTGTCATGGCAATGGCGTGTGGTCAATGCCTGTTGGTCAAAACCGGCCTGCTGCTTACCTGTCAGCCTCAGGCACATCTTTGATCAATAGCAATTTTATATATACCATTTACGATGATCTTCAGGGCAACAGATGGATAGGAACAATGCACGGGGGGATCACAATGATTCAATTCCGGCGCAATCTATTTAACCATATTACAAGTTCTGCTTCCGGGCAGAACAATAGCATTGAGGATTTCATTTTTTGTTTTGCTGAAGATAAAAAAGGTAATGTGTGGATTGGCACCGATGGCGCCGGGCTGAAGTATTGGGACCGTCATAATAATACATTTACCTATTATAAGCATAATCCGAACAATTCCGCTACCATCAGCAGCGACTTTATCACCAACGTAGCTTGTGACTCGCAAGGCGATCTTTGGGCCGTTAGCTGGCTTGGCGGTGTGAACCGGCTAAAAAAGGGTTCGAAAAAATTTGAACATTTCGATTGTTATAATCCTCATACGGGCAATTTTGAAAAAAACGCCTGGCTGGTCTTTGAAGATTCCCGCAAACAATTATGGGTCACTACTGCAAATGGAGGCGCGCTGTATACATTCAATCGAAACACCAACCGTTTCGAAATTTTTGATGAAAAATTAACCACTATTCTGTGTATCTCGGAAGTCAGGCAGGGCAACATTATGGCCGGTTACCGATTCTCCTTAGTGCAAATTGATCAGGTAAATAAAAAGCATCAGATCTGGCCTGTGGGACATTCCGTTCGTTGTGTTCACGAAGACCGCAATAAAAACCTCTGGGTAGGAACGGATGGCGGGGGACTATTGTTATTCGATCGTACAAAAGGCACCTACCAACAATTCACCACCTCAAATGGTTTGCCAAGCAACACCATTCTTCGCATGCTGGAAGATGATAAAAACAATTTGTGGCTGAGCACCTATAATGGTCTATGCAAGTTCAACACCATTGATAAAACATGCCGGAATTTCTCAAAATCCGACGGTCTGCAAAGCAAACAATTCGGCTTTAATGCGGCTGCGGCTCTACGATCGGGTGAATTTTTATTTGGCGGCATTAAAGGATTTAACATTTTTTATCCCGATAGCATACATGACAAAAAGGAGGAATTCCAAATATATCTCACGGGTTTAAAGATCAATGATAAGCCCGTTGAAGAAAATGATTCTTATATAAGCAAAAGGGCTTCAGAACGGATAGAAAAAATAGCTCTGCCATATGATCAGGCCATTCTCTCCCTTGATTATGTGGCACTGGATTACAACGGCGCCGATAAAATTAAATATGCCTATAAGTTAAACGGATGGGATAAAAGCTGGAATTATGTCAATAACGTTCGTTCGGCCAATTATTCACGGCTTCATGAAGGAACCTATGTTTTTCAGGTTAAAGTAAATAACGGTACGGATAACTGGAGCTCCCCAACCAGCCTCCTTACAGTAGTTGTACTTCCGCCGTGGTACCGAACCTGGTGGGCTTATTTTATGTATGTCATGCTGTTTGTATCGGCAATTTACCTGTACATAAGTTATAATAAACGACAGGAACGGCTGAAATACGAAATCAAAATGGCAAATTTTGAAAAGGAAAAAGAAAAGGAACTAACTGAAAAAAAACTCTCCTTTTTCACGCAAATTTCACATGAATTCCGCACGCCGCTTACTTTGATCATCAATCCAATCAAAGACCTGATCCAAAAAATTGATACCCCTGATGAACAGCAGGAATTAAACGTTGTGCATCGCAACGCACGCCGTTTATTGAGCATGGTAAACCAGCTGCTTCTTTTCAGAAAGGCAGATGTAGCAATCGACACCCTGAAATTTTCCCGGCAGAACTTCTACCAGTTGTGTCATGAGGTGTTTTTGTACTTTGTGCAACAGGCAAAGGGGAATTGCCAGGAATATCTGTTTGAATTTGAAAACCAAAACCTGGAACTGTATATAGATAAGGAAAAAATGGAGATCGCATTGTTTAATCTTCTTTCAAATGCTATTAAATATACACCTGAGCATGGAAAAATTACATTTAGGGTAACGGAATCTGTAAACGAAGTGAATATTGCAGTTATAGACAGTGGGTATGGTATTGCCGCCGGGGAAGCTTCACGCATCTTTGAGAAATTTTACCAGGCTGATTCTCCAAATGCGACAGCCAAAACCGGTTTTGGAATCGGCTTATACCTTGTGAAAAGTTTTGTGGAAAGCCACAAAGGCACTGTCAGTTTCCAAACCTCAGCAGGTAAAGGGACAACTTTCCTGGTAACTTTAAAAAAAGGAAAAAAGCATTTGGAAGGCCAGACAATCCTGCATACACCACAACGGGCGACCTCCATTTTAACTGAATTGGCTGAAGATGCACAGGCAGAACCGGTTGCTGCTGTTCCAGATGCTAAAACAGAAGAACCGGTCACCGATCGCCAAATCATTTTGCTGGCTGATGATGACGATGCAATAAGGCGCTACCTGCAACAAATTTTAAAGAACAAATACGAGTTACTGGAAGCAGTGAACGGAATGGAGGCACTGAAAATAGCGCAGGAAAAGTTTCCCGACCTGGTGATCAGTGATATCAGGATGGCGGAAATGGATGGGATCGAGCTTTGCCGGCAAATAAAACAGGACCAGAACCTTAACCATATTCCGGTAATATTGCTCACCGGCAGTAATGGTGATGAAGTGGAGTTACAAAGCATTGAAGGCGGCGCCGATGCATATATTACCAAACCATTCGATAAAGATATTCTGCTTGCCAAAGTGGAAAACCTTTTTAATAGCCGTAGTGAGCTTCAAAAATATTTCTTCAATGAGGTAACCTTACAGAAAAACACCCTTAAGATCTCTCCTGAATACAAGGAATTCCTTGACAAATGCATTGACATTGTAGAGCAACATCTTCATGATGACCAGTTCACAATTAAGAAACTGGCCCATGATATTGGAATGAGCCACTCTTACCTGTACAAAAAGGTGCGGCTGATGTCGGGACAATCGGTTGCTGGTTTTATAAGGTACATCCGGCTTAGAAAAGCAGCAGCGCTTATGATCAAAGCAAACTGCAACGTCAATGACGCTGCTTTTCAGGTTGGCATCAACGATGTGAAGTATTTCAGGCGGCAGTTCAACAAACTGTTTGGAATGAATCCTTCGGAGTACATAAAAAAATACCGTGATCCTTTTAACAAGACTTATCAGATCTCTACAAAGGTGTTGAAAGAAAAGTCAAAAGATTAAGCAGGGTGTGCCACACATCTAAAGAGTGGCACACCTTATGGAAGATCCCCTGATCATCAGTTGCGATGCAAGCGTGACAGTATAATCAGCCCGGTCGGAACGGCCGTTCAATTGAGCTATAAGATTAATTGCAGCAATTTCTCCCATTTCCCTTCCAGGGTAGTTAATAGTAGTTAATTGGGGTTCTAGCAGCCTGCTGATGGTGTCGTTATTAAAACCTACGATCGCTATGTCTTCCGGGATCTTGATACCGGCATCTTTCAGGCTTTTCATGCATACGGCCGCACATAAGTCATTCGCAAAAAACAACCCATCGGGCCTTTCCTTCATTTCCAGTATTTGCCGGGCCACCTCCCCCCCTGCTTTCTCACTAAGATCCGTGATCATAAGCTGGCAAGGTTCATAAGGCAAATTATGCTCCTGCAAGGCTTTTCGAAATCCGTTCAGCCTGTCGGCATATACGTTTTGAGCCAGATTTCCTGTTATGTGCATAACCCTGCTACAACCTTGCTGAACGAGGTGTACAGTGGCGTCGTAACCAGCCTTATGATTATCGATGACAACCCTGATGCCCGGAGCATCCTCTCTCACCCGGTCAAAGAACACAATGGGTATTCCGCGTTTGATAAAAGGGTCATAGTGACTAAGATCAACCGTGTCATAAGCCAGGGATACGATCAGTCCATCTACCCGTTTATGAAATAAGTTTTTGGCATTGGCTATTTCTGTTGCAGTGGATTCGGAAGAATGTCCTATAATAATTATGTATTGTGCGCCGGTAATCACCTTTTCTATTCCACTAAGCACCGAAGCGATAAAACGGCTATTAAGTTCGTGAACAATAATGCCGATAGTATTGGTTTTTTGCATTCTAAGCCCGCTTGCAAAATTGTTCTTTCTGTAACCGATAGCCTCAGCCAGCTCACACACTTTTCTTTTTGTTTTTTTACTAACTGTAGGATCATTGTTCAATGCCCTGCTAACTGTGGCAACAGAAATGTTCAGGCGCTCCGCCAGGTCGTATATCGTCAGGTCTTTTTTACTCATGGAATATTCTTGTTTCGGGAATAGTGCTGTAAGCTTTTATTAATCCTCCCGCATCGATCCGGATCTCATCGAGGATAAGGCCAGGATCAACAGCGTATATTTTCAACGTGTGTTTTCCTGCCTTCAAAAATGGCATCGCTATTTTTCGTTCCGCCCTGTTCCTCAGAACATTTTGTTTCCATTCCCCGCTTCTGCCAAATGTTTTGATATCAACCATCTTCAATGGCCCATTATCAATTGATATCGCATAGCGAAGGCTGAAGTTGTTATTAATAGGATGGGTTGGCAATGCAAAAACAGTTACGAAAGGGATTGCTGAAGAAAACATATAGAAATCATATTCAATAACAGCGCTGAGGCGTTTAATTGAATCGGGCGCTGTGAGTGCTTTTCGGGCAATCGATAGCGGAAAGGCCTGTAATACCTTTCCTGTGTACCCGAGATCGCTGATGATCTTCCATTGATCGGGCTTTCTGCTTGTTTGCCTTGTAAAACTGGCCGCCCGCATTGCAACAAAGCCATTATTTTCAATGAAGCCTTTATAGCCTGCTAATTCGGGTTTGTACATTTTAACAGCCTGCAGGTTTACCGTCATTTTCTTGCCTCCGCCAATAAAAGAAATTGAGCCTCGCGCCTTTTCATTTTTAGTGAATTTATCCCAATCAACATCTACCCGGATCCGCGTTTGCTTCATTCCGTGCTCAGGAGCAAGGATCCCACTATTTTTTGAAAGCCGGATCCAGCTGTGAGAAGTAATAGCATTCCATTTTACGGTTTCATTCTTAGTGAGGAAAATATCAACGAAGTACTTTTGCTTATTGACATCATCAAAAGAAGGTAATGACATAGGATCATTATCACTTAAAAGCGACGAATCCTTTGTTACATAACCTTCCGGCGCCATGCTCCAAATAATTGTACTGTCAATGCTGATTTGCGGCAGAACCGGGGATTGATACACAGGCAGGCCCCTTGGGCTCATTGACATGATGTAATTCCACTTACCCCCGGCCACCTGCGTATTAAAAAATTCTGTCTCCTTTACAATACTGTCGTAAGCGGCTTTTGATAATTGTGCATAGTCGTATGCGCTCAACCTGTTTTGTTTACCATAGAAGTAAGATTTATCACGGTATAAAAACTTTTTATTGATCCATGAAGCGCCAACAACGGGATAATAGACCAACTGGTAAAATGCATCGTCAACTTCAGCGTTGATCTGCTGACGTATTTTTTTTACTGCTGCTTCTACAGCATTGTACCGGTCTATTCGCTTTTGCGCTTCATCACCAAAGTAAAAATGATTAAAGTCTGTGTAGGTTGTTTGTGTTGTTGGTTCTGTCTGGCTCCATCCCATGAACTCGGGCCGCCGTTCAAATGCCAGTTGATAATATTCCCACAAAACGGATTGTATTTTTTGGCCATTCTCTTTTCCGAAAATTGAAGCGGCCCAACTAAGTAAATGTCGTTTCGTATACCTGCTGTCTTTGAAAGGAGTCGGATCCCAGGCCATATCCAAAAACTGCTGCATATTGTATTCCTGTGGTTTGATGTCCCCTACATTCAGTACCCACAGGCAGCTGGCCCCTGTTTCGTACGCTTTCATCATTTCTTCCCTTAGTAAAGAAGGGTGTGTGGAAGGCAGCCAGAGGTAATCGTGCGGCCGTCCCCAGTAAGAAGCATGATAGTATACCCCTGCGCCACCCTTACGGGCTATTTCCTTTTCATTGTTCAGCCGGTGTATGTAACCATAATTGTCATCGGGCCATACCAGCGTTACATCATCCGGCACTTTTAAACCGTTGTCGTAGATATCCAGCACTTCTTTGTAAGGAGTAAGCACCTGAGGTATGGCGCTCACATCGCTGTTGATGTATTTGGAAAGCAGGTCGCGTTCTTCGCCGATGATCCGCTCAACAACCGGAACTGCTTCTTTAAGATCTTTTATGCCTTCCATTTGTCCGTCATGAACACCACGCATGCCGAGGGTGTAAATGGCGTTGATGCCGCTGCTTTCTTTTAACCGGTCTTCCCAGTATTTATAGATCTTTTCCTTATTGGTGAAGTAGTTAAAATGGCCCATGGTTTTTTCATTCCACTCTCCTACGTTATTGCGTAACATGGGTTCGGCATGAGAAGAGCCGAGGATGATCTCATAATCTGCCGCTGTTTTCACATTACCCGGATAATGAAAGAAAGCTTTGGTGCTGGGATGCATAGCAGGCCAAATGAGGTTTGCTTTTAACCGGAGCAATAACTCAAATACCTTAGCGTATGTTTTGGGACCAATATCGCCTGTCTCCGGTTCAAATGTTTTGGCGGCCCATGGTTGCAAGCCCCAATCTTCATCATTGATGAAAATGCCCCTGTATTTTACGGCGGGTGCCAATGAAATGTAACTGTTCAGCGTGATGATCAACTCGGTTTGTTTCTTTGCCGGCACATCGGCCCACCAGTACCAGGGTGAAACGCCTATTTTTTCAGAAAGCGTAAATACTCCATAAGCGGTACCTCTGGCATCACTTCCTGCTATTACCAATGCTTTTGGAATATCAGGCGATGGTTTATCAACAACGGTCAAACCAAATGTTTCCCATTTGCCGGTTAGTTGTTTGGAAAAACCGGATTGCCCACCCACTAATTTTTTTATAAGGGGCCATTGAATGGAGCCAATAATGATGACGTTCCCCTTCACTTTTGCAATATCTGTTATCACTGTTGGTTTAAAAGAAGTAACTCTTTCGATATCTTCTGCCAGGAGAACAGCTACAATAGAATCTAGTTTAGGGGCACTTTTATCATAAACAATAGAAACCTTTACCGTTTTGGTAATTACAGGAAATACGTTTTTTTGTGCCGTAGCGCCACACGGCATTATTAACGCTAAAATGAGCAAGAAACGATAGTTGTTCGAAGACATTCGCCAGCTAAATTTTTGTGTTCAAAAAAACTTTTTCTGTTGACGCAATTCAATCAAATCGCTTAAACTGAAACTCAGTAAACTGCACGGTCCCTTCTCCATAAGCAAACAACCCTGGTAAAATGCTGATAAAATCGTACAGTACATTATGATGATAACCGGAGATATCCCGTGACCAGGGTTCCTGCTTCCAGTCCATTCCATCATAACTGTAAAACCCGGTAACGATCTGGTTGTTATTCCGGATTTTCAACCATAACTTGTTTTTTCCTTTTTGCTCATGCCGTCCTTTGATGTCGCCTTTTCTCCAGCTAAAGATCTGTTTGCTGTCGAACCCTGTTCCTACGTAGAAATCAGCATTATAAAAAAGTACAAGCCCGGCCACCGCATTCGAATCTTTATCTATTCGAACACTAAACTCATAATTATGTGCCCCTGCAACAAAGAGCAATGGGGCCGATTCGTGAGGTGTTTTCCCTTGTGCTTTCAAAGTAAGCACCCTGTCGTTAACGCAAAACCGGCTTGAATCAAACTTCCTGTAAAACCTCCAATCCATCCCAATGCGAAACTCGTTCAGGTGCGCCAGGCGGTCAATTACCTTTCGGGATGTAACAGGTTTACGCAACGGTTTTTCTATTCCTTTACCGGTTGACGCTTTCAACCAGCCATCTCCTGTCAGTTCCACCGGTTCAAGCAGCGTTTGTCTGCCCAATCCCGGAAATCCATTTTCATAAGCATGGTAAACAATCCACCATTTTCCGTCAGGTGCATCGATGAGCGAACCGTGTCCTTTTGACCACCATCTTTCAGTTCTGCTGTAAGTATGTATCAAAGGATTATTGGGTGCATTTTCCCAGGGACCATTGACAGACCTGGAACGGGCCACCACCACCATATGTGAAGTAGGCGGTCCGGCGGTTCCACCTTGGGCACTCAACATGTAATAGTATGCGCCGATCTTTTTAAGCTTTGGACCTTCCAGTGCCTGACCTTCCGTTTCCCAATGCCCGGGGTATTTCCACCCGTCATATATTTTTTCGAGTTTACCAACTACAGACAATCCATCAATTGACAGTTTTATCCGGTGGCCACCGCTTAAAAAAAGCCATCGCTGCCCTGTTTCATCCGTTACATGGCAAGGGTCAATCCAATTTATATTCAGGTCAATGGGACTGCTCCATGGCCCTTTAGGGCTGTCAGCATAAACCACAAAATTGCCTTTATCAGCCACCGTAAAGTAGACATAGTACTTACCATCATATTTACAGATATCGGGCGCCCAGCCGGAACCTAAATAAGAGGTATACACATAACTAACAGGTTCCCAATTCACCAGGTCTGTAGAATGGAAAACCGTTAGTCCCGGCAGGTAATCGAAAGCAGAATGGGTCATATAATAATCCTTACCATCTCTCATGATAGTTGGGTCGGGATAATCCCCGCTCAGTATGGGATTCATAAATGTATTATTACCCAAATCGCCGCACCTGCTGCGCGCGGTAGATTTGAGTTGGGCTGACAGCGAAAAAGAGTAAAGAATAAATGTCAGCCCAAAAAAATATCTTAAATCAGCGTTCATGAGTCATTAACTTTTCCGTGAAATAATCCGCTCCGTCAGCTCAGGTATTCTTTCCTTTATTTCATGTAACACCAACTGCGCTACCAGCCTGGCGCCCAGTTCTGAAAAATGGGTATTATCTTCCTTGCCGTTTGGATAGTTTGGATGCTGGCCTTTCTGCAGATGCAGAAAAAGTAGCGCTGATCTTTCCACACCCAATTGCTGGTACAGCGCCTGGCTTTTTTTATCGAGGTCGATCAATAGTACTTTTTCTTCTGCCGCTACATTGCGCACAAGCTGCGAATACACTTCATGCGTACCTTCAATTTGTGCGACAGAATCAAACTTGCGCCGCGCAACAGGCGTCAGCAAAACGGGAATGGCATTTTTGCTTCTTGATTCCCGGATAAATTTTTTAAGATTATTCCTGAACTCTTCTTCGGTTGTGCAGGATCTTTTAGTGGGTACTTCGTCATTGTGCCCAAACTGAATAAAAACATAGTCGCCCGCATCTGCGTGTTGCATAATAGATTGCCAGAGGCCGTCTGCAATAAATGTTTTTGTGCTGGCGCCGTTTTGGGCCTTATTGATCACCGATACACTGCTGTCCCAAAAATATACAAAGGGCATACCCCAGCCGGTTTCCGGAAAAGCGCGAGGCTCCTTAATGGCCATAGTAGAATCGCCCGCCATAAGAATTTTTATTTTCTTTTTTACAGGCAGGGCAAATGCAGTTATAATTAATAGTAACAGTATATTGCTTACATATTTCATGTGTAGTTTATGTTTTATTCCACAACAACAAGTTTATCAAGAGAAACAGCGTTGCCTGTACTGCCATAAATATTTTTCTTTTTATCTGACCAGTTACCGTGTTCTCCCATCACTGAAACCATAAATGTGTAATGATCCCTTTTCAGCATCGGACTTAAAAACCTTAGCGATTGCACCGGGTATTTACAATACATATCAACAATGGAAGAGAGCACTGTTTTTCCTTTACTGTTTCGGATCGTTACCCGGGCATAACCGCCGTTTGGCCGCGCCAGTCCATAGAAACCAATTTGGGAACCTTTGAACTTAACGGTAAAAGAAGCTTCCTTTACAGCTGAACTCATCATCGATAAGGTATCGTTCACCCATATACCCGAATATGAAATGAATTGTTTATCACTATTATCAATTATTTTGCTGTCAACTTGTACAGTTGATGCAACACCGGTTGAAGTATTGATGCTCCAGGCCTGCCTATATTCAGGGATTGAAATGGATGTACCGGCAATCGTTAAAGGTTGCCACACATACGTAGCGGCCGATGCCTGTTTGGGAAATGACCAGCGATCGCCCATATACATATAGGTGGTGTCTTTCGAACCCCCTATCGGCAATACGAAAGTTGTCTGTGAGTTCCAGGTAAGCGTACCCGTTGGTGCAAAGTTACCCCCGGGAGTCCAGGGCCCAGCCAGGGATGTAGCTGTAAAATAATAGTTGTCGTTGCGTTCCCAACTGGTAAGGTGTGAGCCTAAAAAGTAATAAATACTGTCTTTTCGAAAAATGGCAGGTGATTCAAAACCATTCGTAAAACTTTTACTTACCTGTTCGCCGACACTTTTATAGTCGTCGTTCAGCTTATAAATGTCGCCGCCATGGAGCAGTACATAGCCGGAACCGTCTTTGTCCTGGAACGCGCCCATGTCCCATTTGAGGATAGGTGCGCCGTTAAAGAGCAATGGCCCGTGAAATGTATAGGGGCCTGTGATATTGTCTGAAGTTGCATAACCAACAAACTGATCGGTATGTGCCAGGTTATCTACATGCATATACATGATGTATTCTCCCGTTGCGGGGCATTTCATCACCTTGGGACGTTCACCCCGACGGTTGGGTCCTAATTTGCCTGATCCCTGAACAGGCAATGCCATGTTTTCAAATTTCCAGTTGTACAGGTCAGTGGAGGAATAACAACTGAAGCCTGAAAAATCATTACTGGTATCATTTTGATATTCCCCGAAAAGATAATACCTGTCCTTATCTTTCACAATATTTGCGCCGTGTGCACTAACAGTATTGCCTTTGTCATCGAACCAGGAAATACCCGAATAAATGGCATTGTACCCTTTATGCTTTTGAGCAATAGAATTAAGATTGCTCAGTATAAGAATGGTGGCGAGTATTGATTTTATTTTCACTTGCACTAAATTGTTAGTAGTAACTGCTATAAAAAGCAAAGAGGTTTCCCTCTTCGCTTTTTCTGCTAAATGAACAACCGGGAGCCGACCTGAAAAATTTACCCCCTTGCCGATGGCCCTGCCATCATCATTGATGCTGCACTGGTTTTCATAGTCAATGAATTTTTCAAATTTTATCAGCATGCTCAGTAGAGCGGGTTTTGCTCCAATACAGCGCCGTTGTTTCTTTCAATTTCAGAATACGGTATGGGCCAAAGGTTATACCTGGGATTGGCAGATGGCGCATAGAATGGATTGCACATCATCACCCGGTCGTACCATTTTCCTAAGCGCATCAGGGTAAACATCCTTTTTTCCTCTATCCCAAACTCCCGCATTCTTTCGTCCAGGATGAAGTCAATATTAACATTACCAGCAGCAACTGACGAAGCATTTGCTCTTGTTCTTACCACATTGATGTCGGCCGCTGCCGCGGAAGCATTTCCCTGTCCGAGATAAGCCTCAGCTCTTAACAGGTAGGTTTCTGCCAGCCTGAAAAGGTATTCGTCTCTGAATGTAGGCGCCGCAGTACTTTTCAGGAGCGGCGGATAAGCCGTAGAGCCGGCATATAAAGTAGCCGGGTGATCGCCCGGGTCAGTACATTTTGTCTGGTAGGGGTACATAGCCCGGTTGGCCACATCGCCCGATATTAAAGGCTTACCGCCAAATCCCTTGGTGCCCGCCGGGATGTTATTAAAGTCAATTTCAGTACCCACCGGGTAAAGACTATTACCCGGAAGGGTAACCTTAAATTTTCTTACCAGGTTATGATTGGCATTCCTGATGTCTGCTACGGAATCAGGAACGGTTGCGGCTGCATCGCCCTGTACCTGGTAAGCTTTGTGTACAAAATAATGTGAAGGGGCCAAAAATCCCACGCCTCTGCCACCGCTGGTATAATCGGAGGCGGGCCAATGCGCCATAGGTTTGTTTCCGCTTACATCGGGCAGTTGCACATCACGTATCAGCGGCGAATGCACCCTTTCGAGGTTGTATACACTATTAAAAGGCCACCCGGTGATAGTAGTGCTGCCGCCGCCGCCCTTGGTATCGTTTTCTATTTGAATAACGAGTATGCCTTCCTTATTGCCGGCGCCGCGGTTTTGATTTCCACGCCGGAACAGATCCCAATACACATCGCCGGGAACTACATCCTTTCTCTTGCCAAAGCGGCTTGTCATGAGCGCCATATTCGCGTCGCCGATAACCGCAGTAGCTGCCGTAACCGCCTTATCGTATTGCTTATCCGCGATATACAATTCTGACAGTAAATGCTGTGCAGCCAGGCTGGAAACCTCCCCGTCCTTTACTTTGTTGATGGCCGGCAATTTACCGGCGGCAAAAAGCAGGTCTGTAATGCATTGCGCATATACCTCATTGCGGGTTGCCCGTACATAATCCGTTTTAGGTGTAACCACCTCTTCCAGTACCAGGGGCACCCCTCCATATAGGTAAGCCAACCGGCTATATGCATACCCTCTGAAAAAGCGGGCTCTTGCTTCGAACAACTCCTTGTCGCTTTGAGACAGCTGAGAGGCGGGAATACGGCTGATAATAGTATTGGCTTCGGATATGATCTTATACCATGACTGCCAGTGTATCCTGGGCAGATCAGCGTGGGGCGCCAGTTCACTGACCAGGTTAGGCGGAACCGCCGATGGCACAAACAAACCAACATCGGTGCGGTAGATATAATCGAAGGGGATGGTTTCATCCCGCGTATATAAAATATCGCGCAACAGGCGATACAGGTTATTGGTAGAAGCGTCAAAATCTGCACTTGTTTTAAACGCATTGACCGAACTCAAAAAATCAAGCGGCTCTTCTTTCAAAAAATCTTTCTTGCAGGACGGTCCGCCGGCAATGAGTATCACCGCTAGCAGAATGAAATATATCTTTTTCATACTTACAATCATTTTTCAGGTTAGAATTCTTAATAGTTCACACGCAATCCAAATGTGAAGGCGCGCATCACCGGACGGCCTCCCAGGTCCAAACCTCCTCCCTGATCCAATTCCGGGTCCCAGCCTATCCAATTGGTGAAGGTGGCCAGGTTCTTCGCGTTTACATATAAGCTCACAGTCTGTGCTTTTATTTTACCCAGTATAGTAGCAGGCAGGTTGTACGAAAGAGAAACATCCTGCAGTCTTACAAAACTTCTGCTTTCCCACATACCGGGCGTAACCCTTGCACGGCTGCCGGAAATGTTCCTGGGATATTTGCCACCGGGATTACGCGGCGACCAATAGTCAGTAACGGTAAATTCATTTTCGCGAAGCTGGTTATCATCGCGGAAATACTGCCTCAGGTTATTGCCTAAGTATCCGTTTTTGCCTCCCTGTATGCTATTGATGAGAAATGTTAAGGTAAATGCTTTGTAGGTAAGCGTGTTGAAAAGGCTCATTCTGTATGCCGGTTCGCGGCGTCCGATGATCACCCGGTCGTTGGCGGCGTCTATTGCCCCATCTTTATTTTGATCCGCCACGCTTAAGGTGCCGGTATAAAAGCCCGGCAGCGGCGTTTCGCCCAATTGATAAATGGGGCCTGCCTGGTAATCATAGATGGTTTGAATGGAGCGGCCAATAAATAAACCACTGGCAATTAAATCATCTTCTTTGCCATCTTTGTCATTATCAAGACCAACCAGGGTTTTGATCACGTTTTTGTTGGTTGAGAAATTAAAGGTGGAAGACCAGGTAAAGTCTTTTTTGTTTACAAACTTATATGTAAGCCCTGCTTCAAAACCGGTATTATGAATTTTCCCCAGGTTGGTCAATATGCTGCCAAAACCGGTAGTGTTAGGTATATTCACCTCATATAGCAGATCGGTAGTATTATTATTGTAATACTCCAGCGTACCGGTAAGCCGGTTGTTCAACAAGGCGAAATCAAGGCCCACGTTTGTACCGGTAGTACGCTCCCATTTCAGATTGGGATTGGCGAGGGAAACCACCTGCTGCCCGAATGCCGTATTAGCTCCATCGCCAAAAACATACGACTCATTTGTTTCCACTCTTGCCAGCGACTGGTAACGCCTTGTCTGGTTACCTATGGATCCGTAGCTGAGGCGCAGTTTCAGGTTGTTTATCCAGTTTACATTACTCATAAAATTTTCACGCGAAACAATCCAGCCCAAAGCCACAGAAGGGAAAGTAGCGTATTTGAAATTTTCTGCAAAGCCGGTAAATCCATCCCGGCGCAGGGTGGCCGTAAAAAGGTATTTATCATCGAACTTATAATTAATACGGCCCATCTGGTAGTTCAACGCTTCAGACCACGCGCTGTCGTTGATGGTTAATAGTGAGGCACCGCCAATATCATTATAACTCAAATTCAGCCTTGCAAAACCTTTACCTTCCGCATACGTTCCGGTGTGTTTTCGTTCGATGGCGCCGTATAATCCGGTAAGCGTGATACCATGTTTGCCGAAGGTTTTGGTATAGGTTACAATGTTATCGAGCATGTAATCATAATAATCCCGGTTGTCTTTATAGGCCAGTCCTGTTAATCCCGCTCCATACTTGTTGGCATAATAATGCTGGTCGGTACGAAAATTCTGACCAAAATTGACCCGGTAATTCAATCCCCTGATAAAGGGAATATCAAGGTCTGAATAAACATTGGCAAAGAAATACTGACGCCTGTCGCGATCGTCCACTAAATGACTCATCAGCGGGTTAGGCGCCACGGTATTGGTAGGATTGGGGATCAGATTACCGCTGGAATCGAATGGTACCACCAGGGGGGCGCCGCGTGTTAACCAAACCAGGTCCGGCTCGGCGCCATCCTGTTTTACAAACGAACCGGATGATACCAGCCCCAGTTTCCAGCCTTTAAACGGCTTTATTTCGAGGTTGGCCCTAACGGTATTTCTTTTAAAAATGTCGGCTTTGATAAAGTTTTTTTGATCGGCTATACTCCCCGACAAAAGATAGTTGAAGTTTTCGCTGCCGCCGGAAAGGCTCAGGTTGGTCTCCCATACATGCCCGGGGCCGGTACCTGCTCCATACCAGTCAAAATCATAGGGATTCAGGGCCGTGCGGTTGGAATTGGCCATGGAGGCATCCACCTTCTGTATCACGTCAAAAGCGGGGTTGGGTTGGATATAATCAGGACCTGTAAAGGCTTCGTTCCAATAAGCATCCTTCAGCTGCTCAAGAAACCCGGCCCTGTCCCAGGTATGAAAGTTCTGCGTAGGCTTCTGCGTGGTGTAGGCGCTTGAAAAAGCAACCCGGGGCTTGCCCGTGCGGCCTTTTTTGGACGTGATCAGGATGACCCCATTGGCTGCCTGGGCGCCATAAACGGCCGTTGAGCTCACATCTTTTAATACATCTATTGTAGCAATATCATCCGGATTAATGGAAGACAAAGAGCCATTGTATTGCACGCCGTCGAGAATGATCAACACACTTTGTGAACCGCCCAGCGTAACCTGCCCGCGAACCTGAATGGATGGTGTACCTCCGGCCACGGTAGATACCCCTACGTTGAGCCCCGGAACGGTACCCTGAAGAGACTGCGCTATGTTGGTGTTGGGGGCATTGCCCATTGCCTCAAGATTAACCCTGGAAACGGCGCCGGTTACATCAGCCTTCTTTTGCGTACCATACCCTACCACCACCACATCGCTCAACATATTATTGCCGGTTTGCAGCGTAACATTGACGGTGGTACGGCCGCCGATAGCTTCCTCATGATCGGCGAAGTTGACAGAAGTAAAGACCAATGTGCCGTTTGAGGGGGCGCTAACCTGGAAATTTCCATTGGCATCGGAGGAAGTACCCGTTTTTGTTTCCTTTACAGTTACAGAGACTCCGCCAACCGCAGCGCCGTCGGCCCCGGTTACCCTGCCCTTAATTTGGATTTGCTGAGCCTTGGATGAAAGCGGATGAATACTAAAGATCAATAGAAGGGCTAACAGTGGCGCCCTGGTTAAAAGCAGCTTAATTTTCATATAGCGTATTATTTGGTTTTAAGCAATTGACCGTTTGAATAGGAATGTAACCGATTACAATTGGAGGCAATTTATTACCGGAGGGAGGGTAAAATGGGGGTGTAATTCTTACAAAAGGGGGACTTTTTCGTACAAAAACAGGGGAAAAAGCCGATTTCTCCGGCGAAAGCAAAGGACTGACCGGTTAAATGAAGGCAAATGCAGAAATATTCAGTTAAAAGGAGAACCTGGGCTTTGGTGGGAGTTTACAGGTCATGAATGCGGAAAATTTCCTAACGAATTGACTTTTCCAGGTCATTTCTTACTATTTTCAACCGTTGCCATCCCGGTAGCCGGTTTCCTGGCAACAATATCAACAGAAGCATTTTTTAATGAGGATGAATTTGTTCGAACCCGTATGACCCCGGTTTGGTTATCCGATTGGATCACAGCCAATGCCAAACCATTGAATGTATTTCGTTTGTTACTTTTCATAGAGGTATGGTCAAAGGGATTACCGTTGTCAAAACCAATTAACTTTCCTGCACCTTCTAAAATAATTTGTACCGGTTCATGTGCATCGGGAACAACATGTCCGTTCTCATCCACTACTTCGATCTTTACATGCGCCACATCCCGTTTATCTGCATCGATGGTATCGCGGTCAACCGATAAACGCAAGGCTGCAGGAGCGCCGCTTGTATGCATTTCCTCTTCCATGACTACCCTGCCACCTTTTCTGCCAACCGCTTTCAATACGCCCGGCTCATAAGGCACATCCCATACGAGGTGCAGATCGCCGGTTGTAATACCAACAGGCGGACGATCATAGCGGTTCCAGCTGCCGGCATTACCCTGTCTTGGAAATTCCAATGCCTTCATCCCAAACGATCTTCCATTCAAAAAGAGCTCAACGGTATCGCAATTCGTATAAGCCATCACCTGCATCACCTGTCCTTCCTTCCCCTTCCAGTTCCAATGCGGCGCCAGATGGATCATCGGTTGAGTCGTCCACCGGCTTTGGTAGAAATAACAGGCGTCCTTCGGAAAACCACAAAGGTCGATCACACCTGAACTGGCGTTTTTGGATGGCCACCTGGCTTCGCCCAGATAATCGATGCCGGTCCACATAAAATCACCGATCACATAATCATGCAGGGAGACGAATTTCCAGGATGATTGCGATCACGGTGAATAAAGTTGACGAGATCGTGTTGTGACCATTGATCAAAGTAATTGGCGTAATCATATTTTACTTTGCCGGCTTTCCATACATCAAATATTTCATTCTGTACTAAAAATCCCATCCGGTCACAGAGATCCAAAAACTCAGGAGCCATCGGATTATGCGATGTGCGAATGGCATTGCATCCCATCTCTTTTAAAGTTTTCAACCGGCGAACCCACATCGCCTCAGGCACTGCCGCACCAACGCTTCCTGCATCATGATGCAAACAAACACCATTCATTTTAACCCGTTTCCCATTCAGCAAAAAACCATTGTTTGCATCATACTGTACGTTACGTATTCCAAACGGCGTAATTACCTCATCAACAATTTTTCCTTTATTAATTATCAGTGAACGAAGGCTGTACATCCCTGGTGTTTCCAATGACCAGAGAATTGGTGATGATACCGTTATTTTTTATTCTGCTTCTGATTGATTTTCTGAGGAAGCAGAAACCGCAGATTCGGTTCTCGCCACCTCATTTCCCTTTGCATCAAGAATAACCGAACGAAGTATAGCATCTATTGAAACAACGCTCCTGTTTTCAACTTTTGTTTTGATGTTTACCGTTGCAGAATCAGCATCTACCTGCGGTGTCATTATACAGGTTCCCCATTGGGCTATGTGTAAAAGATTAGCAAGGTTCAGCCAAACATGGCGGTAAATTCCTGATCCGGAATACCAACGGGTGTTTGGTTGCCGGCTATTATCTACACGAACGGTAATAATATTCTCACCAGCCTTTATGTAAGGAGCAAGATCATAATGGAAGCTCATGTAGCCGTTGGGATAACGGCCCAGATGATGTCCATTGATCCATACATCGCTGTTTTGATAAACGCCATCAAATTCTATCCAAACGGATTTTGACACCACAGATTTTGGAAGATTGAACCTTTTATGTTACATCAAAAGCAGAGGAAATCTGATCATTGGGTTGTTAACACCTGCAAATTAAAAAGGCCGTTTGTATTTCGTAGTAAAGATCAGAACGCGTAATGGCGCATTCCTCCATCCACAACAGCTACCGTGCCTGTAATATACCGCGCACGGGGCGATACCAGGAAAACGGCCATGTTGGCCATATCCTCCGGCTCACCGAAATCTCCCAGTGGGATCTCGCGTTCGGCAAATTGCCTGCGTTCATCTCCGGGGAAGAAACGGCGGATATTGTTAGTATCTATCAGGCCCGGTTGCAAACAGTTAACCCTGATACCATACTGCCCCAGTTGCCCGGCCAACTGCTTGGACCACATTACAATGGCCGCTTTGGCAACAGATGAACCATTGATCATACGTAACTCATAAGTGCTGGCGAGGTTCAGGATGGCGCCCTGCTTACGCGCTATAAAATGTGGCAAAAGCTGTTGCGTGAGTTGCCGGGGGCGGTCAAAGTCCAGCGTCATGGTGCCGTTCCAATCATCTTCCGAACCTACTACATCCATCGGAGCGCTACGGCCCGCATTATTAACGAGAATATCTACCTGGCCCAGGCTGGCCAATGCCGCAGCTGCAATCTTTTGCGGCCCGTCTGCTGCCACGAAATCCTGGGCGAATGTTACCGGTTCCACACCACCCGCAGCGGTTATTTCCTCTTTGAGGCTGTTCAGCAGATCTTCGTTTCTCGCAGTGGCCAATACTTTCGCGCCTTCAAGCGCCAGCTCTTTTACGATTGCGCGGCCAATTCCCTGGCTGGCACCTGTTACCACCGCTGTTTTCCCTTTTAAATACAGATCCATAATTCTTCTCTTATTTATGATTAATTAATATACGCATGTATTAATGCTGCCAATACTGCTCCCACTATAGGTGCCACTACCGGGATCCATGAATAGCGCCAGTCGCTTTTCCCTTTATGCCGTATAGGTAAAAGGGCATGCGCAATCCTGGGGCCCAGATCCCGTGCGGGATTGATGGCACAGCCTGTATTGCCACCCAGAGATAAAGCAACGCCCAGCACCAATAATCCAACAGGCAGTGCCTGCAATGAGCCAATGATCTTCCCGTCTCCTCCGCTTATGCAAAGAACTGCGTACATAAAGATGGCTGTTGCAAAACATTCCGCAATAAAACTATTTGTATTGCCCCTTATAGCAGGGCTTGTGCTGAAGCAGGCCCTTATACTATCTGCATCATTTGTAGCATCAAAATGGTTTTTGTAATGCAGCCATACAATAGCAGCACCAATGATGGCTCCTATCAGCTGAGCAGAAATGTGCGTTAATATCAGACCTGCATCCAGTTTGCCTATTGCTGCCAACCCAATCGTAACAGCGGGGTTTACATGCGCACCACCTGCAGACGTAACCATTACAGCTATGAATACCGCCATGGCCCAACCCATGGTAATTACTATCCAGCCGCCGTTGTTTCCTTTTGTTTTATTTAATACAACATTTGTTACCACCCCATTTCCCAATATGATCAGTACCATTGTGCCTATTAACTCTGATATAAAAACACTCATCATTTATTTTTTGTAAAAGTAGCGGGTAGCATCTAATTTTACAGGCAGTACTGTCAATTGTAGGGTACATACAAATTTGTAAGTAATGGCAGCGAGAAAGAAAAACTCCACATATACCAGCAACGAAAAACTGATCATTGAATGTGATCTTACCTATGCTGTAAATAAGATTGGAGGCAGATGGAAAATACAGATCCTGGATAAGCTGGCAGGTAGCAAACTTAGGTTTAGTGAATTAAAGAAGGAGTTCCCTTTCATTACAGAACGCATGCTCATCTTACAGTTGAAGGCATTAGAGCAGGATGGGATGGTGAAGCGGACAGTGTATGCAGAAGTGCCTCCGCGGGTAGAATATGAACTCACGGAGATGGCATTGGAGATCGGGCCCATTTTTAAGCAGCTGAGTGCCTGGGGTGGAAAACACCGGGAGGTAAAGAAGGAGGACTTAAGCTAAGATCGGCAACTGCATCCACCCATATTGAAAACGCTTCTCTGTCCAGATCCACTCTTTTGTATCCGCGAGACAATAAGTCTGTTATGATCGTACTCTTCCCGGTTGCGGATATTCCGCTAATACAACTCATTTATTCTTATACAAGATCTCCGCAACACCCCGCGCGATAATAATCGAAACTGCCTGATCTGAATTGGTAAAGATAACAAAGGCTGTTTTATCTTCAGGGAACCGGTAATACGTACTCTTAAAGCCGGGTAAAGATCCTCCATGATAATGTCACGACCAGCAAAGACATAACCATCCGCCCTGTTAGGCACCAGCGCTGTGGTTGAAGTAGTTTGGTGTGTAACCCTAAAGCCCATTTTTAGAGAAAAAAAATTCATTGACGGATTTTATATTCGTCAAGAAAACGGATCTTCCGACTTATAATGTTTCAACATGGCGTATTACTAACGAGACAGTGTTGACAGAAATTCTTTTAACACTTCTGTTGTACGGGCCAGTTGATCATGGTGCAGGTTATGGCCCGCACCGTCGATATGAACCAACTTTCCTTTTTGCATCACCCGGGCAGTCTCTTCATTGGTTTTGCGTACTTCAGGCGACGCATCGGCCTTCAATATAATGGCCGGCGCCTGGATCTTCGCCAGTGCGGTTTCGGTCCTCATAGTGCCGCTCATCGCCTGCCAGGCCTCGTTTGTATAAGGTCCATGGTATTGTTTTTTCGAAAGCGCCCAATAGTATACATCTACACTGTCCCATTTGGGCGACTGCCGGCGGCCGGTAGCAACCAGGTCTTCGAACCGGTAATTGTTTTGCGCTACAAGCGTTTCGGGACTGCCAAACATATTTACAGAAAGCCGGTCTGGTGCTGTTGATGGCCGTGCCTGCGTTGAAGCCGGTGGCTTGTTACGAACGCTGTCACGTGACGGGCTTCCGCCGGGAAAACGTCCAAGCATCGGGTCTAACATAATAACCGCTTTCGGCAGACCGGGATATTCAGCTCCTACCCGCATAACGGTGGCGGCGCCCATCGAATGGCCCATCAGGATGGGCTTCTCCCATTTCATTGCCTGCACAAATGCCACAACGTCTTTCACCAGGGTTTCGCCATTATCTGCAGCAGTGAACGGATCTGACAGGCCATGTCCCCGCGCGTCGAGCATATAAATATCATAAGATCCCTGCAGCTTTTCTGTAAGGGTGGTCCAGCAAAGCCCGTTATCGGTAACGCCATGCACCATCACCATTACCGGTTTACCCTGGGCAGGAAGGGCATGATAATAATGAATACGGATACCGTTTGCATATACGTAGCCGTCTGTGAAGCCAGCCGGCATTTTATATTGGGCATGCGTTACCATTGACGGCAACAGCACCAGGAAAGCAAACAGTTTTGCGAACTTATTGATTGGTTTCATTTTTACTTATTTTAAGTGAGCAACCTATGGTTTGTTATTACTAACGCTGATAAACGTTTTATTCAGGTCATCGTACACCATCAATAACCCGTTCGATCTTCCCTGCCTGTCGAAGACAGCTTCCCAGGTGTTCAATGGTTCCCAGATGGCCGAGCCTTTTCCGTGACCGCCATAAACGTCAAATGCCAGTTCATTTACTTCTTTTTTCAAATGAGAATATTCAACTACAATAACATCTTTATCATAACGCCGGGCAAGATCGTTCAGATTGTACTGAAGGTCTTCCAGCGTACAATGCCATTTGGGATAATACGAAAGCCCGATCACATCAAAAGGCACCTGCCGTTGTACCATGTTATCATAAAATAACAGGCTTTCATCGTTTTGTCCGCCCAGTGCCACATGCAGCATAATGGGGGTAGAAGGCGCCACCGCCTTTACGCCGTTAATGCCCGCATAGATCAACTGGGCCAGGCTATCCAGGTTGCCAATGCTTCCTTCGGGCCAGATCATGCCGTGGTTGATCTCGTTGCCCACCTGCACCATATCGGGTAGGGTGCCCTGTTTCTTCAATGCCTGCATCACTTCTTTTGTGTAATCGTAAACGGCCTGCTTTAACTCCGGAAATGGTTTGCCGCGCCACGCTGCCGGTTTGTATTGCTTTCCCGGGTCGGCCCAGGTATCGCTATAATGAAAATCGAGCAGCCATTTCATTCCCGCGGCTTTTACCCGTTTGGCCATTTGTTTGGTATGCTCCAGGTCGCAAAAGCCACGGCCGGGCGAATAGCCGCTGTCTCTTGCCGGATCGTTGAAGATGCGCAGCCGGATATAATTAAATCCATGGTCTTTTAAAATTTCAATGGCATCCTTTTCCTTTCCGCCATCGGAAAATTTTACCCCACGCGCTTCCAGCTGCGGCAGAAAAGAAATATCGGCGCCGAGCATTTTATCCACCGGCCTGCTTACACCTTTTGTTACAGGAAAGGAGTGCTTTACTGCAGTGACCGGCGTTGGTGTGCCCGGGTGAATGGTCAGTATATCAACGGCGCCGGTTTTCAGGCCTTCGGCCCTGGCTTCAAAATGAAAGCTGCCCACCGTTTTGCCCGATTGAACGATCACCTGCGCTTTACCGTTAAACAGGCTGCGCTGCCAGGCAGAATCTATTAAATATTTGTCTGGTTCGTGACTGCTGGGATCACCATTGCCCACGCCTATGATCTTTGCATCACCCTTCAAAGAGAAGCGGATCTGATGTGCTGCGTCAGGCACTTCCCTGCCCTGGCGGTCTACCACCGATATATTGATAACGGCAATATCCTTTCCATCGCCCGGCATGGTCGTTTTATAGGGCGATAGAACTATTTCAGCAGGTTCGCCGGTGGTTTCCACCTTACGCGTAAGCTTGCGTCCCTTTTTATATGCTACTGCTTCCAACGTTCCTGGTTCATAATTCACTGTCCACCGGAGGTGAGAATAACGCGGCATGTCTTTTTTTCCCAGCGATTGTCCGTTCAGGAACAATTCAACATTGTCGGCGTTGGTGTTCACCCACACGTCAATGGGCTGGCCTTCTTTGCCCTTCCAGTTCCAGTGCGGCGAAATATGCAACACGTCTTTATCGGTCCACCAGCTCTGGTAGTAATAGTAGATGTTCTTTGGAAAACCGCATGCATCCATTACGCCAAAATGCGAAGAGATGTTAGGCCATTTGTAAGGGGTAGGTTCTCCACGGTAGTCAAAGCCTGTCCAGATAAAGCCGCCCAGCCAGAAATCATTTTCGGCGGCCAGCTGCCACCAGGTTTCCGCTGTGCTGGCCCACCAGGGAGCGGTGATGTCCTGGTCGGGAACGTAAGCCCGAATGCTGTCTTTCTCATAAATGCCTCTTGTGGTAACGGTGCTGCCCATCTCGGTCCCAATGATCGGCTGTTGGGGATGATCTTTGTGGTAACCGGCTACACCGAACTGGCGATAATTAAAACCCCGCACCGGAATTACTTCATTCACACCGTGGAATACATTGGCCATGTCAGCTGCATAAGTACTTACACGAGTGGGATCCAATTCACGCTGTTTGGCGAGCAAAGTCTGCGCAATGGCCCGGCCGGTCTCATTGCCCTGCACCCAGCCTTCTTCATTGCCGATCGACCACATGAAGACGCAGGTTCCGCTGCGGTCTCTTTTCAGCAGCCGCTCAAACTGGTCGAGGTATTCGGGAGAGCTGTTGAGCAGGCGTTGTTCATCCATTACCAGCATGCCGAGGCTATCGCATGCATCGAGCAGTTCGGGTGTTGGCGCGTTATGGCTGGTGCGATACGCATTGCTGCCCCATTGCTTCAGCAGGCGAATGCGATAGTATTGCAGGTAATCCGGCAAGGCAGCGCCCACTCCGGCATGGTCCTGGTGGTTGTTGGTGCCTTTGATCTTAACATGCTGACCATTGAGAAAAACACCGTTTGGTTTCACCTCAATAGTGCGGATGCCGAAGCGGTGCGAAACACTGTCCACCACTTTGCCTCCCAGCTTCACCACGGATACTACCCGGTACAGATAAGGGTTCCCGAGCGACCAAAGCGTCGGATTCTTCACATTCAAATTATGCTTCACTGTTAGTTTTACGTTTACGCCTATACTCACATGCTGCTCCGGAGCGGCCACCAGTTTTCGACCTCCTCTGTCTGTTAGAAACGAAACGACAGAAACGTTAGCTTTTGAAAAAGACTTGTTCTGCACTTCGGTTTCTACCGTTACTATAGCCTCATTGCCTTTAACCCTGGAATGGGTAAAAATGCCGTCATGCGTAATATGCACCGGCTGATATTGATTCAGCCATACATGGCGGTAAATGCCGGCGCCTTCGTAAAACCAGCCTTCATATTGGGTGGCATCCACTCGTACCACCAGTGTATTGGGCTTGCCGTACCGCATGTAATCGGTAACGTCGTATACCGCCCCTACATAGCCGCTTTTATTGTTGCCCAGATAAAAGCCGTTGAGCCAGAAACCGGCATCCCTGAACACGCCGTCAAACTGCAACTGAAACCGTTGACCTGAATCGCCTTTGGCAACGGTAAACTGTTTGCGGTACCAGCCAATACTGGTTTCGGGAAAAAGTCCGCCTACCGGTTTGTAACCATGCGCCATCACATCAAAATTGGGCGAGTTCACAAAGGGAAGTTCTACCGCCCAGTCATGCGGAAGATCCAGTTTTCGCCAGCCAGAGTCTTTAAAGCGGGGGTCAATGGCCGTTCCGGCAGCACCGCCACTTTTGGAGAAAATGGTTGCTATGCTATAATTGAAATCTTTCGCCGGATCGGCGGCATGTCCAAAATGAAAACGCCAGTCATCATCGAGGTTAATATGCCGGCGAAGCATACCGTTTTGCGCTACTACGCCAACTGAAAATAAAAGGAGAACGGAAAAAAAAGTAATTGATAAATAAATTCGCTTACTCATGCCACACTTTATTTTTTTATCCGGATGGATTCAATTTCCATCGAATAAGGTGTTGAAATATTAAACGGAAGGGAATCGGCGCAATGAACGATCTGCAATTTCTCCACTTCCGCGAGTGAAAAAGAATGCCTGCCCGTGGTTGAAAACCAAAGCGGCATAAAACCGGGGTAAGGTCTTGGCAACAATAGCATCGAATCCTGTTGAAAACGGCTTAACGGGATCTCCACATCCTGCAACGATGTTGGCAGCGAAATAGTTACTGAGAACGGAATGGCATCTTTTGTGATCAGGATCAGCTTTGCTGTAAGCGGTTGCGCGTTTGCGGTACATCCTCTGATTACCAGGGATTGCAGGGCGCCATTGTGAAACTTATGAGCACTAAGTCTATTTCCTATATAGCTTTGAAAGCCAAATACCAGGTTGCCGCTCATTTCGGTGACAGCCATACGATAAACAAAACTGCCGGGCCGGTCTGTGGATACCAGCCGGCTTTCGTTGCCCCGGCGGGAACCTGAATAGGTCAATAGCTGTTTATCCGTAGCGGCATTGAAAAGCAAAACCGCATTTTCTGCAGAAAACTCCGTTACCGCAGAGGTTGCCGGTTCATCTCCTGAAAGCGGGCCTGCATCCTGCTTTTTCGGCGCCACAAATTCGTTAAGAGTGATATTTCCTGTCCGTGCAGATCCCTTCCACTTACCTGCAACCTTTCCCTTCCTGGTCACCAGGTAAGCACCCGGTTCAATAAGAAAACGATTACCTGTTACCGTGGCAGTGAAATGGTTTCCTTCATTTAGGGCTTGCAGTGAAAACCCTTCGCCCAATTCCGGCAAACCTATCTGCATGGCATGTCGCTTCCATTCTATGCGGGTAACCACTTTCTTCGAATAAGCCCTTTCAAAAGGATCACGAATGTGGATGGCATCGGGCATTACCTCAAGCCGCCAAATACCTTCTTCCAGTTTATCCAGAAAGTATGCGCCGTTGCCGTCATACTGCACCACCGGTGAACTGCCCACGCCCGCCAGGTGCTGCAAAGCAGTCACCGACTTCGGAACGGTCGTAGTGGTATTGGAGTAATAAAATTCATCCCCGCTGTTCATTTCACTCAGGTTGCTCCTGTAACTTACCCTGAATACATCAAACACGCTGTCAGCCGGATAGACACCAAAAGTTTTAAGGCGTGGAATGCGGTGAAATACTTTTGATGCAATGAGTAAACTCACCGCTTTTGCCGGCGTGTACGCCAGGTTGAGATAGTGGGTTTGATACTCCGTATTACCATAGGCAGTAGCCAGCGGATCGTAGGCAAACTGCGTGGTCCACTGAAAACCGGCCCCCTTAAAACTGCGGGCCATGGCCGGGTACATGTTCGACTGTAAAATATCGGCAGCATCAAACTCATAGATCATCCGCGCTTTGTTGCGGTAAGCCGCGATGGTATCAAACGGGATGGTATAGCGGTCAACGTTTGGCAGGAAATTGCCTTTCAATTCCCGGTTGGCAACCAGCCTGGTGGGGTACCATTGCATACTGAACCCATTCACATTGGCCGCTGCTACGGCATCGGCATACCCGGCATTCTGGCTGATGTTGTAAAAAATTGGTTTCGAGTAACCGGTGCTTTTAATAGCCGCCACCATGCGGTTGATGTAACTGGTTACGCCGGCTTTTGGTCCGCTATGAACGGGCTCATTGTTGATCTCTACGGCAATCACATCCTGATCGTCGTGATAGGTGGTGTTGGTATACCGATTCACATGCTTGAAAAATTGCTGCAAATAGTTTTCCTGCGCCCGGATTGCGGTGTCATTTATATTGACGCGGCCCCTTCCCCACTTGCTGGAAAAACCGGGGGTCGGCTCGTCCCGCTCGGGATAACCGTTGCCCCAATAAGCAATGGGTGTAATGATGGTTTTAATTCCGCGCTTTTTCAAGACCGCCAGCAGGTAATCGAACAGGTCGAGGTGTTCGTTTTGCAGCAAATTGCCCGCCGAATCAGCAATTTCCACGTCCCACACATGTACCCGGAAGGCATCGATGCCGAGGCGGGCAAAATGATAAACATCTTTATCAATTTCCTTTTTCAGATCAAGGTTCAGCGCTTTAATGGAACGATAGCCATAGGCAAACGGAACGGTATAGTTGACGCCGAAAAAAGCTGCTTCTGCCCCACCTTTGGTATAGCGCATCACACCTTTATTATCCACATACACAAGGTGGTCCTTTAACAATTTTTGTCCATAGCTCCATCTACCCGTTCCTGTTATTAAAAGCGTTAGTAAGAAAAAACTTTTAAATGTCATTTTTTGTTTCAGCCTTTAGCGGTTATCGAACCTATCATTGTTGCTGCCCCGGCCCTCGATTTAAATGTATATGTTTTGAATCACTCACCGGCATTAATACCCGTCGTTCTGCTGAATTTTTCCGCCTCCGGCAGATAATACATATTGCGGAATGGGAAAGTAACCATGGGCGCCGGCAGGGTTGGGTGTTTTACCGGCGGCCTGCAAATATTCGTTCCATTTGCCAAAGCGCATGAGGTCAATACGGCGAAAACCCTCGAAGTACAGCTCCCAGCCTCTTTCATTCAAAATAGCAGTAGCAAAAGCATCTTTAGAAGCCGTGCTGGCAGCAGGAAGATTTCCCAGGCCGGCACGCGCCCTTACCTGGTTCACCAGGTCAACAGCTTCCGGTGTTGGGCCTGACTGCCCATTGATGGCTTCGGCCATCATTAACAATACATCGGCATAACGGAGCACGGGAATGTCGTTGCCCTGGAAAGCGGTGGCATCATCATCGGGGTATTTTGCTATGACCGGTCCACGCATCGTGGCTCTTGTTTTTACTACCCCGGTGGGGTTGCCGGCGCTGACGGCATTGTAAGTGGTGATAAGCAATTCTCTTCGTTTATCCAATGGATCGAACGAATCGTAAAAGGTCCAGGTAGCTGTAAAAGAACCCGGATTTGACCAGCCGCCTTTTCTGGGCCCGGTCGTTAACAGCCCCGGATAATCGGATGGATACGTATAAAATCCCCACGCGTTAAAATTTCCTTTCGCTCCGGTTCCATCACCCGCCGGGTCAACCGAAACTGCCCAGATGGTCTCATTATTTTTTTCGGTAGCAACCCGGAACAGATCGGGATAGTTGGCAATGAGGTTATAGCCCATAGCCATGATCTCCCTGCCTGCGGCTTCCGCTTTTTGATGATCTTTTTCAAACAGGTAAAGCCGCATCAGCACCCCCAACGCAATTCCTTTATTGAAGCGGCCATATTCCGCCGGCGCTTTCGCCAGGTTATCCGCCGCATACCGAAGGTCTGCCGCCGCAGCTGCCACAAAAGCGGCCTTGTCGGGCCGGGTAAGATCCGCCTCTGCCTCCGTACCGATATTTGAAGCATCCAGTATCACCGGCACCGGTCCGTAAAGCGTATGCAAATAATACATGAGCCAGCCTCTTGCCATGCGTGCCTCGGCAATCAGTTGCGTTTTTTTGGTTTCGGTGATGGAAGCATTCTCCACATCGGCAATGATCTTGGTGATACGGGTGATAAATCTTGTTTTTTGAAAATGCCCGTTGGTCCCATGATTGATGCGTGGCAGAAAATTGGCTGCGCTCATTTCTGTCCAATAGCCACCCCACTCTGGAAAAGATGCAATCAGGTCGGAAGGGAGATCGTTGATGAATGTATTGCTCCACTCCATGCCATGCCACAGGTACTGGGTGCCTCCATCGCCATAGGTCCATTTGGAACCAAAGGGTTTGTATACTTCCATCGCATAGATCTCAAATTCTGCTTCTGTTTTAGGAAAATTAACGGGGGAAAGCACACCAAATGAAGTGCGGTCAAGCCCTTTTTTACAACCGGCGCCGATGGCAACAGCAGCCAGTGCAAGAAGCACTAATAATTTATTCATATTGAAGAAGATTTAAGCGTTCGTTAGAAATTTGCTCTTACACCCAGGGAATAAGTTCTCGCCATGGGATACGGCGCCGGGCCGCCTTTGACAGTGGCGACGGAAACTTCCGGATCAACATATTTGAAATTGGTGATAATAAAGGCGTTTTGCACGTCTACGTACAGCCGTAAATTGGAAACGTATTTGGCAAGTTTGCCTGAATTGACCGTATAGCCCAATGTAATGTTGCGGCAGCGGACAAAATCGGTGCTTTGCAAACCAATATCGGAACCTACAGGCAAACCCAATGCACTTTCGTTATACGCCACACCTGGGCGGGTACCTGTGGGATTTGACGTAGACCAGACTTCGTTCAATTCACGAACGCCGCTTTGTCCGCCGCTTACAAAGTCAATTGCATTGCTCCAGGCAGCAGCCGGTGTGGTGGCTTTTCCGCCTACCTGGCCGTAAAACATCAAACCGAGATCAAATCCCTTATACCGGATAGTATTGCCAAAACCAAAGGCAAACCTGGGATCGGGATCAACCCGGTATACATCCATCGTGTCTATTTTCTTATCGCCATTGCGGTCAACAAAGATCGGTGAGCCCGGATGGCTGGCGCCGGCAGGTTGCGATTCGGGAATGGCTTTTACGCCGTCGAGTATGCCATCCGTTTTATACACATAGTAGGAATTTACCAGGTCACGCTCGTTCTGCCAGCCCCGCAGGAAGGTGTTTACAAAACGTTCTTCCCAACGTAGCCTGGTTCGGGAAACGGTGATCAGGCTGGTCCACTCAAAGGAAGTATTCCGAAGGTTGATCGTGTTAATGCCCAACTCCCAACCCTGGCGTACCCGGTGGCCGCTGTTTACGGGTGCTGTGGAAATTTGTGATAACATCGGGGTGTTCACATCTGTGATCAAACGGGTGAGGTCGTCACGAAAAACATCGAAGGAGCCGGAGATCCGTTCACCCAAAAAGCTGAAGTCGAGTCCCAGATTCTTGTTAACGGTCTTGGGCCATTGCAGATCAGGATTATCCAACTGCGTTATATAATAAGGCACATAGGCCACCGCACCATTGTTAAAGGTCACCACGTATCCGTCGGGACTATACGTGCCATAAGCCTGCGCACCCGCACTTCCTGTAACGCCGATGCTGGCCCGCAATTTCAGCAAATTGATAAACTTAACTTGCTGAAGAAAGGACTCGTTTGAAATTTTCCAACCCAGTGAGGCGCTGGGGAATGCAGCGTATTTATTCTGCGGGAAGAACTGGCTATAACCGTCGTAGCGAAAAGAAAGCGTCAGCATATAACGGTCCAGAACGTCAAATGAAGTTCGGGCAAAATAAGAACGTAATTTGGTTTCGCTGCGGCTTGAGGAAACGGCTTGTGAGCTAAGCGATGCGGTGCCCAATGCATCGGTGCCGATCGCATCCATCATATCGGCGCCGGTAGCTGTAAAACCAAAGCTGGTAGTCGGGTACTGCCCAATGCCTGCCAGGGCATCCACATTTACTGCATTTAACAGGCGCTGTTTATACGATATAGTGGCTTCCATGGTCTGGTTCTGCCGTTTGGAGGTGGACAAGGCGCCGCGTGAACGGTTCAACTGATCAAAAAACGTGGTGGAAGGAATAAAAAAATTACGGTCGGCCGTTTCGGTGTTGTTGCCATACAGCAACCGGGCCGTCAACACCCTTGGTATTAATTTTATGTCGGCCGAAAGGTTGGCAAACAGGCTCGTATTATTTGTTTTGTCACGGATGTTCAGCAGCGAAAGCGGGTTTCCTATAAGGCGGAACTGGGTGTATTTACTGCCGCCCGGTTCATATACAGGTAAATAAGCCGGATAAGCCAGTGCTGCCTGCACTGCGCCAAAGCCTTCCGGCCCCACCCCGGCACTTTGTGCCCCGGCCTGTGAGTTCAGGTATTCGTTGCGGCCATAATTTACATTGGTGCTTACCGACAAAAAAGAAGTCAGGTTAAAAGTAAGGTTCATCCGGCCGGTATAGCGTTTCATTCCTGAGTTCTCAACCGTGCCTTTTTGATTAAAGTAGCCACCGGAAAAATAGTAGTTCACTTTTTCTGTCGCTCCGTTGATGCTGACGTTATGGTTATCGATGCTGCCATCACGCAACACATAACTCAGCCAGTTGGTGCCCCCACCGGCGTTGTTGATCTGGTCTTCGGTGAAAGGCTTTATGGTGGGGCTGTTATAATAATTGGTGAGATTGACAGGCGTGGTGCCAAATGGCGCCATTTTATTGTCGTATAAAAACTTATCCATTGTCAACTGGTTATAGTAACGCATGTATTCAGTGGCATTCAGCGGCTTGAAATAGTCCATATTTTTCACCACCGACCGGCTGCCGTCGTAGCTGACGCTGGTTTTTCTTCCACGGCCTTTTTTGGTGGTGATGATCATTACCCCGTTCTCTGCATTTACGCCGTAAATGGAAGCACTGGCGTCTTTCAGGAACTCAATAGATTCAATATCATTCGGGTTGATGCCGGCAAAACCACCGCGGCTTACGTTGCCATTCATTGTACGGTTACCGCTACCCGGCTCCAGGCCCGAAAAAGGCATGAGCACACCGTCAACCACCACCAAAGGGTTACCCCTGCCCCGAATGGAAACATTAATGTTTCCACCAGGTTCGGCACTGTTTTGCACCGCCACGGTACCAGGCGCCCGGCCAAATATGAGCTGGGTTACCGAGTTATTAGCCGCCTGCGGCACCCCTTTGGGATCAATTTTCGAAACGGCGGTGGTAAGGTTCCGGCGCGAGGTGTTGCCATAACCAATCACCACTACTTCATCCATACTCGCAGGATTTGTGTTCATGACAACGGTGAGGGCGCCATCATCGCCCAGTTTCATTTCCTTAGCCAGCATTCCAACTGAAGTAAATTGAAGGGTTTCACCAGGGGAGGCAGATAATGTGAAATCCCCGTTTTCATTGGTTTTGGTTGTTGCCGTCGGGCGGCCTTTCACAGTTACCGTAACACCGGTTAAAGGCTGGTTGGCCGCATCCTTTACTTTTCCGGTTATGACCTTTTGTGCATAGGAGTTCATACCGGCCATTAAAAGCATAAAAAAAAGCGAAAAGCGAAGCAGTCGTTTGTTTTTCATTTTGGCAGTTTTATAAATATGGAAGAGACTGAATCAGACAGGGCTAAACTACAGTGGAAGGGCGCCAAAGGCTTGTCGCCCTGTTCATTCTTTTGGTTCTGGTGTTCAAATTGGGGGGTATTTGAACCGGGGCTTCCGCTTTTCCGCTATTTTAGTAGTGTATACTTTTCCTGGTATTTAAACATGCAGCTATATTGATGCGATCCCATTTTGTTTTTTTGATGTTTGCTTTGATCATTTGCCCGGCTGTTGGTTTGTCGCAGACCACGAACCTTCGCTTCAAACACATTTCGGGTGAACAGGGGCTTTCGAACAGCACCATTGAGTGCATTTTCCAGGACGATCGGGGGTTCATCTGGTTTGGGACCCGTGACGGGTTAAACCGGTTCGACGGCAATCACATGGTGATTTATCGCTATAATCCCTCAGACACCAATAGTATCAGTGACAATTATATCCGCTGTATCAGTCAGGACAGATCGGGCGCCATTTGGGTTGGCACCAGCAATGGCCTCAACCGTTTCGATCCAAAAACAGATCGCTTTACCCGATTTAAGACCCGATCAGACAATTTATCTTCCATCAGCCATAACCTGGTCACCAGTATTTATGAAAGCAAAAACGGGGAATTATGGATCGGAACATGGAGTGGTTTGAACCTTTATATGCCCCAAAAGAATTCCTTCTTAAGAATTTACGCAAACGACATTCACCCCGCACCTGAAAACCAACTGAATTGCGTGTACAAAGATGCTTCCGGCAGGTTATGGGCCGGTTCGGAAAAGGGGCTATTTTATCTTGATAAAAAAATGCAGCGCCTCGTTCCCTGGCACAACGCCAACAGGAGCAGATTGCCGAAGGCGATCAGAATTATCCATTCCGGCGCCGATGGCATGCTGTGGATAGGTACTGTGGACGATGGGTTATACGCTTTTGCTCCCGGAAGAAATAGCTGGAAGCATTATCAACATATCGATAAAGATCCATCGAGTTTGGGCAGCAACCTGGTAAGGAGCATTGAAGTGGATAAACAGGGGAATCTTTGGGTGGGCACTGTCAATGGCGGGTTAAACCTGCTTTTGAAGGAAGGCGCTTTTCAGCACTTTCAGAACGAACCGGCGAATCCGGCAAGCCTCTCCCAGCGTACGGTTTCGGCACTCCTAGAAGACCGGCAGGGAAACCTCTGGATAGGTACGCATCGCGGCGGCGTCAACCTCTACGTTCCCGGCCAGCAAAACTTTGGGCTTTTTCAAAAAGAGGTCAACGCAAACAGCCTGAGCTACAACGATGTCAAATGCTTTTATGAAGACCGCACCGGAAAGATCTGGATCGGCACAGACGGCGGCGGTTTAAATGTATTTGACCGGGCTACCAAACGATTTGTTCATTACCGCTACAACCCTTTCAATGCAACAAGTCTCGGTTCCGACGAAGTGCTTCACGTTTCGGAAGATTCCGATGGCAATCTTTGGGTGAGCACCTGGGGTGGCGGGCTTAACCTGTTCAACCGGAAGTCAGGCACTTTTACCCGTTTTCTTCATAACCCGGCGCAAAGCGGCACTATCAGCTCTAATTATGTACAGCAGGTATTCGAAGATGACAAGCGACGGCTTTGGGTGGCAACCTATTATGGCGGCCTCAACCTTTTTGATCCCAAAACCCAAAGCTTCAAACGGGTGGAAAGCGACGACCAACACCTCACCCACCCGATGGGCAATAATTTTGTTTCTGTTTGCCAGGACCAAAAAGGAAATCTTTGGTTTGGAACCGACGATGGCGGCCTTAACTGCCTTGAGCGGCAGACCCAAAAATTCATAAACTATTTTGTGAACGAAGAGAAAATGCCCGATCTGCGGGTGCTGTTCGTAGATAGTAAAGGCCGTTTATGGGCCGGCCAGTCGGGGCTCTACCTCTTTAATGAAGAAAAAAGGGTTTTCGGGCTTTTTACCGGTCAGGCCGGATTGTCAAATGAATTCATCAAAGGCATTTGTGAAGACGACGAAGGCTATTTCTGGATCGCTACCTCAAATGGCTTAACGCGTTTTCATCCCGACACCAGATCAATTAAAAAGTTTAATACGGCAGACGGATTGCAGGGGCTTGAATTCGAAGCGAATGCTTACCTGAAAACAAGGAGCGGCCAACTGCTTTTTGGCGGAGTAAACGGGTTCAATATGTTTCACCCCAAAGACATTCAGCCAGACCGGTTTGTGCCTGCTGTATATATCACCGGCTTCCAGGTTTCCAATCAAAAAATAACGCCGGCTAATCATCCTTCCATATTGGCAAACGATATCAGTTACACGAAGGATCTTACACTTTCCTATACCCAGTCAACTTTCTCTTTCGATTTTGCCGCCCTGAATTTCAACGTGCCTGAAAACAACCAATACGCATACCGCCTGCGCGGTTTAAACGATGAATGGAATTATGTTGGTAATGAACATAAGGCCACTTACACCAATCTGTCGCCAGGCAGTTATACTTTTGAAGTAAAAGCTTCGAATAACGATGGGATGTGGAACGAAGTACCTGCAGCTATCACCGTTGTCATCGTTCCGCCTTTCTGGAACACCTGGTGGTTCAAATTATTGATTGCAGCAATAGTGATTGCAGCAGCAAGCGCATTTTTAATTTTGAAACGGCGATTGGAACTACAAAAGCTCGAAGAAATGAAACGCGTTGAAATGCACCGGATGCAGTTGCAGTTCTTCACCAATATTTCACATGAATTCAGGACCCCGTTATCGTTGATCCTGGGACCGCTGGAAATACTTCAAAAAGAAGAAAACACGAGCCGGTTCCAACATCATTACCAAACGATGCACCGGAACGCAAGCCGTTTATTGGGTCTGGTGAATGAACTGATGGATTTCCGGAAAGCCGAATCGGGTGTGCTTAAACTAAAGGTAATGCCGGGGAGCCTGGAATTATTTCTGGAGGAAATATCCGATGAATTTACCGGTTTGGCAGAAGCGAAAAACATCAACTTCGCCATTCACGTAATGGACAAACTTCCTCAACTGTGGTTCGACCGGCAGGTGCTGGAAAAAATTCTCCTGAACCTGATAAGCAATGCGTTCAAATATACTGCAAACGGAGGTACCATTACCGTAAAGGCTGCCAGGACGCTTCATGAACTACCGCCTTCCTTTCACAATGAGCTCATTCTTAAAAACAGCTACCAGGGTAAAGAATATATTTTTATTCAGGTAAGCGACAACGGCATCGGCATTTCGAGAGACTCTATAAAACACCTGTTTGAGCGCTTTTATAAGATCACCGATTCGCATCTGGGCTCGGGTATAGGCCTGGCCTTCGTAAAGAGCCTGGCCTTTTTGCACAAGGGATCGGTAAGTGTTTATAGTGAAAGGCATAAAGGAACTGAATTTATAGTTGCCCTGCCGGTGAGTGAAGACGATTATACAACGGAGGAAAAATGGATGCAAAACAAAACAGACCCCGTCGTAAATATAGAAAGCCTGGATTATAGATATGAAGTGCCATTGATGACACCATTGGAAGAAAGGAAGAAAGAAAAAGACAGGCAGCAGATAAAACACCTGCTGATTGTAGATGACAACGATGAGTTACGCCAATTTTTAAAGGAAACGCTGTCAGCAGGGTTCCATGTATGGGAAGCTGCAGATGGGCATACCGGATTTTTAATGGCAAAGGAAAAATCACCTGACCTGATCATCAGCGATGTAATGATGCCTGTGATGAATGGAACGGAATTCTGTAAAAAAATAAAAGAAGATGAACACACAAGGCACATACCATTCATCATGCTTACGGCTAAGGCAGCCATAAGATCCAAAATAGAGGGCGTTGGATCCGGCGCCGACTTTTACTTTTCAAAGCCGCTGAACACCGACCTTATGCAGCTGACCATCCGGAATATTTTCAATCATCAGCAAACCGTAAAGGAACACTGCTCAAAAGAGCTGCATCATGAAACGAAAGCCCTGGTGCATGCTGCCAAAGACAAGGATTTTATAGATCAATTATTGGCTGTAGTTGACGAACAGCTCAGCAACCCTGAACTAGACGTTGAATACATCTGCCGGCAGATAGGAATGAGCCGCACGAAACTTCACCAGATGATTAAAAATATCACCGGCCAATCCATCAGTGATTTCGTGCGAACGGTGCGCCTTCGCAAAGCCTTGCAGATCATGACAGAAGAGGATGTGCTCATCACTGAAGTAATGTACCGCGTAGGCATGCAAACACAATCCTATTTTACAAAAGCATTTAAAAAAGAGTTTGGCAAAACACCGTCGCAATATTTACAGGAACTGAGAAAATAGCCACCGTTGTAATTATACAAAACACCCCTTCCCTACCCGTCATGTAGAACATCAGGAAATCTTATTCATAAACAAAAAACTTATCATATGGGTTATCCCATGGGGCTTCGTTGCGTCGCAATCCGTTCATCGTCCATCTCAGGGAGCAGCAACCTTTTTTGCAGTCAATGTTGATCTAAAGCAACGAGTTTCTAAGGTCCAGGGTACTTTTACAATAATTTACAAAGTTTACATTTTAATTTACAATCCTGACCGTTCAACCTGAAAGGATCAAAGTAGTTTCGCTGTATCAAACTATAATAGGATCCGAAAAATAAAAGAAATGCCTTAAACGGGATCTGATTTATCAGCAGATAGATCGATGTTAATTAAACCTGCAAAAAATATGAAAAAAGTTATTTATGCGCTGATCTTACCGCTGGTGGTGGTAAGCGGACTGGTATTTGCTAATCGCGAAATTAAAAATGAAACTTCTAAAAGGTCAGCCCCCAAACCCCTCTCTGCTGCTGAAAGGGAAGCCGAACTGAAAAAATGGGAGGCTACCCCTGATGGTGTAAAGTTCAAAAAATGGGAAGCGTCTCCCGCAGGTAAAAAAGTGCTTACCGGTGCTGCTAAAATAAGGAAGCAGATAAGTGCTTTTACCAATATGGAAGCTGTTGTAACCTCTCTTTCTCTTCCGCCAGGATCAAGATTAGGTTTCGGTGTTATGGCCAGGATTAATGGTGACGATTATATTATAAAATTTGAGCCTGAAAAGTCTCAACTTGAGCAATTGCATAGCCTGAAAGTTAACGACAAAATAATTATAAGAAGCCATAGCGTATCGTACGCGCCCAAGTATTCATATCCAATAGTAACGTGCGACTATGTAGAACGAGATAGTAAAGTAATTTTTAAACGTGTCCCCCGCAAAGGCGGTTGCTGAGTGAATAAATTATAAAATACATACACGTATATACTTTGTTCTTGATGTTTGTTTTTCACACCTCCTGTGGTTCGGTAAATGCTAATAACGTCGGGGGTCTGGGCACTTTCCCGTTATGATCACAATTCCTTGTACAACAAAAAGCCTACTGTAACCGAAATCATGTCAGTACCACCAGCTTTTTTGGGACTTTTGGAAGCTAACGATGGAAGTATTTAGTTGCTTCAGCGGATCTTAAAAAACCATTCACAACGTTGAAGCGGCATCAACCATTCCATGTAAACCACGAACAAATGAAAAAGTACCTGCTTTTAGTTCTTCTTGCAAGTGTTTTTAACTGTTACGGTCAGAAGTTTCCCTGGAAAACTTCCACATCTGAAGCCCAGGGATTGAATTCGCTGACGCTATCAAATGGTATCAGGGAGTTACAACAGGCCGGTACAACCCCGCCTGCCAATATTCTGAAAATCAGGGAGGAATACCCCATTTGACTGGAAACGAGCGCCTGCCCTGGTTTACACATTATTTAAAAGCAGCATAATCACATATCTGATATTCGTCAATATTTCCCCCGGCTGCGGTTATTTAAACAGAAAAATTCACGCTTTTGCCATAAAAAGCCCGTCCAGCCTTGGTTTTCCATACCATTTTTTGTAATTTCCAATAAATGATTGTTCACCAAAACATTGCTGTATGACTAAAAAAGTGGCCGATGTTCTGCTTCGTAAAGGAAGCCATATTACTACTGTTACAACCAATACAACCGTATTGGAAGCACTGCGCATCATGGCCGATCAAAATATCGGTTCCGTGATGGTTCTGGAAGATGGCCACTACCTGGGCATTGTTACTGAACGTGATTACTCGCGCAAGGTTGTTCTTCTTGGAAAAT
>CBIHPC010000003.1:0-98827 GCA_966211305.1 uncultured Niastella sp.
AAGTGGGCATGATCGCCGGACTGTTCTTTGGTTTTGCGTTTGGAATGGGCGGTTTGGGCTCGGCAGTATTGGGTAAACTGGCCGATATGACCAGTGTGATTTATGTTTTCAAGGTATGCGCCTTTCTGCCGCTTATAGGGATCATAACAGGTTTTCTGCCGGAAATAGAACACAGGAAGAAAGGGAAAAACTAAATTTGTTCTTTTTGGGTAAGTTTATAGAGTGCTTTGTTGCAGTTTGTGATTTCCCTATGAATGGCTCTATTCATCAACAGGTGTCTTTCCATAGCTGCGCCAAAGTGAAAGGCGTTATCATTAAAGTCATCTTCCAGGTATATTAAATTGTTCATGGCATTTTTATACTCGTGGCCACCAATATGTAATTGTATCGCTTTTTCATAGTTAGCTCTTGCCATCTTGAAGTGCCAAATGGCATCATGTAAAACGGCTGTAGATTTATCTTCAGCTATAAGTTTTACCTGCTCAAGTATGGATTCTACTTCTGTTTCAGTAAGTTGTTTTTTTTCATTTTCTTCAAATAACCAATTGGCAATGTGTAAATGAGCATAAGCCATGTAATTATAGCTGATTGTATAAGATATGCCATAGATGCTCAGTGTTCTTATTATGGAAACAAGGCTGTACAAATAATTGACGTTTTCCTGTAAATAGAGGTCTAAATCCTGACCAGACGAAATAGATTCTCTTAACTTTTTTATTTTTATATAACTCAGTTTTTGATATAAATCCAGTTCAAGCAACCTTGTAAATTGACTGGCAACGGAATTGTGTTGTGATATTTGTTTTGAAATATCCTCCGTTTGATTCGTGAGTTTGAGTTTTATGTAGGAAAACAACATGGTAGCTTCTCTTGTTTCAGGATGATTGCTTATATTATTCTGGATATAAAAATGCTTGTCGGCAGGTTGCCCAAGAAGTAAGTCTTTTAATTTGTTTGTCATGTGACTGTCGCTGAATTCTGCGATCTTACTGCTTATTTGAAATATGGGATTAAGTATCCAGTGTTCCAGAAAACTTAAAAATTCGTTGGAGTGCTGTACATTTTTATATTTGGTTGGCAGCACCATTCTCAACACGTAAAGAATTTTCTTCAGCTGGTAATTACTGGTGGTTGATCTTCCTGCTTTTAAAAAGCAAATGGCACTTAAGTAATAATAACGAAGTACGGTAGATATAGGGTTGATGGTCGTTCCTTTCCTGATATATTCAAAAAAGTCGGAGTTGCCTGAAAATAGAATGTCATGATCATTGTTATTTTTCAGTTCATTTTGTTTATACTTTTCACGGTCCCATATACTTGTAAATTCAATACCATGATCTTCCTTTTTGTCAGTGTCTTCTTCATGAGTGCTGCCGCTGTTACTGGGCATCGCAAGTATGCAATTACCGATATTAGAGAGCAATATTGCTATGTACCGGTAGTTTATTTTCGAGAGTTTAATGTTTTCATCTTTAACTAAAAGCAGGCATTTTGATAATATTGATTCTGTGAGTTTGGATGGTGGAACCTGTTTTATTTGATTAAAAATATCGTCCTTTTTTACAGAAGCAAATACCTGTTCTAAACCAATTGTGTATAATGATATTGCAATAATACCGCCTGAACGTTTCCCTGAATTATTATTGAATTTCTCAAAATAGTCTGCCAATGCTTTTGTTTCTGCGTGTGTATTGAATTTTTTAATCACATCAATATCAATTTCACGACAGGCATTTTTAAAAAACAGCATATTTCCCAATACCAATAGAAAATTGGTATGTATCATATGGTATTTACAAGTATGCTGTTCAATTTGGCTGGAGAGAGAAAGGAAATCAGTCAACGCTGTCATAAGGTTGGTCGTCGAAATACCATTCATGTCCCTCTTTTCCTCAATACTTAGTTTCGACAGGAAACTTTGATTTACAATTTGCAACATACCCCTCAATGCGGTTCGGTCAGTAGTAAGACCTGAAATAATCTGTTCGGGTCGATCAACCAATGTATCGTTTAATCGACCAACTACGAATTTTTTGACAATATCTGTTGCGTCGGTATAATATGAGAGCGCATCTTCATAAGAGGCAATTTTTTCAAATGTCAACCCCAGCTTTAATTTGACGGTAAGTAAGGTGGTAAAATCAAGGTAGCTTAATTCGCCGCCGCCGACACCGATTGGGTTAATTGCATCTGAGTAGGCGGTAATTGCATCGTCATATTCCTGATCAAAGAAGTGAAGATCTCCCAGTACCATGTTGAGATTGAAAATTGAAAATGTCTGATATTTTACTTTTTCTTCTGTTTTAAACCGGGAATAGATACTGCGTAACTCCTTTATCTTGGTTCTTATATGTAACTTAACCAAATAACTTTCATCAAGAGTAAAGTTAAAAGCAGCCGATTCTTCTTCGAATGTTTTTGATATAAATGTAAGATCATTCACAACCCTGCTGTAGAATTTGTATTCGAACAAACCAATTTCCGTTTCCCTGATATGACCATTATACAGATAGTCAACAATCTTTTGGATATGTTCCTTAAGAGATTCCGTTTTATTAGTAGATAATACTTCTGGAATCATTTCCAGATTTTTAAAAGAGAAGGCGAAAGGGTGAAATTTTAGAAGATGGTCAAATAAATATGGCGTGGCGGCAATAATACTATCGCTAAAATGCTTGAAATTTTTTCCGTACCTAATAAGAAATGGCCTATACAGAAAGTTTATAAACCCTATGCGATATTGATCATTAAAGTTGAAGTATAGATAGCGATTACCGGTATTTCCCAGGTTTTCCAGTGTGGTTTTCCCTTTTTCTATTTCTTCTTTAAGAAGGTTATCTTCTATTCTGATAAATTCGTGAATGGCCCTGATGAGCTTTTTAGGCGAACCGTTGCTTCTGTAAGTAAGGTAGATAATGAAATTCTGGAGAAATACAATGATCTTGTTCTTTTCGTCTATAGATTCGGCAGATACTTTATTGGCGATGTCTTTTAATAATGAGTTGCTTTTTTTGTTTAATAATACGATCCCTAAATAATTCTCTATTGCTTTACTTAGCGATGTATTGCTCATTTCGCCGGCGCTTTCTTTAAAAAAGCTTTCAACATAGAATACATAGGTAAAAATACTGCTTATGGATGCTTCCCGGTCAGAGATATCGGCTAATGAGGCGTCAAACATCTCCCGTCCGGCTATAAAGAAAAATGTTGCATCTACTCTCGTCAAAAAGCTTTTTAGTCCGGCTATCGTGTTTATTATCGTTTGCTTTCGCTTGCGTAATTGTTGAAGATAATTCGTGTCTAACCGGTTATTTTCGAATGATGGCAGGTCATCAAAATAAGAGGTTGTGAGCACTGTTAATTCAATTTTATCCAATTCGTCGAAAATGAAGATGTATCGAATTTTATTTTCTTTCTTTTTCATGATCAGGTACTCTTCAAGCTCGTGTTCAACCTCTTTGATGGTTGCAATGGGGTAATTGTAGGTTGATTTTTCCGACTCTTTTTTTGCTGACCTGAACGGTAATCGGGGAATGCTTAATTCAAGCTCATCCTGCTCCTGGGTTTCCATACTGAATGAACTATAACAACGGTAATGAATCCGTTCTATTTTTTGAAAGCTTTCAGATTTTTCCCTTTTCGTTTTGTTTATTATCAACAAATAGATCGAATAGAAAGTAATGACAAACGATAATCCTATTCCGAACAACCGGAGGCCATTAAGAAAAGTATGATAGCTTTTGAATGTAAGAAAGTAATCGGCTTTCTCCGGAAATATCAGTATTAATACTGGAATGATAAGTAAAGTAAGCGCCACCCGGATGCAGGTTAGTACCGGTTTTTTTCTTTCTTCATAGCATTTTTTTGATTTTTCATATTTTATTCGTTCAAACTCATAAAGCCTTGAAACGATATTTCTGATTATATATTCTTCATTTAGATTATTTTGTGCAAACGTTATGTCCATTACCTTCACTTTCGTTTTGTGGCCTTTCTGCTCTTTACACCATTCAATAAAATCCTTTAATACATGATGCACAAAACTGGTTTTTCCCATTCCCCGGTATCCGGTTACCAGAAAAACGCCTCTTTCACCGCCGTTCTTTAAGAATTCAAACATTTTAGCCTTTAACCTTTCCCTGCCAATAAACCCTTTGGCAGTATTTTCTTCATCTTTATGGTTAAAGGGCATATTCCTGAGCTTATACCCGCTATCAATCTTTATAGCTATATTTTTAATAAAAATATCGGGGAGTTTCAAACTGTCAATTTGAAGATTAAGAATTTTGTTTAATGACAGTATGGTTGGGAGAAGTAAAGAAACTAAGCCGGGTTTGCCAATAATCCGGAAATTTTGTTACATAGCTCCTTTGAGAATATAAATATCGATCAATAAAAAACATAAAAAAATAGTGTTTTTCACGTTTTTATGTTAGGTTGTCCTGATCATTAGGGGCAATGGTTTCTTAATAGAAGATGTTATCATGAGACATTGGTAGTTGTGACACAAATCGGGCAGCCGCCTATCAAAAAAAAGTGGAAGGCTGTAATACATTTCGTAACTTATGAACATTAAATCCCAGGTTATGAAAAGAATTGTGGTGGTTGTTATACTCATTGCCTTTATTGGCGCGGTTGCATTTGCCAGATTAACCCGTACAGACAGAACGCAAAAGGAAAAAGCGCCTGCAAAACAGGAACAGAAAACAGAGCAGAAAAAGGAATATAAAAAACGGCACTGCATGTTCTCTTAAGCTTCAAAAAATAATTCGCACTCGCTTTCTGGCGAATCACGATCTAACAAAAAGCCCCCCGATATACGGAGGGCTTTTTTATGACGGGTCATTCTATCAGTTCAAATCGAACCTATCCAGGTTCATCACTTTATTCCAGGCGGCTACAAAATCATTCACAAATTTTTCTTTGGCATCAGCGCTGCCGTATACCTCTGCGATGGCCCGCAGTTCCGAGTTGGAACCAAACACGAGGTCGGCGCGGGTGGCTGTCCATTTGGGCTGGCCGCTTTTACGGTCGCTGCCGATGTACAGTTCTTTATCATCGGAAACAGCTTTCCACGCGGTGTTCATATCGAGCAGGTTTACAAAGAAATCGTTTGTAAGCACCCCGGGGCGGGCAGTGAATACACCATTTTTTGAACCGTCGAAATTGGTATTCAGTACGCGCATACCGCCAACCAATACGGTTAGCTCGGGTGCGGTAAGCGTGAGCAGGTTTGCCTTGTCGATGAGTAATGCTTCGGTTGAAACCGGGAATCGGGCAACGCGGTAGTTACGGAAGCCGTCACCTATCGGTTCCAGGTAGCCGATCGATTCCACATCGGTTTTTTCCTGTGTAGCATCCATACGGCCTGGTGTAAACGGAACCGTGATGTTGTGGCCCGCATCTTTGGCCGCTTTCTCAACAGCGGCAGCGCCCGCCAGTACGATGAGGTCGGCCAGTGATACTTTTTTACCGCCTTTTTGTGCGCCGTTGAATTCTTTTTGAATGCCTTCGAGTTTACCCAGTACTTTTTGCAATTGGGCCGGGTTATTTACTGCCCAGTCTTTTTGCGGTGCGAGGCGAACACGTGCGCCATTGGCGCCGCCGCGTTTGTCGGAACCCCGGAACGTGGAAGCGGAAGCCCATGCGGTGGAAACGAGTTCCGGTACGCTGAGTCCCGATGCCAGTACTTTTGCCTTCAGCGCTGTAATATCATTGGCATCGATCAACGGATGATCAACTGCAGGAATGGGGTCCTGCCAAAGCAGTTCTTCTGCCGGAACTTCGGGGCCCAGGTAACGGGCGCGTGGTCCCATATCGCGATGCGTTAATTTAAACCATGCCCGCGCAAAAGCATCTGCAAATGCATCGGGGTTCTCCAAAAAGCGTCTTGATATTTTTTCATACACCGGATCGAACCGTAAGGAAAGATCGGTGGTAAGCATGGTGGGCAAATGTTTTTTACCACTATCGTATGCATCGGGAATAATGCCTTCTGCATTTTTAGCCACCCACTGATGGGCGCCGGCCGGGCTCTTTGTCAATTCCCATTCAAAAGCAAACAGGTTCTCGAAGAAGTTATTGCTCCATTGGGTGGGCGTTTTTGTCCAGGTTACTTCAAGGCCGCTCGTAATGGTATCGGCGCCTTTACCTGAACCGAAGCTATTGCTCCAGCCAAGACCCTGCAATTCAATATCAGCCGCTTCGGGTTCTTTACCAACGTTGGTAGCAGGTGCAGCGCCATGGGTTTTACCAAAACTGTGGCCGCCTGCGATCAATGCAACCGTTTCTTCATCGTTCATGGCCATGCGGCTGAATGTATCGCGAATATCTTTTGCGGCAGCAATCGGGTCAGGGTTCCCATCGGGCCCTTCGGGGTTAACATATATTAAACCCATTTGAACGGCAGCCAACGGTTTTTCGAGGTTACGTGCATGGATCTGGCCATCTGCATTGTCGTCAGAGGATACTACGCCGTGTTCTTTTGGAACGCCGGGCGAACCATGCGCATAACGGATATCGCCGCCCAGCCAGGTATTTTCCGAACCCCAATACACATCCTCATCCGGTTCCCATACATCGGGGCGGCCGCCGGCAAAACCAAAGGTTTTAAAACCCATCGATTCAAGCGCCACGTTACCGGTAAGGATCATGAGATCGGCCCAGGATATTTTGTTACCATATTTTTGTTTTATGGGCCACAGCAGCCTGCGCGCTTTATCGAGGCTTACGTTATCGGGCCAGCTGTTGAGCGGGGCAAACCGCTGTTGACCCGAACCACCGCCGCCACGGCCGTCAAATACGCGATACGTTCCCGCGCTATGCCATGCCATGCGAATGAACAGGGGGCCGTAATGCCCGAAGTCTGCCGGCCACCAGTCCTGTGAATCGGTCATGAGCGCATGCAGGTCTTTTTTAACAGCGTCCAGGTCGAGGCTTTTGAATGCTTCGGTATAATTGAAATCACCCATGGGGTTCGATTTTTCAGAATGCTGGCGAAGGATGCTTACCTTTAACTGGTCAGGCCACCAGTCGCGGTTTCTTGTACCGCCGCCGCCTGTATTTTGCTTTAAGCTGCCATTGTGAAACGGGCATTTACTGATGTCTTTTGAATCTTTTTCCATTTTTATAAAGTTGTTTATGGTATTAAACTGAACACATTCCTGCACAGGTGGTTGCGCAGGGTGGTAAAATTAGGCTTTTGAGGTAATAAGAATAATCAATTAAATCTATACTTCAATAGCTAAAAACTATAAGGTTGGAGGCGTGACGAGGAGGCGGTTAAAAAATAACCGGGGTGGTATGGGATTTTTTTGCTCCCGGCGGTCTTACTAGGAATACTTATTCATCACAAAAGCCAGCCAATGAATTTTTTTAAACGATTGATGTACGTGTCGTATTTACTGGCCGTACCGGTTGTTTGCTGTTTTTCGCAGCAGCCCGATAATAATTTTGTGAAACGAAGCTTTGACGCGGCCCAACCGCTTTACCGCAACCTGCTGCAAAAAACTTCCGGCAGTTTTGCCCTGTACCCGCATTCGCTGTACGCACCTGATTCTATCAAATATTATGATATCGATGAATGGACAGGCGGTTTCTGGCCGGGTATCCTGTGGTATATGTTCGGGTATACAAAGGATACAAGCTGGAAGCAGGCCGCTACGGCATGGACCGAATCGCTGGAGGCCAATCAATTCAATACGAACCATCACGATATCGGGTTCATGATGTATTGCAGTTATGGCAATGCCATCCGTTTTGAGCACAATGCCGCGTATCAAAAAATATTGCTGCAGTCGGCTGAATCGCTTACCAAACGCTATTCGCCCGTGGTTGGCTGTATTCAAAGCTGGAACAAACGAAAGTCGAAAGGCGATATAAATACCTGGGAATACCCGGTGATCATGGATAATATGATGAACCTGGAATTACTTTTTTATGCCAGCCGGGCAAGCAACGATCCGAAGTACCGGCAAATTGCTATCAGTCATGCCGAAAAAACCATGCAGCATCATCTTCGTAAAGACTTCAGTTCTTATCACGTAGTAAATTATGATCCCAAAACAGGTGCGGTGTTGCATAAACAAACATTGCAGGGGTTTTCCGATGCATCAACCTGGGCAAGAGGGCAGGCCTGGGGTATTTATGGTTTTACCATGTGCTACAGGGAAACCGGCGATAAACGGTTTCTGAATACAGCTATTGGTATGGCCGATTTTTTTCTGCAACACAAAAACTTACCAAAGGATAAAATTCCTTATTGGGATTTTAATGCCGGCGAACCGGGCTTTACACCCGACTGGGAATTCGACCCGGCCCGGTTCACCGAAACCCCGAGGGATGCATCTGCCGCTGCCATTGCCAGTTCGGCATTGATTGAGTTGAGCACATTCGTAAGCGGGAAGAAAAGCAGGCGTTATTATGATGCCGCAGTTGCTATATTGCGCTCGCTGGCCGGCGATGAATACCTGAACAGGGGAGCAGCCAATCCGTTTTTTTTATTGAAGCACAGCACCGGCAATTTACCCGGCAACCGCGAAATTGATGTGCCGCTTATTTATGCCGATTATTATTTTCTGGAAGCATTGTTACGGTATGAGCGAAGTAAGAAAAAATAAGATCAAACAGCTTCGTTACAATTGCGATATTCCCATGATGAGCAATAGCTTTCATGCTGCCATGTAATTATTTTCTGCACCGGTCGTACTTTCATTTGCTGCAGTGAAGATGCAATGCAATATTTTTTTTCTACATTTGATCTTCACGCTATGGCTGATTTGCAGGAACAGAGAACAAACGACAGGCTGCTGTTGCAGCAGTTGCAAAACGACGATGTGACGGCGTTCGATTCCCTGTACGAAAAGTACTGGGCGCTTGTTTATTCCGCCGCGTACAAACGCCTGAAGGATACCAGCTATGCCAAGGATATAACACAGGATATTTTCCTGCAGCTCTGGCACAGAAGGCATGCCCTGAATATAGAGAACCTCGCTTCTTACCTGTACACCGCTGTTCGTAACAATGTGCTTAAATGGATGGAAAAGGAACAGCGCATTAAACCAATTCCCGAATTGCTGCAGCAGGCGGCACGGGAAGGTGCCGATGCGGCCGTGTTGCGCAAAGAATTTATGATCAAATACGAGAACCTCATTAATACGCTCACCCCATCCCAGCAACAGATCTTCCGGATGCGTTACCAGCATGAACTGTCAACAGCAGAAATTGCCGAACAGCTCAACGTAAGCCGAAAAACCGTGCAAAACCAGTTAGGCAAAAGCCTGCTGACTTTGCGGGAACTACTCGGCGCCGTTTATTTTGTTTACCAGCTTCATCTTTATGCTTCTTAAAAAAAAGTTCCTGTTGCGTGGGGCTTTTTCTTTTTCGGCGGTCTATATTATATAGAACCTATCGCCAGCATGGATAAAAAAGATTTGCTCGAAATTCTGAAAAAATACCGTATTGGGACCGCCACCCGGGAGGAAGTGGAATTTTTACTCGCTTATTATGATCTGTTTGAGGTGGAGGAAGATGTGATTGCTGCTAAGTCAACGGCTGATGTAAAGGCGTTGAAGGAAGAAATTCGCGCCGGTATAAATGATAAAATAACCGGTAAGCCGGCTGCACCCATCCGATATATTAACGCCCGTTTCAAATGGTTTGCCGCAGCATCGGTGCTGTTAATTGTTGCCGCAGGCGCAGTAGTATACAACCTTCGCCAGCCTGCCGCCCAAAGCGTAACTGCAGGAAATGGCACACCGGCTGCACCCACCATAAATGATATTGCCCCGGGCGGCAACCAGGCCATGCTTACACTGGCAGACGGTTCTGTGGTTGCGCTGGGTGATAAAGCGAACGGTGTCATCTCGCAGCAGCAGGGAACACTGGTAAAAAAGACCGCAGACGGCCACGTAGTGTATACTGAAAATAAAAAAAGCGCAGCACCGGCCATCAACACCATTACCACACCCAATGGCGGCCAGTACCGGCTCACTTTACCTGATGGAACTAATGTGTGGCTTAATGCAGCTTCTTCCATTACGTTCCCTACATCATTTACCGCTGCAGCCAGGGAAGTGCAGCTAACCGGTGAAGCGTACTTCGAAGTAGCCAGGGACAAACGTCATCCGTTTAAAGTGATTTCGCAAAACCAGCTGGTAGAAGTGTTGGGAACACATTTTAATGTGAATACCTACCCCGATGAACCTGCTGCAAAAACCACGCTGCTGGAAGGAAGCGTGAAAGTAAACCGTATCGGCGGCGTAACAAATAAAGCAACGGCATCGAAAATATTGGCGCCCGGGCAACAGTCAGTCGTCACCGGGGCAAATGAGCCCATCCGTGTTCAATCGGCCGATACAGAAGAGGCGGTTGCCTGGAAGAATGGCTACTTTAAATTCGACCGGGTAGATATTCAAACCATCATGCGGCAGGTAGCCCGCTGGTATAATGTGGAAGTAGAGTATCGCGGCGGGATCAGCGATGATGTATTCGTTGGTAAAATTGCCCGGAGTGAAAATGTATCGGGCGTATTGAAAATACTGGCTTTGAGCAGAATAAAAACTTCCATTGAAGGACGAACGATCATTGTTATGAATCAATAAATAAAACGCGAAAGCATGAAATCGTAAACCGTATTCAAAAAGCCAAAAAAAACCGGAAGTGCTACCAACACTGCCGGCCTTAAGTTCCCGTAAGGAACTTATTTGGATGTTCTCAAAATTCCCGGAAAAGAATCTTAATCATCAACCAAACGCTGCAAAAGTATGCAATTGATTGCTAATGGGCAAACAGGAACCGCTTCCCGTTTGCGCCTTCAAAAATTGTTTCTCCGCATGAAACTAATTACGATCCTCCTGGTTGTTGGCTGCGTGCAGTTACATGCCAGGGGATTTTCGCAAACCATCAGCCTCACAGTTAAAAATCACCCGCTCGACCGTGTATTGAAGGAGATCGGAAACCAAAGCGGTTACTTCTTTTTTTACCGGTACAACGAACTGCAGGATGCCAAACGGGTGACTTTACATCTGAAAAATGTTCCGCTTGAAAAAGCCCTGCAGGAGTCGTTAAAAGGGCAGCCGTTTACCTACACCATCGATCAGAAAACCATTGTGATCACCAGGGTTAAAGCCGTTACTGTACAGGAGCCGCGTCCGGTTGTAAAAGCCGTGGAAACACGGGGGACGGTGGTGGGAGAAAAAGGCGAACCCCTGGCCGGCGCTACGGTACAGGTAAAAGGAACAGGCCTGATGCGGGTAACCGATGCAAAGGGAAATTTCAGTTTCGATGACCTTGGCCCCGCTGCTGTGCTTGTTATCAGCTACACCGGATATGAAGAGCAGGAAGTACCTGTTGCAGGAAAAACGAGTGTCACTGTGCGGATGCGTACGGCCAACCAGAACCTGAACGCTATTGTGGTAGTAGGTTATGGTACGCAGCTGCGCAAAGATGTAACGGGTTCTATCAGTACAATCAATTCACAAAAAATTAAAGATCAGCCGGTGGTTAGTATTGACCAGGCTATGGCGGGGCAAATGGCGGGTGTGCAGGTAACACAGGCCACAGGGGCGCCCGGTGGGGGCGCAGCAGTACGTATAAGGGGGGCAGGTTCGCTCAGCGCGGGCAATGAGCCCCTGTATGTAATTGACGGGTTCCCGGTTACCAACGACTATGATCAGCGCAATAACCCGCTGAACACTATTAACCCGGCTGATATTGAAAGTATACAGGTGCTGAAAGATGCATCGGCTACGGCCATCTATGGTTCCCGCGGTTCAAACGGCGTGGTGATCATTACAACCAAATCGGGAAAAAATGGCGTTACCCGGATGAACGTCAACGTTACTACCGGCGTACAAACGGTAGAGAAACTGGTAGATGTTTTAAATGCCAGGGAGTTTGCCAACTATATCAACGAATCAAGGAATAATGCATGGGTTAATTCAGGCGCCGGCCGTTCGGCAACCGATCCTAATTCGGCACGTATCAATAACGTAATGTACCGGTTGCCCGATGCGCTCAGCAATCCCGATTCGCTGGGCGAAGGAACCAACTGGCAAAAAGAGATCTTCCGTGCGGCCTATATGCAAAACTACCAGTTGAATATTTCCGGCGGCAACGATAAAACCAGTTATTTCATTTCTGCAGGATATCTTAACCAGCAGGGCATTGTGTTGAACTCTGACCTTAAGCGTTATTCTTTCCGTATCAATGCTGAATCAAAGCTGAATGACAACCTGAAAGTGGGCGCGAATTTAATGCCCGCTTATACCTTCACCAATCTTGTAACGGCAGAAGGCAACTGGCAGGGTGGTGGTATTATACAATCCGCCATTACTGCCGGCCCGCACCTGAAACCTTACGATGCCAATGGCAATTATACCAAAATAACCGGGCAGGGGATAGGAACAAGTGAGGTTGATAATCCTGTAAAGCTGGCTAAGGAAGGTATGAACCAGTTGGGCAGCCTGCGTTTACTGGGTACTGCTTTTGCGGAACTCAGTATTGCCAAACAGGTTACATTTAAAGCCCTTGTGGGAACTGATATCCGCAACAACCGGCAGGATGTGTTCAGTCCGTCCATTGTTAACCCGAACAGCGTAAATGCTACCAAGGTGCCTACCGGCAGCAGCAGTACGTTTGAAAGCAAGAACTGGCTGTCGGAATTTACGCTGAACTATAACCGCACGTTCAACCGTCATAAAGTGCAGGGGTTGCTGGGTTACACCGTTCAGAAAGAATATATCGACAACAATACCATAAACGGTACCAATTTCCCGAACGATATTATCCGCACCATCAACGCGGCAGGTTTAATTACCAGCGCCACTTCAGCAAAAGAAGAATGGTCACTGCTTTCATACCTGGCCAGGCTGAACTATAGTTATGATGGTAAGTATTTGCTTACGGCAGCGTTCCGCCGTGACGGTTCTTCCCGCTTTGGTTCAGATAACAGGTGGGGATTGTTTCCTTCCCTGTCGCTGGGCTGGCGTTTGAGTGAAGAAGATTTCATGAAAAATGTAAGCTGGATCAGTGACCTGAAGCTGCGTGCCAGCTATGGCCTTACCGGCAACAACTTCATTAGCAACTACGGCCATATTGGCCTTACCATTGCCGATAACTATGTTTTTGGGAACAGCGGCGGCTCGGTTAGCAATGGTATCCGGTTAAACAATATACCGAACAGCGAACTGGGTTGGGAGAAGAACAGGCAGATAGATGCCGGTTTTGAACTGGTTGTATTAGGCAACCGCCTTACCCTGGTGGCCGATTATTACAACAAACGCACCTCCGACCTGTTGCTGAGTGTTCCGGTGCCCACACTTACCGGTTATTCCAATGCTTTACAAAATATAGGCGAGATAGAGAACAGGGGTTTCGAATTTGCGGTTACCAGCCGGAATACGACAGGTAAGTTCAGGTGGACGACCGATCTTAATTTTTCAACCAACCGGGTAAAAGTGATCGCATTGGGGCCCGATGGTTCGCCGATCATTGCACGGCAGGCCACTTCGGCCAGTGCGCCTACGCATATCACCCAAATTGGCGATGCACCGGGTGCGTTCTTTGGCTACCAGGTAACGGGCGTTTACCAAAACGATGCAGAGGTGGCAAAAGGGCCTTCCATTATCAATGCCAATGGCACCACACAATCACGCCCGGGTCACCTGAAGTTCCTCGATGTAAATGATGACGGAGAAATTACAGCAGCCGACCGCACTGTTCTCGGCGATCCGTTCCCCGACTTTACATATGGTATAACCAATACCTTCAGCTACAGCAACTTTGATCTTGCTGTTACATTGCAGGGTGTACAGGGCGTGGAGGTGCTGAATTTAGCCCGTCGTTATTACGGTAATTATGCAGGCTTATACAATGTGCTGCGCAGCGCCGCCAATGGCTGGCGTTCAGCATCGCAGCCGGGCGATGGAATAACGCCGATGATCGACCGTAACTTTAATGCCTATGCAGGCAGCACCGTTATCAACAATGTTACCTCCAATTTTGTGGAAAATGGTTCTTTCCTGCGGATCCGTAACATCACGCTGGGATATAGCCTGCCACAGGAGGCATTGCGTACGCTCAGGATCAATAATGCCCGTTTCAGTTTTACGGTGCAGAATGCCTATACGTTTACCCGGTACGAGGGGTATAATCCTGAAGTAAGCGCACAGGGCGGCAGCCCGCTGGTGCCCGGTGTAGATGCAGGCGGCTACCCGCTTGCAAGAAGTTTTAACCTGGGAATAAATATTGGTTTTTAATTCATCCCCCAAAAAAAACGACATGAAGACCAGTAATAAAATAATGATCATTTGCGCTGTTGTGTTGTTGGCAGGAAGCGGTTGCAGGAAAAAATTTCTGGATCTTGCTCCAGTATCGCAGCAGAACGGAAATAATTTTTACCGCACGGCAGAGGATATGAAGAATGCATTGTCGTCGGTGTATGGCGCTTTGCAATACGGCGGCCTTTATTATTCTTCCATGCACATCATAGGTGATCTGCGTTCAGACAATACCGGTATCACTAACCCTAATGCCGGCGCCGATATGCAGGCGGTAGATATGTTCACCAATAATGCGGTGAACTCTATCAGCAGCACCACCTGGAATGGCCATTACCAGGGCATTCAGTCGGCCAACATCGTGATCAATAAGATAGATGCGGTAAGTATGGACGAAACGTTGAAGGCGCGTTACAAAGGCGAAGCGCTTTTTCTGCGGGCGTTGATGTATTTCAACCTGGTTCGCATATTTGGCGATGTACCGTTGGTTACCGCTATAATCAATAATCCTGAAGAAGGTTACCGGTACGGTAGGGAAACCACGGCAAAAGTGTACGAACAGATCATAGCCGACCTGGAGGCCGCCGAACAAAGCCTGCCTTATGAATTTACCGGCGCCGATATAGGAAGAGCTACCAAAGGCGCCGCCATGGCAATGTTGGGTAAAGTATATCTTACGCAGAAAAACTGGCCGCTGGCCGTACAAAAACTGAAAGAAGTGATCGATGCCGCTGCACAAACAAAATACCAGCTTATTGCTTCTTATGCCGGTTTGTTTGGCGCTGCCAATGAAAATAACCGGGAATCGATCTTTGAGGTACAGTTCAAAAAAGGTGCAGGCGGCGAAGGCAGTCCGTTCACCAACCAGTTTGCACCCATTGGTTCAGGCACTGCTGTAGTGAGTGTGGGCAACCCGCTTGGCCAGAACATTCCTACAGACGATATGAGCAATGCCTATGAAGCAGGCGATCTGCGTAAAGCAGCGTCGATGCGAAACAGTTATGTATTGAGCGGCAATACCGTGAACCATAATTACATCATCAAATATGCAGGCGTACCGGCCGCCAATCTCGACAATGATAACAACTGGATCATATTGCGCTATGCCGATGTATTGCTGATGTATGCCGAAGCGCTGAATGAAACCGGTTATGTGGCCGACGGCACTGCGTTTACCTGTCTCAATTTGGTAAGGACCAGGGCCGGGCTGGCGTCAAAAACAAGCATTAACGCTAATGCCGCCCTGGAAGTTGCCGACCAGGCTGCGTTCCGTTTGGCCGTTGAGCAGGAACGGCGGGTGGAGCTTGCTTTTGAAGGCCATCGCTGGTTCGATCTCGTACGTACCGGCCGGGCTTTAACCGTGCTGGCGCCATTGGGTATGCAGGCTGATCATGTATTGTTCCCTGTACCGCAAAGCCAGATCGATATTAACCCGGAAGTGATTAAACAGAATCCCGGTTACAATTAATCAACTTTTCAAATAATGCAGGAGATACCGGGAATGTTTCCTGCCCGGTATCTCCTGTACCAGGGGTTGCGCTTTTGTAAGAAAGTGCAGCCGGTAATCCTTATTGCCTGAACTTTTTCGAAAAAACTTTTGATAGATGAGGAATACATTCTTCTTCTTACCGGCATACTTATTCCTATGCTTATTTGCTACCGCGCAACCGGCTGCTTTAACGCTCAATGCAAAAGACGATGGATACCGGGGGATCTGGTATGCCAACCAGCCATCGAATGATGCATATGTGTATAAATATGGCGGCGGGCTGGCAACCTATCCGGCTAACCATTACCCGTTTTCGGTTTATGTGGCAAAAGTAAAAAAGACCTTTTTCTGTTACGGCGGAACAGATGCAGCCGGGAAAACCCTGCTGCATGCCGTTTCTTATTTCGACCATACAACGGGGATGGTGCCGCGCCCGACAATCGTATTGGACAAAAAAACGAACGACGCACACGATAACCCCGTACTGAATGTAGATGCAGCGGGGTATATCTGGATCTTCTCCACAGCGCATGGCACCAGCGGTCCTTCTTACATTCATAAAAGCGTAAAGCCATATGATGTGTCGGCATTCAGGGAGGTTAAAGCAACCAAAATTGAACAAGATACAGCAGTGCCGCTTCATAATTTTTCTTACCTGCAAACCTGGTATCAGCAGGGAAGGGGGTTTATAAACCTGCTTACACATTACGACCGGAATGTGATTCCGGGCCAGCCTTCCAAACCACGCCGCACCATCAGTTATATGACGAGCAGCGATGGGGTAGCTTATAGCACCTGGAAAGATCTGGCCGTAATTGAAGAAGGACATTATCAAACAAGCGGCCAGTTTAAAAATACCGTTGCTACCGCGTTCAATTTTCATCCCGTTAAAAAAGGAGAGAACGGTTTGAATTACCGCTCAAACCTGTATTACCTGCAAAGCAGCAATTTTGGCAAAAGCTGGCAGAATGCCGAAGGGAAACCATTAACCCTGCCACTTTCCGCTGTTGACAATGATGCATTGGTAAAAGATTATTTTTCCGAAGGATTGAATGTGTACATCAACGATGTAGGCTTCGATAAAAAAGGCCGGCCGGTTATTCTGTATATCACCAGCAGGGGGTACGAAGCAGGGCCCGAAAAAGGACCGCGGCAATGGCATACCGCTTACTATAACGGTAAAGTATGGGAGATACGCCCGGTTACACAGTCTGACAACAATTACGATATGGGTTCGCTGTACATCAGGGGCAATACCTGGCAAATTATCGGTCCAACCGCCGATGGGCCGCAACGATACAATACAGGCGGTGAAATTGTTTTGTGGACGAGCAGCAATAAAGGCCGTACCTGGACAAGCAAACAATTAACGCGAAATAGCACTTACAATCATTCATATCCGCGCCGGCCGGTAAACGCGCACAAAGATTTTTATGCTTTCTGGGCCGATGGAAACGGCAGAGCCCCATCTGCATCACGGTTGTATTTCTGCGATAGTAAAGGCAATGTGTATCAACTGCCCGTGAAAATGGAAACTGAATTTGCACAACCCGTAAAGATCGATCCGTAACATGATTTTTATCAGTAAGAAAATCAGCCTTCTTTCTTTGTTGTTGTTTGCTGCGTGCACAGGCGCTAATAAGGAAGTATTGCAGACCATCGATAACCTCCAGGCCGGGCACACTTTATTGAAAGTGGAAGTACTTGCATCGGGTATGGATGTGCCCTGGGACCTGCATTATGGTTCAGATGATCATTTGTGGGTAACGGAACAGGGCGGAAATGTATGGCGCATTCATCCGGCTACGGGTGAAAGAAAACAGGTGCTGTACATCCGCCAGGTATGGCGCCAACGCACAACCGGATTGCTGGGTATGACCCTGCACCCCGATTTTGCGCAGCATCCTTTTGTATTTCTGAACTACACACTCATGCGGGACAACCGCATCTTTTCACGGCTGGAACGTTACCGTTTTCAGAACGATACTTTAGTAGAACCGGCAACGATGCTGGAGGTCGGCGGAAATACCGCACACAACGGTTCCCGCCTTACCGTATCGCCCGATGGAAAAATCATGTGGGCTACCGGCGATGCGCATGGGGTAATGAGTGCGCAGGAAGATACCTGTTTGAACGGAAAGATGTTACGTATCAATACCGATGGGAGTATTCCTGCCGATAATCCCGATCCCAAAAGTTATGTATGGGCCAAAGGATTCCGCAACATACAGGGATTAAGCTATTCTGATAAAGGGATCTTATATACATCCGAACATGGCGATGCGATCGAAGATGAAATAAACCTGATCGTGAAAGGAGCAAATTACGGCTGGCCTGTTGTGGAAGGTTTTCATAACCAGGAAAAAGAACAGGTATTTGCTGCAGCCGGCAGATCGATGGAGCCGTTGCATGCCTGGACACCGGTAGTGGCGCCTTCGGGCATGGCCTTCTATAATCATTCATCCATACCCGAATGGACAAACAGTCTTTTACTGGGCACGTTGAAAACACAAAGCCTGCGGGTGCTGCAACTAAACGATGCGGGTAGCGCCATTACAAAAGAGGAAGTTTTTTTTGCAGACCGTTATGGAAGAATACGGGATGTGTGTGCAGGAAAGGATGGCGCTGTTTACCTCAGCACCAGCAACCGCGACTGGAATCCCGGGACCGGTTTCCCGAAACAGGGCGATGACCGCATTCTGAAGATCACACCCACCGCAAAAGCGATGTATCCGGTACTGAAAAGCAGTTCGGCGGGCGCTGTTATAAAGCTGAACGGGCAGGAGCTCTATCAACAGTATTGTGCTTCGTGCCACAGACCCGAAGGAACAGGCGTGAAGGGAATTTTTCCTGCACTTAAGAACTCAGCAGTTGTAAACGGTTCGGCGCATCGATTAATAGAACTGTTGTTGAAAGGAAAAAATGGAAAAGACGGATCGGCGATGCCTGCCTTTTCTTTTTTAAAGGATGAAGAAATGACCGCAGTGATCAATTACATCCGCAGCAGCTGGGGTAATGAAGCAACAGCAGTAAGCAAAAAAACAATTACACAAATCCGCCGGTAAATAGAATGGAAAAAAGTCGTCCAAAAAGATCGATCATGAACAAAGCCCGGTCCATTGTGCCGGGTATTATAACCGCCGCATTGGTGTTTGGCCCAAGTAAGATGACCATTACGTCGCGCCTGGGCGCCGATTATGGGTACTCACTGCTTTGGATCGTAGTAGTGGCTATTTTTTTTATGCTGGTGTTTACATCCATGGGCGCGCGCATTGGCGCCGGAAGCAATACCAGTTTGCTTGGCCATATCCGTAATAAGTGGGGCGCCAGGGTCACCCTGCTCATCGGCGCCGGTGTGTTTTTGGTGACCACCTCGTTCCAGGCCGGTAATTCAGTAGGGGTGGGCATTGCCATTTCAGAAGCAACGGGCACACCTGTGTGGTGGTGGGTTGTTTTGTTCAATTTGCTGGGAATCGGTTTGTTGTTTTTCCGTAGTTTTTATAAAACGCTGGAGAAACTGATGATTGCGCTTGTAGCGCTTATGTTGTTCTCATTTATTACCACGCTTTTTCTTGTGAAACCTTCCCCGGCTGCCGTTGCAGGCGGACTTGTTCCGCATATTCCGGCCGGTTCCGCCGGTTTGCTTATCGCTTTTATGGCCTCGTGTTTTTCTATTGTCGGCGCATTTTATCAATCGTATCTCGAGCAGGAAAACAGGCCCGCCAGTGCAGGTAATGGAAAAAGCAAAAGCAGTACCGGCATTCTGTTACTGGGTGTAATGAGTACGGTAGTGATCATTTGTGCTGCGGCTGTTTTGCATCCGCAGGGGAAACGTGTAAACAGTGCCGCAGAAATGTCGGGTGCGCTGGCCCCGTTGTTCGGTTCGTATGCAGCCAATCTTTTCCTTGCCGGTTTGTTCGGGGCCTCCTTTTCATCGCTGGTGGGCAATGCAACGGTGGGCGGCAGTTTGTTGGGCGATGCGTTAGGGCTGGGAAGTAAATTAAACGATGTGGCAGTAAAAGGCCTGATCGCCCTGGTGATGATCGCCGGTGCAACCATTGCTCTGGTGTTTGGAAAGCTGCCATTGGAGCTTATCATTTTTGCGCAGAGCGTAACCATTTTCCTTGTACCGCTGATCGGCTTTGCCATGTATACCGTTGCCAACGATGGCGCCATTATGGGGCAGCGGGTGAATAACCGATTTTATAAGATCAGCGGTGCTACTGGTTTGTTGCTGTTAACCGGTTTGGCGGTGTGGAATTTTTATCAACTCATGTGTTAAATGCTATTGCGAACTAAATACCAGGAACCAATTGTTATGAATGAACTTTTGAAATTTGAAAAAGAACTGCTGGCGCCTTCTGCCGCGTTGCTGAACGATGTGCGGCGCATCAACGGCGATATTTTGTTATTGGGCGCCGGTGGTAAAATGGGGCCTTCGCTTGCCCTGCTGGCAAAAGAGGCAATGCATAAGGCCGGGTTACCCCACCGGGTAATCGCAGTATCGCGCTTTTCAGATGAACGGCTGCGGGCCGATCTGGAAGCAGCCGGCGTGCATACCATTGCAGCCGACCTGCTTAATGAAGCGGAGCTGGCTGCGTTGCCCCTGGCGCCCAATGTAGTTTACCTGGCGGGGCATAAATTCGGCACCACCGGTAAAGAGCCGTTTACCTGGGCCATGAACGCTTACTTACCCGGACGTGTAGCTGAGAAATACAAACAATCCCGGATAGTTGCTTTTTCCACGGGCAATGTGTTGCCATTTGTTCCTGTTAGTTCAGGAGGATTATCGGAAGACGCAACGCCGGCGCCATTGGGTGAGTACGGGCAGTCCTGCCTGGGCCGCGAACGCATCTTCCAGTATTTTGCAGAATTGAATCAGACACCCACGCTCATCTATCGTTTGAACTACGCCGTTGATTTCCGGTATGGTGTAGTGCTGGAGGTGGCGAAGGCGGTACTCGAAGGCCGCGCCATTGACCTGCGTACGGGGAATGTAAATGTGATCTGGCAGGGCGATGCCAATGAAATTGCCATCCGCGCTTTGCTGCATTGCAGCACACCGGCAAAATTATTGAATGTAACCGGTCCCGAAACACTTTCAGTACGCTGGCTGGCGCACCAGTTTGGCGCCATCTTCGGTAAAGAACCCGCATTTATCAACGAAGAACAATCAACCGCCTTACTCAGCAATGCGGCGGAATGTCATCGCCTGTTCGGTTATCCTTCGGTTAGCATAAAACAAATTATTGAGATCACAGCCACCTGGATGCAAAAGGGCGGCGCCATTTCGGGCAAGGCCACTCATTTCCAGGAAAGGGAGGGAAAATTCTGATGAAAACATTAAACGAGTCGCTGAAACAACACCTGCATGCCGGTACTGTTATTCCTGCGCATCCGCTGGCATTACATGCAGAAAGAAAATTAGATAAACACAGGCAACGGTTGTTAACACGGTACTATATGGCAACCGACGCCGGTGGTATTGCCGTGGGCGTTCATTCAACACAATTTGAGATCAGGAAGCCGGGAATTGATCTGTATACGACCGTGCTGGAGTTGGCGGCGGAGGAAATAGCAAAAGCCGGTCTGCAAAGGCCTTTTCTGAAAATAGCCGGTTTATGTGGTTCAACAGACCAGGCCCTGAACGAAGCGGAAACCGCTTTACGTTTTGGTTATGATATGGGCCTGCTGAGTATGGGTGGTCTTAAGGGTTGGACCGAAGAAGCCATTCTCGACCGTGTACGGGTTGTTGCCGCTGTGATACCTGTGTTTGGGTTTTACCTGCAACCGGCTGTAGGCGGCAGAATTTTCAGTTATGAATTTTGGAAAGCATTTGCCGGTATTCCCAATGTGGAAGCCATCAAAGTGGCCGCTTTCAACCGTTATCAGACACTGGATGTAATGCGAGCAGTTTGTAACAGCCACCGCAACAATGAAATTGCGATGTACACCGGTAATGATGATAATATTGTTGCCGACCTGTTGACGAAGTATCGCTTTACTGTAAATGATAAAATAGTAGAAAAGGAATTTGTGGGCGGTTTGTTAGGGCATTGGGCTGTGTGGACAAGGAAGGCCGTTGAACTGTTGGAAGAAGTGAAAGCGGTGAAGATGGACCCCGATGCAGGTAAACTTTCTGCGCTGCATACCAGGGGCATTGAAATTACCGATGTGAACGCTGCCATGTTCGACGTTGCCAACCAGTTTCACGGTTGTATACCCGGTATACATGAGTTTTTACGCAGGCAGGGTTTGCTGGAAGGGATCTGGTGCCTGGATCCGCATGAACAATTGTCGGCCGGACAATACGAAGCCATCAGCCGGGTGTATGATGCGTACCCGCATTTACATGATGATGCGTTTGTAAACAAATTTCTCAAAAGCGAAAAAGGGTTATTATGAGAAACAAACTGATGGTGCTTTTTCTGCTTTTATATTCCGTACAAAGTTTTGCGCAGGATCAACCGGGAACATATACCAATCTTGGCCCGCAGTTGGGCGCCTCCATGATCCAGGGCAGCATCTTTTTAAAAGACGGCAAAGGAAGAGCGTTGGTTTATACGGTTGTACGAGGCGAACCTGCGCACCTGTTGGCTTACGATGTAGTTACGGGAGAACTGTTGCTTGATACACCGCTTGAAGGGGCCGATGGCGCCTGGGACCTCGCTGTGGCAACAGATGGCATTTTGTATATACCCGGCGCCAGTGGTTTTTTGTTTAGTCATAAACCCGGTACAAGGGAAGTGAAAAATCTTGGCCGGGTATTGCCGGCACAAACCTATGTATGGAACCTCACGGCTGGTAAAGCGGGCGAAGTGTTTGGTGCCACATACCCGGGCTGCAGGGTGTTTCGTTATCATCCGAAACAGGGTTTTTCCGATGTGGGCAAAGGACCGTTGGCAGAAGGAGAGAACTATGTACGCAGTCTGGCCTATAATAAAAGAACAGGAATGCTTTATGCGGGGGTAGGATCGCATGCGCACCTGTTGGAAATGGATCCGGTTACCGGGGAAAAAAAAGAACTGCTTCCGGAAAAATACCGGAATAAAGATTTTGTATACGGTCTTGAAATGGTACCCGGTAAAAACGGGCACGATCGTTTACTCGCATTACTCACTGCCGGTAATACCACCCTTGTTTATAATTTGCACACAAAACAGGTAGAACAGGAAGTCGAAGGCATGGATATGAAAGCTGTGTTAACCGATCAGAAAACACAAACCGTTTTTTATACAGCCGGTAAAAGACTTATGAAGTTCAATGCATCGAAACCGGTAGCTACTGCAAAAGAGCTGGCGGCCGGTGTAGGAACGGCCAATGCATTGGCGTTTGGTTCAAGGAACAAATTGTATGTACTTACATCTGGTGCCAATATTGTTAAGTACCATCTTTCAACAGGCGCCATTGAAAAATTGAAACTGCATATACCGCCGCAGCCCATTCCCATTAATGCATTGTTGTACGGTCCCGATGAAAAGATCTGGATGGGCGGTTACCTCGCCGGTGGTCATGCGACCTACGATCCGCGAACCGGGGTCAACACAAAATATACCGGGCTCGATCAAACGGAAGGAATGGCGGTAAGCGGCAGTAGAATATTTTTCGGTATTTATCCCCGGGGACGTTTTTACATGTATGATACAAAACGCCATTGGAATGTTGCGGAGGAGAATCCTGTAATGATAGGTGAAGCGGCAGCACAGAGCCGGGCGTTTGCGGTATTGAAAGTGAATACGGCCACTGAAGAGAAAATATTTTTCGGCACCGTGCCCGAGTATGGAAAACTGGGCGGTGCATTGGTTGTTTACAATGAGAAGAACAAAGACCTAAAGGTGTTTGATCAACCGGTGGCGCAGCAGTCGGTAGTAAGCCTGGTGCAGAACGAAGCTATTGTACTTGGCGGTACCAGCATCTCGGGTGGATTAGGCATCAGGCCATCAACAAAAGAAGCTGTTTTATTTGGATGGGATATTGCGCGTAATGAAAAGGTATTTGAGCTGGTTCCGGTACCGGGTGCGGCCGCTATTACCTGTTTAATAAAAGGACCGGATAACTATATCTGGGGCGTGGCCGATGGTACGTTGTTTATTTTTGATGCAGATAAAAGAGCGGTGATCTCTACCCACAAGTTGTACGATTATCCGCCGTTCAACAGCCATGTGTGGCGCAGTGCGGCGATGGCCATTCATCCTTCGGGTATGGTTTATGGAACGGGAAATAACAATTTGTTTAAGATCGATCCGCAAACCAAAGCAGTGACCATTTTGAATACGAATGCTTCTTTGTTTGCCATGGATAAAGAAGGAACGATCTTTTTCCGCCGTTCGGTGGAGCTTTGGAAATACAGGCCATAAGACTGCTCATTGTGAAATGTTCGGCGACTATCATTCAACAACCAAAAAGTTTGTATGAACCGGAAAATGTTTCTTCGGCAAGCCGCGGGTACTGCTTTGGCATTGTTTGCAGGGAGTAAGGTGTTTGCTGAACGAAGCGCCATACCTGTTGTTGAAAAGGGGAAACGGGTTGGCATTATCGGGCTCGATATTTCGCACAGTATCGCTTTTACCAGGCTGCTCAATAATGCTGCAGCAGGCGATACCTACGATGGCTACAAGGTAGTGGCGGCTTATCCTTTCGGCAGCAGGGAACTTGCATTAAGCCAAAAACGTATTCCGTTATATACCGAAGAAATAAAAACGCTAGGCGTACAGGTAACAACAGGCATACAGGAGTTATTGCGCCTGGTAGATGTTGTATTGCTCGAAACAAATGATGGCCGCCTGCATAAAGAACAGGCATTGGAAGTATTTCGGGCAGGCAAACCTGTTTTTATCGATAAGCCCGTTGCGGCATCATTAAAAGATGCGCTGGCTATTTTTGCAGCGGCAGAACGATATAATGTGCCGCTGTTCAGTTCTTCTGCATTACGGTACCTGCAACCGGTTCAGGAGATACAAGCCGGCAGGTACGGAAAGATAACCGGAGCGGATGTCTTTAGTCCGGCTTTTTTGGAACCTACGCATCCCGACCTGTTCTGGTATGGCATTCATGGCGTGGAAATGCTGTATGCATTGATGGGCATGGGTTGTATTACGGTGCAGCGTTTTTTTACAACCGATAGTGATTTTGTAACGGCCACATGGAAAGATGGCCGCGTTGGAACATTTAGGGGATTACGCGCCGGTAAAACTGATTTTGGCGGAACTTGTTACTGTGAAAAGAACATCGTATCATTAGGAACGTTTACAGGATATGAAGCTTTGCTTCAGCAGGTAACCGCATTTTTCGACAGTGGAAAAAGCCCGGTAGCAAAAGAAGAAACACTGGAGCTGATCGCTTTCCTGGAAGCGGCGGAAAAAAGTAAACAGGCCGGCGGCAAACCTGTACGGCTCGATAAAATAATGGCGCGGGCAAAAACAGCGCATAAAAAATAAGCGGCATGACCGGTGCAATCAGACAAAAGGCGGCAGAACTATCTGATAAAATAACAGGCTATCGCAGGCATCTGCATGCCCATCCTGAATTGTCATTTCAGGAATACCAGACCAGTGCGTTCATTAAAAGCAAACTGGATGAAATGAGCATCGAGTGGAAGCCGGTTGCCGGCACAGGGGTGCTTGCTACCGTAAAAGGAAAACTTGCTTCAGATAAAGTTGTTGCCCTGCGTGCCGATATGGATGCGCTGCCCATTACAGAAGCGAATCAATGCGCTTACACTTCCACCAATCCCGGCGTGATGCATGCCTGCGGACATGATTTTCATACAGCTTCTTTGTTAGGCACTGCAGAGATCCTTCAATCAATGCGTGGATCATTTGGTGGCCATATAAAATTATTGTTTCAACCGGCGGAAGAAGTACTTCCCGGCGGGGCATTGCAAATGATCAAAGAAGGCGTATTGGAAGATCCTGTTCCATCGGCAGTGATCGGCCAGCATGTATCTCCTTTTCTTGAGTCGGGGAAAATAGCGGTACGAAAAGGCAAATTCATGGCGTCGATGGACGAACTTTTTGTTACCGTTCGCGGAAAGGGCGGGCATGGCGCGCAGCCGCATCGCAATATCGATCCGGTAATGATCGCTGCCCAGATACTTGTTTCACTGCAACAGGTGGTAAGCCGTTTTGCCAATCCTTCCCTACCAACGGTACTTTCGTTTGGAAAGGTGATTGCCAATGGCGCCATCAATATTATACCCGATGAAGTGAACCTCGAAGGCACCTTCCGCACCATGAATGAAGACTGGCGCAGCGAAGCACACCAGCGAATGAAGGAAATGGCCGAAGGCATTGCCAAAAGCATGGGCGGCAGTTGTACCTTCGTCATCAACCGTGGTTATCCTTTTCTTATCAACGATGCGGTGATAACGGAACATTTAACCGCTTGTGCACATACATATCTTGGCAGTAGTAACGTAGAAGAAGCCGAAATATGGATGGCTGCGGAAGATTTTGCCCGTTATTCGCAGCTCGTGCCTTCCTGTTTTTATTTGCTGGGAACAGGCAACCAGCAAAAGGGGATCACTTCTTCATTGCATACAGCAACCTTTGACGTGGATGAAGAAGTATTGGCAACCAGTATGGGGCTGATGTCGTTTGCGGCCATTGAACTGGCGGGCCCTTAATATTAAATTATGTTGAACCTGGTTTTCCTCAGACATTCTTCAGCTTCTCTATATTGAATTTTTTCATTTGCATATGCTGTAACCACTAATATTATAGCCGGTTTCTTCGCTACCTTTTTCAACTTATGGGTACATACATTAACGGTTCTTTATAAGTGTATTTACGTAAATATAATTGTAAGGTTATGTATGAAAGGATTATGCTATAAGCTAACGATACTTTAGCAGCCTAAATCCTTTACCGATGAACATCAAAACCAAATTGCTTTGCACTGCCGTGTTATTAGGCGCCGGTTATTCCGACGGTTATGCCCAGCAGGTGCAGCCTGCTTCCGGAGGTAATGCATCGGGCGGCGGTTCGGCCAGCTTTACTATTGGCCAGGTCTTTTATACCACGCCTGCAGGCGCATCCGGTTCTTCCGACCAGGGCATTCAGTCCATTGCCGTTATTTATGAAGTATTGCCTGTTAGATTTTTAAGTTTTAAACTGGCTAAGCACGATAATAACAGTGTACTTATTACGTGGCAAACAGCTACTGAACAGAACAATGATTATTTCGTTGTTGAAAAAAGCGCCGATGGAAGGACGTTTACAGAACTCACGAGGGTTGCAGGACAGGGCACCAGCAACAGTACCGCGAATTACAAAACATTCGACTATCAACCGCACCCGGGAAACAACTACTACCGCATCAGGCAAACCGATATTGATGGTGCCAGCACTTATACGCCTGTAAGCACTATACAGTTCAGTACTACGGGTACAGCCATATCGGTATTTCCCAACCCAACAAGCCATTTGCTGACGCTGCAAACCGATGCTACCGGCAACAGGATGTACCAGATCTCGGATCTTAAAGGAAATATGATCGAAAGCAAACGGATCAATTCGGGTAGTATGCAAATCAATATAAGTCATCTGCCTGCCGCCACTTATATCCTTAACATCCTTCACGAAAACCAAATTGTTGAATCTTTCAAAATCACTAAACTCTAAATCCAGGCCAATATGAAAAAACTGATTGTACTTATCATCGCAATTATTACCACTACGTGCACCATGGCGCAGGCGCCTGAAAAAATGAGTTACCAGGCAATCATCAGGAATGCATCAAATGCCCTGGTGACTAATCATGCCGTAGGCCTTCGTATCAGCATATTACAGGGATCGGCAGTCGGAACGGCGGTGTATGTAGAAACACAAACGCCCTCTACAAATACCAATGGTTTGGTAAGTATTGATATAGGTGCGGGATCGGTAGTGACCGGTACTTTTTCCGATATCGAATGGAGCAGCGGTCCATACTACATTAAAACAGAAATCGATCCATCGGGCGGAACCAGTTATACAATAAGCGGCACCAGCCAGTTGTTAAGCGTACCATACGCCTTATATGCCAAATCAGCGGGCTCTGCCAGTGTAGCTGACGGCAGTATCACCAATACACAGGTTTCAGGCAGTGCTGCTATTGCATTGTCGAAATTAAACATAAGCGGTACCGGTACCAGTAGTAACTTTCTCAGAGGCGATGGCTCCTGGTCTACGCCTACGGCTGCTCAGGGGTTTGTGGTATATACCGGTACTACAGGAGGTGTAATGAACCAGACTATCACAGATCTGAACATTCGCGCTATTGTTGTAACTTTTAATGGAGGTTCGGGTGCTTCATCAACTAATAGTATAACCCTGCCTTCCGCGGCCAGCTATCCGCCAGGTACAATAATATGGTTTAGTGTTACGGCATATATAACAGCTAACCCTTCCTGGACTATTACTTCACCCGGCTCAACTTACTATGCATTGAACTTTAATGGCTCTTCTATGACGAGTGGTGTTTCAGTAGGCGCTGTGAATGGTTTCAGACTGGTTAGTGATGGTGTGTCGAAGTGGTACAGGTTATTGCCGTAAATGCTGAATGCTGAACGCCAAACGCGGAATGCTTAAGTCTGTTTTAAACGTTCCGCGTTTGGCCTTTTTGCCAATTGCCTTTTGCCCATCGCCTATTGAAACGGCTTCCCTTCCTTCATCATTTCTTTCTGAATGCCCTGCAGTACGTCATTGAGGTAGATGGTCAGCTTTCCATTTTCTGCATTGTTGTGCCCGTTACGGCGTTCCAGTGCTTTCAGGCTGGCATAATGTACTACGTTGATGATACTGCCACCGGCCATTTCATATTTTTTTACCAGTTCAGGAACATCTACGCTGCCGGCGTCACTGCCCTCGGCGGCGGGTTCTTTGGCAAATAAGGCATTTTCAGGAAATGATTTTTTCCAGATCTGCATGCGTTCGCCGGCATCGGGGAACGGAAAGCGAAGCGTGGCGTTGAAACGGCGCATAAAAGCGTCGTCGATATTGCTTTTCATATTCGTGGCCAGAATGATCAGTCCATTGTAATCTTCAATACGCTGTAACAGGTACGATACTTCCTGGTTGGCGTATTTGTCGTGTGCGTCGCGAACGCTGGTGCGTTTGCCAAATAAGGCATCGGCTTCGTCAAAGAACAGGATCCAGCCTTTGTCTTCTGCGCGGGCAAAAAGCATTTCGAGGTTCTTTTCGGTTTCGCCTATGTATTTACTTACCACCATCGACAGGTCGATCTTATACACTTCTTTGCCCATTTCATTGCCCAGGATACCCGCGGTTAGGGTTTTCCCGGTGCCGGGTGTTCCATAAAACAGGGCGCGGTAGCCTTTTTTGATCCGGTCCTTCATACCGTATTCGTTCATGAGCTGACTGTTGTATTTGAGCCAGCTCCTGATCTCCTCTATCTGTTTTTTAAGATCGTCATTGATCACGAGCGAGGCCCATGTTCTGCTTTCTTCGATGCGTTTGGCCGGGAACGTGGTACTGAAATGGGGTGGGGAGGGTTTGCCTATTAAGAAAGTATCGATATAATCGGGCGACATAATAATACGGCCGCTCATGGCGGGCTCGCCGGTTGGCAGCTCTTCCAGCCACAAGATCTTTTTCTTCGCAAAAAGGTGTTGCGAACCGAATAACTGTTGTACCTGCATTCGCTGGGCAAGTTGTTCACCCGCCAGCAGAAAGAGCAGCGTTTCACCCGTTGGTAAAAAGGTGCGCGAATTCTTTCCCCTTACGCCGCCGATCTTTGGAAAATTGCCCGAATCGTTCAGTTTGCCTTCTACAGCGCTATCGAACAAGTCGGGTTGTACATGCGGCGCCAGCGCTGCCAGCAGCAGCGTAGCTTCATGTACGTTGAGTTTGTTCCTGTGCACAAAATCGGCCAGCGGATAATGCCATTGGTCAAGGGTAGGCATTACAGGCACGGCTTCCTCACTGCCCGATGGAAAATAACTGTTGAGCCGGTACCTGATCAGTTGTTCAAGATATATGAGTTCTTTCATTACAATGCTTTTGTGTTTTGATCGATAGGTGTTTGTTATTGTATAAGCCGGCCGCCCACATCGGGGTAGGCATCAAAAATGCTGATCAGCAGTTGCAGGTCTTCGCGGTTTTCAATATTCAAAACTTTTTCGGTGAGCTGAAATAACAGTGCCGCATCAGCGGTTTGTTTTACTGAAAACACCTGTTCTTTAAGCGTATTGTAGTTTACCCGCATTTGCTCAACGGTTGCTTTGCTCCAGTAATTGATCCACGCAATACCGGAAGGAATAAAAGGGCCGCGATATTTTGCAGGTGGCATTAACCGGGGCAGGCCCAGCTTCGTGGCTATTTCAAAACCCACCGGCTGTAGCTGCAGGGCGGCATACGCTTCTGTATTGCTGTCGTTGATAACTGCCCAGTATGGGCGCCACAGGGCGGTCAGTTCCTCCATGAAACTGAGGTAAGGAGCGGCCGGCTGCACATCATCCGCCATTTCAATAAGGATATACCATACATTTTCACCTGCGTAACCAAATGGTTTTTTAAGGGCAAAACCGGAAAGCTCAACCATCAACCGCTCGTTGCCATTGGTGATCAGAGGTATGCGTTCGTTATGGTGAATGGTATCTTTGATAAATAGCGCGGCGTCTTCCAATTGTACGAGTTCCCCTTCTATATCAATTGTTTTATCAAAAGCATCGCCAGGGAACTGGCGGGTCAGCAGATCAAGTACCGGCTGAACCGGCACAGGTGTATTGAAAGGACAAAATAATTTTACCAGTTTGCTCATACAACAAATTAACAATTTATCAATAGTAAATTCACCCCCGGTGGTATCCTTGGTAACAGATCGAGGTACATTTGCTGGTCGGTTACAGCAAAAACATAACCATGCAAACAGGCCGTTGCCAGGGGCAATTCCCTTGCAATTTCAGCCAGCGCCCTGTTAATGGTAATCCGGCGTAACCAGGGGCCATAATTACTGTAATTATTTGTTTTCACTTCCCACAAACGATCGGCCAGGTCTATCGCATCATAGCTTTTTCTGCCCATGGCGGGGTGTACCACTTCAATATCGTTACCCGGGTATACGTTAGGCGGAACCGTATCGGCACAGAAATTATGCCTGGCATTTCCTCCCCTGTGGTACCCGAGGGGATATACAAGACAGGGTTTGGGTTTGGGCCTGGGTTTCGGCTGAGGTCCGGGTCCTGGCCCTGGGCCTGGGCCAGGACCGGGTACAGGTATCGGCGCGGGTTTTAATATTGCCTGCACCAGTTTGTACAGCAAATAGAGCAGGATCGCTATCAGGATCAGGATGATGATGATAATTATGATAGCGATAATGATGATGATGGCAATCAACACTTCTTCTGCAATAACGATGACAACTCCGCCAATGATGATGACCACAGATCCTTCAACGAATATAACGACGGCGCCGCCAATTACGACAACCGTTACAATGATTACTTCCACGATCACCGGCGGCGCCAGGAAAGCAGGCGCCAATAAAGCCGGCGGTGCAAACAACGCACGCGAACTGCCGTTCAAACTGTTTACATCAAATGCGCCACCCGTTACAAAATTACTGATGGCATCCCTTATAAAGGATTGTATGCGGTTCCATATGCTCTGCGCCGCCAGTTGCAGGGCCCGTACAGGATTACTGATAAGATTGGTTATCGCTTCATACAACCGCGTAAACGCATCGATCACAGATTGTATTATGCGGTCTGCAGCGCGGGCTACAATATCTATAATACGTCCCAACTGATCGATCATGCGTAAAATGAACTGCGCTATTCTTACCGCTATGCGGGCAATAGCTACCTGAATTTGCAGTTTAACCTGTTGTATGGCCGATAACAGTTGCTGCACCAGGATCGAAAATACAGATGCCGTTTTTTGTTCGAAGTCGTCGATGATAAACGCATTGGCGGTGGCAAACTGGTACGCAACAGCGTTTATTTGTTGAATTTGTTGTTGAATGGTAAGGGGAACGCCGTTTTGATGCTGACCCGCGGTTTGTGCAGCCGGTCCGGGCGATACCACATCTACAATGCTTTGCAGCGCCTGCCGGTAATTTTTGCGGATCATGCGGATGATCTGCCTGCGCGTGAGCTCGATCTTTTGCAGGATCATTCTTTCTACCCGCTGCAAAACCGGAAATACCGTATTGTTCAGGATGCTCATCAGGGTGCTTATGACGGCAGCGCCTATACGTTCGAGATAACCAAACACCATACCGATAAGCTGGTTAACCGCTGCCAGCGCTATATCGAGCAACCGGTTTACGAACTGGTTCAGCTTTTCAACGATAAGGGCAATGGCATTCATCGCTTTTTGCAGCATCGATGTAATGAATGACACTACGGTGTCGAGCGCCGTAGTGATAAAACCGGTGATGCGGTTAATGACGCCGACAATGCTGTTGCGTATTGTTTCAACACCGGGCAGGTCGGGCAAACTGATCGATTGCACCAATGCGGTTATGCGGCCCGCAATACCGCCAATAGCCCCGATGATGTTTTGTTGGGTGCTGGTTACGAACGATGAAATATTGTTTACGAATTGCAGACTGGTGGTTAGGCCCTGCGTCAATGCGCCGGTGACCATGGCGCTGATATGCGCTTTAACGGCTTCGGCATTCATTAACAGGAACTGCCGGCTGTTGATGAGCGATAGTTGCACCTGCAGCACACGGTCGAGCACAAAACCGGTAATATTTTCCCGCACGGTGCCAAAATACGTGCTGTACTCAACCGATCTGCGGAAGGCAATGCGGTTGACCGCCATTTCCGACATCCATGCATCCTGGCGCATAAAGTTTGCCTGCGATTGCGCCTCCTGTTTTAAGGGTGATTCTTCCGCCTGTGCCAGTCGGTTCATTAACAGCCCTTCTTCTGTTTCGATGCCGGTTGACTGTTCTTCCCTGGTTTCCGGTTCACTGCCGGGCATTTGTTCACCAACTGCTGTTGCTGTTTCCAGGCCGGCGTTTGTTGCTTCCGGTACAGGTGCGCCCTGTTGAACCGGCGCCGGTTCAGCGGCCACTGCTGCAGATGCCGCTTGCGTATGTGATGGTTCACCAGCCACAGCAGGTGGTTCAGCCTGTTGTGCCGGTGACGGTGCTTCCGCCACGGCAGGCATGTTGCCGCTTTGCTGGGGCATAGCCTGGTAATTGGCTGCCGGCACCTCCGGTGGAGCGGTAACCGCTTCGGGAGTGGCGGCGGGTGCAGGTACAATAGTAGCTACCGTGGATGGTGCCGGTTGTGCAGGAGCAACGGCTGTTTCCGGCGGTAATGAATTATTTGTACCGGTTTCACTGGTGGCGGGTTGCCGTTGGGGTACTGCTCCCTGTTGTATGGTATGCGTTAACTCATGCGCAAGCAGGTGCTGCCCGGCCACACTGTTTGTATCGTATCGGCCTTCGTTGAAATAAATATGGTTGCCATGGGTGAAAGCCTGTGCATGCAGGCCCTGGTTCATTTGAGCGGCGTTGCTGTTGGTATGTATGCGCACTCCGCTGAGATCGGCGCCCATAGCGGTTTCCATGGTAGTGCGCACGGGGTCGGGGAGTGCAGCGCCCTGGCCCTGCGTGGCCGATAAACGTTCTTCGAGGCCCGGCATTACTGAATCGTCATCTCCTTTTTTCTGTACTTCTTTTTTTTTGTGGCAGCCGCATAGTTGCACAACACCGCCATCTTTTTCCTCACTGAATTCGCCCGGCGGCGGGGGAGCCGTGTTCTTTAACGGCGGTTCATTGTTTGTTTCCCCTTCTTCTTTTTGCTGCAGTTTTTCCTCTTTTTCGCATTCGGCGCATTTTGTTTGAACAAAGGGCGTTACCGGAGTGGATGCCGTAACCGGTTTTGTTTGTTCGCGCGGACTATGCAGCCGCTGTACTACTTTATCGGCAACATGATCTGCCTCCTGTTCATATTTGTCATTGGGCCTTCCTGCATTTAGTTTTGCCTGAACAGGCGGATCGCTTTTTTTGAAAAAAGAAGTTCCATTATTGAAAGCCGCTTCACCGCCTTTCCTGTTGAAGAAAGGTTTGCTGCCGGGGGCTGTGGTTGTGGTGTTGGTTGGTGAATGCGCTTTCAAATCCGGTTGCTTTATCAGGGTTTATCAGGATCGCCAATGGAGTTAATGATGAACATTTTTCCATACAGTTCCCGCGGGGTGCTGTGTTTCACTTCGCCGCTCTCTATATACTGTACCGGTTGATCATAGATCTCGTTTGCATATTCGCGGTTCATGGTGTCGTAGATCGGCCATACATTATTCAACGTATCATTGCCGCCGAGGCCCTGGTCTAATGCATGGTCTGCATCGGTGGGTCCCAGCTTCCAGCTATAATTATAGTTTTCAAACAGGTTCCTTACTTTTTTTGAAACCTTGTATTTTTTCGGTGATTTCCTGCGTTTCAGTCGCTTTTTATTATCCCTTATTTGTTTTGCCTGGTACATGGGGTCTACCCCAATGTAAATGAACCTGACTTCATGACCGTTACGTGTTTCGGATTTTGCATCCCCGGGGAATGAGTTCTTTTGAGTGGGTGGCAGTTCGAGTTTTGTTTTCCCATCCCAACTGGCAGTGACTTCCGGCGGCGGCGGTATCTTTCCCCACCTCGGCGAATAGGGTGTTAACGTAATGGGCGAATGATAACCGCGTTTTGCCCACCTGATGGGGATCGGGTATTCATAACTGCCATCGCCCAGTGCTGCATTGGGTGTTGCGCTTCCCGGCGCAGGTGTTGATGCCGCCGTGGCGCCCAGGTCTTTTATGCCGTACCGTTTGCCAAAATCAGCGATCTGCCTGCTTAACGGATGAAATCCGGGAACTTCATAGTTGTTGGGATCGAGGCCTTTTTCCTGGGTGCGGAAGATGAGGCGGCTGGCGCTTTTCTGTAATTCGTCGAGGTCGTCGATCTTCCGTTGCAGTTCTTTTTTCCTGTCTTCGTCCTTTTCAGTTTTTAGCAGCATAACCGTGCGGTCCCGTTCTGCCCTTATTTTTTCCGACAATTCCTTTGGCGTGCTTGCCATTTTAAGGGTAACTGGTTCGCCGGGTTCGCCTACGGTTAATTCAAGGTAATGCCATTGGCCCTCCATCTGGAAGTCGTCTTTAATGGCTGCAGGCGGCATTGTTTTCTCAGGAATAGGGATCGGGCTGTCGCTTCCTTCGGTTACCTCTTTGCTTTCTTCATTGGTGAATTTGCTTTTGTTCGCATTCGTTTCTTTTGGCGTTTTGTTTTGCAGCACGCCTTTTACAAAATTCTTGTTGTTGAATGATGAGCGTCTGAACCTGACTATTTCCCTTAGCTTTTCTTTGGTGAGTTTGTCGCCGAGATCATAGTCAAAGTCTACCGTCAGGCCGGCGTTTGCAACAGGCCATTGTTTGTTGATCTCCGGGTCGGCTACAGTGCCTCCCGCTACGGAAAAATCTATCAATCCTTTTAATGCCAGCGTTAATTCGCCAGCCAGTTGCAGTGCGCCTTTGATATAGGTTCTTGGCACTTTTTCATCTTTGGTGGTGCCTGGTTTTGTTTTTTGTCTTACCCCAAAAGTGGCCGCAAGGTCGAGATAGGTTTTGAGGGAGGCTTCACCATCCACATCCACCACGACTGAAGACAGGTTAAAGCCCAGATACGGGATCTTTGTTCCCACCCGCACGGCTGCTTTCGCCCAGATATTTACTTTTCCATTCAATTCAGCAGAGAGATTTAGCCGTGCCGATACGGATAATTCTTTGTTGATAGCCGGGTTGGTTGAATAAATGCCGGCAATAGTAATGTCGTGTAATGTCAATGGGCCCAGCATGTATTTGTAATATAAACCGCCGTGGCCTTTGAAATACAAACCGGCAGGCACACCCGGTACATAGATCATATATGGACCAAATGATTTTTCCAGCGCGGGATGTACCGGCTCCCAGTCGGTACCCGTTGGATGCATCAGCGTATACATTTTCTCAACAGTAATGCTGCCGCTTACGGTAATATGCCCGTCGGGATCTATTACAACCGCTGCTTTACCGCTTACAAGGTCTGAGCCGTCCTCATTTTTTACGATTGATAATTCAATAAGTCCCCAACCCGCCACCACCAGCTCATTTCCTGTTGCTGAAAGGGTAGATAATGATACCTTACCGTCGTCTTCCATGGCAGGTAACTGCTGTTTTACTTCTTCCCAGGCTTTTTCTTTAGTAGTTACTATCAGCGTGGCTTTTGCGCTTTTAACCCGGCCCTTATTATCTGTTGGTATATATTCTGCTTCGCCGCGAATGTCGAGTATGCCGGCTGCATAGGAAGCGTGCAGCGAAGCGGTAATGTTATTGATATTCCAGGTCTTGTTCAGTTGAATGTCGGGGATGATCCCGTGCAGTTTTGCGCGGCGATCGCGTTCAAGCGGCATTTCTTTTTCTTCCAGTCCTTTCACATGGAGCCGCAGGTAACCATCCCAGGCGAAAATATCGTCGATGATGGCAATGCTGCCGATCAGCATCTGTCCGTCGCTGATCTTATAATACCCGGCCAGGTTGAACTGCAGCATACCGCCGGTAATGGCATTCTGGTATATAACTTTTGTAAACAGTTCAAGCGGGTAGTCTTCCCCAAATACCAGTTTTATCAGTGATGCTTCATCAAGCAACTGTTGCATGGCTGTTTTACTGGTGGCAGTTACCGTCCAGCCGCGGGGCAGCACCGCAATGCCGCCGTAAATGGAACTGTCTGTACCATCAATGCCCACCGCGAGATACGTGTTTTCTTTTTTGCCTTCCATGTTGAATGCAGGGTGCGTCATCTCCATGAACTGCGCCGGCATTTCGTAGTGGCCGGTAGCAAGGTGGTACCGGATACGAACACCTTTTTTCGAAGCGAGGTTACCGTATTTGATATTCAATAGAACACCGTTCTTTAATTGATCGTTGAATGAGATGCCGAACGTGGTTGCCGTGGCTTTGTTCTCTTCATACCATTGTACAAGCGTAGCAAAGGCTTTGATGTGATTGGCAATGTATGCGGGCGGATCGAATATTGGCATGCCCTTCAGGTTGATAGGAATGGCCAGCAGGGTTTTGATGATATGATTACCCATGCGCACCATATCGGCCTCTTCATTATCGTCGAGCAGTTTTTCAACGCCCCAGCGGATAAGTCTTCCGGCTACATATCGGGCACCGATACCCACCAATGGCGCAAGCAACGGAACACGTTGTATGGATGGCGCCCCTTCAGGTTTTTGTTGTACAGGCGCCGAAGCGTTGCCCGATTGCTGTACGGTATGTGTTAATTCATGCGCCAGCAAATGTTGCCCGGCCGCACTATCGGTGTTGTACTTTCCGCTGTTGAAATAAATGTCGTTCCCATGCGTAAATGCCTGTGCATGTAATTGCCGGTTCATTTGTACGGCATCGCCATCGGTATGTACTCTTACCTTGCTGAGATCACTGCCAATGCCGTTTTCCATCTTGCTGCGTATCAGCGGGGGCAGGGGAGCACCTTTGCCCCGGGTAGATGACAGCTGTTGCTCTATATTGGCCGGCGCTGTTCCGTCGCTTCCCTTTTTTTGCACGGCTTCTTCCTTTTCACAGGCCGAACATTTTGTTTGCAGGCCGGGTGTAAAGGGCGTGATACCGCTTACGGGTTTGGTTTGAATATTACCGGGACCGGCCATACGCTGTACCACATGGTCAGCTACTGAATCGGCTTCCTGTTCATATTTATCATTGGGCTGGCCAACGGTCAATTTGGGTTGAACTTCAGCCGGCACCGGCGCGGGAACAGGTGTTCCAACGGGAGCCGGGGTTGAACTGGCTGCCGTATGGGTTTGCCAGTAATCGAAGCCGAGATAGGGGTATGATCCCAGGAGAAAATTTACATTGATGCCGCATTCGTTCAATACCCACCAGGCAAATGAATTACTGTTGGGGCCGCTGGTAGCATGGTATGGATGGCCTGCAGCGTGATAAGCGGCGGTGCGCGTTTTGAGGCAATTGACAAATGTGGGACAATCGGTTGGTGTTATATCCCATTGTATTCCGCGTGCTTCCCAGGTGCCTGGCTTTACCCAGGCGCCGCTATGGCCGCCGCCGGTAGTGGCATGCGATGGAACGGGCCCTGCTTCTATAACCCCATAATCGGAACTGTTCAGATAGTAGTCAATATACAAATGCCGCATGGCCGGCACATAACCCGACCAGTGATCGATCCTTCGACCGCCGAGGATCACATGACATTGCCCATCGGTTGGCGGATTTTCCGATGGCCAGAGGTCTCCCACCATCCAATCGGCCTGAATGCCAGGCGCGCCGCTCGTTTCACCAACAGGCGCCGATGTTTCACCCGAACGTTGCACTACCTGGTCACCGATGCCTTCCGATTCCTGTTCCTGTTTACCATCGGCCGCTTTGGTTTGTATGGCGGGGGGGTGTCCTGTACTAAAGAACGAACCGCCCGTTTCCCTGTTCTGCATAGCCTGTCCGCCACCTTTGGTAAAGAAAGGTGCGCTGCTGGCAGCAGGTGCAGGCGCCGTGGTTTTTGTAGCGTGTGTTTTCATGGCAGACGTTTTATCTCCATTCAACTCTTATAATTTCACCCCACCATGGCAGCCTGATCAAACCCAGGTTCCATGGCAAATGATCGAGCAGTACATCGATGGCGTTCTTTTCCACCTCTATGTACAACTGCTCATTTTTCGTACGCAGTTTTCCATTCCGTTGCAGAAAGCCCTGGCGCAACCCATCGGGCGAAGTGCTTTTCAAAATGTTCCATTGCGCAATGGCCGCGCGCATGAGATCATCGGCTTCCTGTAATTCGTTTATGGAAAGGAGTATGTCGGTGTTTACCGCTTCTTCAATTGCATAACCGCATAATATTTTCGGAATAACCAGTTCATGTTCTTCAGCCGTTGTAGCGCCTGTGGCTATGTAATGCAACAGGTAAATCGCTTTTTGCTGGCTGGCCGTATTGGAAAAATGTTTTCCCCCGAGCAGGCCGCATAGCGAGAACAGCGAGCGGAGAAAGGGATGTACCAGTACCAGCCCGGCATGTTGAACAAACAATCCGTCCTCTTCTTTCAGCCACCGCCGTTTGCTATCGGCTGCCGGTTGTTCGCCGTTGTGAGTAAGTTTTTTCTTATCACGATTGATCGTTTTATCACCTGCCTTGCGTTGTTGGGCGGTTGCTTCCCGTAGCAGTTGTTGCTGAACTGCCGCCAGCGCCGGTTGTAACCGGGCGTAGCCTGCTGCCTGCGGCATTATTTTTTCCAGTGCCGGCAGGTGCTCAATGGTAATATGTTCCTGTATAATAGCGGTTGCCAGTTGGGTGGTGGTAAGCTTTTCATTCTTTACAGCAACAAGGTTTAGTATTTGCTGCCAGTGCTGTTTTCGGTTGGGCGCTGCCATCTGAGTAGCGCCTGCTTCCTGTAAGCTGGTGAACAATTGCTCAATTGCTTCAACGGTATCGGGTAACCGGTTTTGATTACCGGCCGTTAAAACGGTAATGAGTTGGGTGAGCCAGGCCGCGCTATGTTGCTGCGCCATGCGTGTGGCTACGGTCTTGTTTTTCCTTATCGCCTCGCGTAATTGGGTTACGCTGTGGTGATTCACAGCCAGTTCTTCCAGCACCTTGTTCAGCCATTCTTCCGATATGCGTAATACATTCCAGGGCAGATAGCCATTTTGCATGTAATGCAGCCATTGGGTAAATGCATGTTGCGGGCCGGAACGTTTACTGGTTGTTGCGTGCTGAACGTTAATATGCTCCTGTATTTTATTAGTGACGACCGGTAGTGCTATTTTATGCAATTGTGTTTTTTGTAATTGTTGCACATCGATTGCGCCGAGGTCAATTTCGAGGCGGTCGATGTATTGAACTTCTGCAGGTGTAGATAATTTATTCAACTCAACTTCCAGCAGCGACAGGAAATGATGCCAGTACCAATCGCTTACCTGCTGCTGAATAGCGAAAGCATCGAGGCGTTTGTCGATCGAAAGCTCAATTACCTGTTTTTTTATGATATGCTGCATGCTGGTTGTTATTTTTTGATACCGGTCACTACTTCATGCAACAGGTTGAGGTTTACACCGGGTTCGTATTTTTTTACTTCCATACCGTTCCAGTCGTCGTAAATACCCTGGATGCCAATTTTGGCCTTGCGTAATTTTTCAAATGTTTTGGCCGACTGTTTTATATGTTTTACTTCCATCTGCTCAAAACTTATTTTGTCGAGGTAGAACCAAACGAGCGCCGTGATGAGGTCTTTTTTCATATCGCGGCTCAGGCGTTTTACGGTTGCCTCTTCGGGTTTGGCATTTTCGAGCAAACGGGTGATCAGCGTATCTGTTTTTTGCGGGGTAGGATCGGGATCGTTCAGGTATGCCTGTGCCATTACCGCCAACGGGTTGTTGTTCGATCGTTCTATTACCTCGCGGGCAACTGCCCGGTAACCGGCCATGCGGCTGTTTACGAAACGCGCCCTGGCCGATGGCACTGCCGTTTCTTCTTCCGGTGTTGTGGTTGCTGCTACCGGTTCTTCGGCTGCGGCCGTTTCAACAGGCGGCGTTGTGTCCGGTTCTTCAGGCGCCGTTGTTTCATCAGGCGTTGCTGATGGTACAGCATTAACCGCTTCTACCGGTGGTTCTTCAACCAGTGCCGGAACGGCAGCATCAACAGTGCCGGGTACCCGCGTTATCACCGGCTGATCGCAGGGCGTATACCGGTATTTATCACACACTATTTGTTGCCAGCAGAAAGTTTCATTCACCAGGTTGGTAAACCGGTGCTGGTCTTGTTTCAGGCGGTTGCTGTTTTCACTGAAGCAGGGTTGTGCCTGGGGCTGATCTGATGCACATGGGCCGCAGTCGGTACAATCGGGCAAACACGCAAAGTTCCTGCGGAAAAGAAAATCGAGCAGGTCGCATACAGAGAAGTTATCGCTGCAAACCTGTTTCTGCGCCAGGTGACGGCGCCAGTTTTTATATTTTCCTTCAAAACAGCAGAAATCGTGCGGAGCCAGCCATAAGATGCGCAGCAGAACATGTGCGGGCCCGCTACGGTATAAAATATTTTCCATCAACTGCCGGCCTTCGGGTGTGCGAAAGCGAACGGGCCATGCGGGCAGTACAACGGTGGCGATAAATGAATACGGGTCGGCGCCGGGTACAAAACAAATATCCTGTTCGGTGCTGCAGGGGTCTTCATCAGGTACTTTCCATACAAAATCGCAGTCGCGCATGCGCTCGCCGCAGCCAATTCCCCGGCGGCAATTGCAGTCGTCGTAATTGAGCGGACGTAATAAAATATGTTCAACCACATGCAGTCCTTCGGCATTGGTTAGTTTTTTGGCGCGGCGAACGGCATCACATACGCTGTCGGGCGTTGGATAACATTGCGGGTTGTATGCAATCAGTTCGCCGCCCGGTTTCAGATCGTTTGGCGTTTGCTCACGGCCGGTGATACTATAGTTCAGGGCAATGCCGAATGAATTGCATTCGCAATCGAACACCGCCTGGTAGTTTTCGAAATTCAGCAACAGGCGCATGGCATAGATCAGCGCTGCCTGTGCCTGCTGGCAACTGCCGAAACAGCAAACCGATCTCCACGCAACGTAGCAATCCGGTTCCGTTACCGGCGCCTGGTCACCACAACCGCAGGGCTGCAGTTCCAGCCGGTCATCGGCGCAGCTATTGAAACCGGGTATTTTTATTTCGATGCAATATGAGGTGCGGCCGGTGGCTTCATCGGTGTTTGCCACTATTGGAAAATAACAGGCGAATTGTTGCAGCCCGGTTTTCCAGTTTTCAAGGTTGTAGTTGTTGTTGTAAGATTGCAGAATGGTTTGTCCGTCGGCATCCACCAGGTATAACGTACCATCCTTTAGAATATAACTATTGCGGCTGTCGGTTATTTCATTGGGCAGTTGCACCAGCCAGTTACACAGGTTCTGGCCATCGACGCTATCGAAGGTATGCCGGGCAAAGGGCTGCGCTGCATGATCGAGTAATACAAGTGTATTCTGTTCCCAACGGGTTGAGTATGCCCTTGATTCAATAAACCGCTGCAGCCGGTAATACAGTTCCTGCATAACCGCGGTGCGTTTACCGGCCGTGTCGTATTTACAGGGGTGAACGATAAAGTCGGCTCCGCAGTTGAGATAGAAGGAATAACAACAATCCGTTGCGCGCAGGTAGTTATGAAAACCCAAACCCGATTGTACCGCGCAAATGAATTTTTCAATTCCTTCATGGCCCCAGGCGGCTTCTTCCGTCATAAAACGGCGGGCGCTTTCGGCCAGCACTTCGCGCATATAAATGCGCCAGGTTCGTTTGCCTTCTTTGTTGCAGTTATCACAATCAACAAACAGGTTGCCGGCATATTTTAATAAGATAATAAAGAACTGGTAGTCTTTACGGGCCGCTTCTTCGGTAGCATAGTGCTGCAGGCTGCGCCAGGCAGTATTACCGGTGGCGTCAACGGTGAGGCTGAAATAGTACACATAATCTGCCTCGGGATCGGTTGAGCAACTACAAGGTGGTATTACCGTTCCTTCTTCGCAGGGGAACAGGTTGAAAAATTCCTGCGAACGGTATGTTACTTTTTTAATGGCATCGGTTTGCGCAACGGCATGCTGCCGCAGCCAGGCCGCCATTTTTTTGCGGGCTTCATCGGCCTGCGTAAAACTGCCATAGCTTTCAGAGTAAGCAGCGTATACATTGTCTTTATCAACCAACTGGTATACATACAAACCCTGCCGGCTTATTTCATCAGGTTCTACAAACCGGTCATATACTTCAGGATCAGGGTTGCCCAGCATGGGCGTAATGCTTTTTTGCGTATCCAGCGCTGCTGAAACGGCAGCTGTCGTGGGCGTTCCATCCGGTTGTACAGGGGTTGCTACCACGGGCACATGGCTGTTCTTTTTGCCGGCGGTCAACAGGATACGGTTCTCCTGCTGCCGTACCTGTAATTCATTGGCCGACTGGTGCAGCAGGGCTGCCGACCGCAATGCTGCTGACGATGCAGCATATTCTTCTACGCTGGTAAAAATAAAACGGGCGTTCTCTTCAAAACCCAGATAATAATTGAACCGCCAGCGATACGGGCTTTTATCGATGTTTACCTGGTATACCCGGTTGCGGATTATTTGATGAATATGATCTTTGGCGCGAATGGCCTCTTCTTCCGTATCCCATTCCGTTGCACAAATAGCCTGTAAAATGCCGTTGCCGGTAATGCCCAGCGTGAATTTCCGGTGCAGCAAATTTCTGCCCACCTGGTAATTGCTTTCAATGGCGCCCAACGCCAGCACACTGTAGCAATGCGCCTGCGCTTCTTCGGTTGAATTGAACATTTCAGCCGGGGTGAATTTAAAGGCATTGGTGCGGTCGAGCACTTCATAGGTGAAATTATCGGGATGGCCTACGATGGTGTTATCTATATCTATCTTGAACGCATTTACATCGATGAACTCAACCATATTGGGCGCAACCGCAACGAGGTATAAGTTGCCGGGTTGCGCAGCGTCCGCAACGGGTGTCCATAGGGTGTTGTCATTGATGCCTTCGTTTGATCGCTGTAAAGCGTTTTGCGCTTCCTGTTCAACGGTAGTAAAGGCAACGGCTGTGCGTATTACATTGCCGGTATTGTTCTGCAATTGCAGCCGGTACATGTGTTCGCTTACAAAAACATCATCCGGCCGTGGTTGCAGATCGAATGCCCTGCTGAGCGCAGCGCGAACTTCATCTGCCTCCTGTTCGGTGGGCCAGGTATAAGCTACATTGGCAAAGCTGCCATTACCGTATTGCAATTGCAGGGTGTACAATCTCTCATGCGCCAGGTAGCGGGTTGATAAATTACCGGGGTTACCCAATGCATTGAAAACCGAACGCGCCGTTTCCTGTGCTTCGGGCCGGCTGTTGAATTTGCCCGGTAACGACATAAACGCACGGTTGGCAATGGTGATGTTCACCTGGAACAGCTCATCGTATTGCGTTACAATAAAATTGCACAGGCTGTGCGCCAGTTTGTTCTCTATGCCGCTGATATATTTAACCGATTGTTCAAACCCCGAAATATTACCGGTGTTCCAGTTGTTCTCAAAATAGTCATACGCCTTACCGCGATTGCGGCTGATAGTATCGTAATGCGTTAAGAAGTTTTCTTTTGCCTCTATGTTGGCCTGTGTTGCCGCTTCTTCGGTTGCGTATTGTTTATACGACAATAACGCAAAATCGGTAAACTGTTCGGCAAACCGGCTTAACAGGTGATCGAGGAACGTATTGCGGCGGGTGGCATACAGGGCATCGTCCTCTACAATTTCCTGCAGGTAGCTGGCAAAGGATACCAGGTTCAACTCCACATCGAAGCTTACGCGGTTGCTGCCGGTGATATAGGTGCGGTAATTGGCATCGAAACCGGCAATGTAGATCACAGTGCCCAGTTCTGTATCTGCTTCCGCCGTAGCAGCAAAATGTTTTTTACTCACTAACGCAAAATCATCCTGCGAAGTGAGCAGGTAATAATGAATGGCGGGCGCGTTGCCTATAAAACCGGTGGTGTACTGTTGCTGTAACAGGTCTTCTTTCAGCTGTTGTAAAATGATCTCCTGTTCGGCCAGCGAACCAAAGGTGTATGGCGGTAATGCATCGGCATCGAATGTGGTATCGGGATGAGCGGCGATCCATTGCAACAGGTCGTTTTTCGAAACGGGATATACCAGCGTGCTTCCCTGTGTGCCCGCCGCCAGTGCATCGCTATCGGTGGCCGGCATCCGCAACAGTTTGGCAAGATCGGGCACCGAGTTGAGCGTATTGAGAAAATAGGTATGCCGTTCATTTTCACCCGGCGCCGATAAGGCAAACAGCGTGCGGATATTCGTTAACTGCGACAGGTAATTCGCCAACAGCTGATCGAAGAACAACAGGTAACCTTTCAACTGCAGGGCCTGCGCTTTCCTGGTGGCCGGCGCCGAGTCGGGCAACCCGCCTTCACCTATGCCGTATACCCGCGGAAAATCGTTTTGAATGGAATAATAATCGCTGAGATCGCTGCGATAGATGCCGCCGGGGATGGCGCTGTCGAGGTTGGGAAATGCTTCGGTATATAAAATTTTACCGGTGTTGCTGAAATTGATGCTCAGCAATCCCTGGTATTTGGCGGTATCGACGGTAACGGGCCGGCCATTTTTTGAGAACTGAAAACCTGAACAGCCGATGGTGAAATCAGGTACATAGTTCTTAGGCAGTTTGAATTTCCAGCCGGTTTGGCCAACCGGGGCGCCATTACAGGTGCGCAGTTGCAGGTTCTTTACTTTTCGAACACCGGGCACCTGCAGTATTACATTGAACACATCGGAAAGATGGATCTCTTTTTTCAGTTCTATCTGTTCAAACTCGCTGGTATCTACAAAGCCATGGCTTTCGGTGACGTTGTATGGCCTGCCGGCAAAGATGGCTTCAATCGGCAATTGCCTGTCGAGCAGCTGGGGCAGGGTATAAAAACGCGGGGCAGGTGAAAAGAAGGCGCGTAATGCCTGCGCAACTGCGAGGTAAACTTTATCGGCATCAGCGTCGGATTCCAGTTCAAGATCGGCGCAAACACCCATTTCGAGTTTACATAGGACGTAGACATCTACAAAATCTTCGCAGAGGTTACGATGCGCCATCAGCGCTTTTTTCACGCGGCAGGTAACATCATTTATATAGGCTGCTTTTTGTGCAGCGGTGGTAAAATCTTTATCGGGATCTTTTTCGGTTTCAATATATACGTGGTATAACCCGTTCAGGTATTCGGTGCACGCGCTTCTGGCTGCGCCGGGCACGGTGCCGGGAGCATTACCAGGTACCGTACCTGGAACAGGGTCGGGGGTGGGTTGGTTGGGGTTGCGGCACCAGTCTTTCTGATCGGTGGCCACTTCGAGCCAGGCATTCTTTACCCCGTCAATATCCACCAGCAATTTGCGATAATCGGTTATAGTAAGCGGGTTGCAGCCCAGTATTTGTGCAGCGGTAAAAAAGTTATTGTCGCTGCCGGTGTCGCCGGGTGCGCGTGATAAAATATCCTCTACCGGCAAATTGGTGCGGTAACCCAGGTCGAGCAGGGCATAACACAATGCTTCGAGTATGGTTATACCGGGGTCGTGCACGTTATGATCTGTCCATATTTTACCACTCAGTTTACCCAGATAGGCAATGCCTTCGCTCCGCAGTTTGTCAAAGTTGAGGTACCCGGGGAAACCGGAGTTGTTCTTGCTGATCGATTTTGTATTTAATAGTTCGTCTGCCATAACCGGGTTGCCATTTTCAATGTTATTTGCATATGGTATTTATCATCATCGGCTGGTTGGCACATGCCAGTTGCGGGTGCCAGGTTTCACAATCCTGTTGCTGAATGCATACATCGATATCGCCGGCGATCAGGATCGACCGCGGGGTAACCGGACAAACCTCTGCCTGGTCGATGGGTGCCGCATTGGTTTCATCGTCCTCATGCCGCATTTTCAGCTCGATGATATAATCTAAATAATCGCGTGATTCCAGGAAGCGGATAATATCCGAGCGGTTGATGCATTGGCCAAACGTGAGTTTGTCGTATACACCCACGGCCCAGGGAGCCAGGAATTCGCGCAGGTCTTCCTGCAGTTTTTCTTTATAAAAATGCTCGTCCTTACCGATGTATAATTTCACCCGCAAACAGAACTGCACTTTTTCATAACGGGGGTTCATTACCCGCAACCGCACAAAGGGCGAAGTTTTTTTCGCTATGTATTGTTGTATCGATTCCAGCATGCTTACCGGTACCCGGGGCTCAAATTGCTGCATGGCCCTGAGTTTGTTCATATCGGGTATAACCGCCAGCAGCACGTACCCCGGCGCTACCGGGTGATCGTTCCTGTACTTATGCGCATCGAGCGCAAAGCTGTGGTTGATGCATTTGGCTTTGAACACCTGTGGAAAGGCATCGAGCACCAGCCGTTCATAATCGAATTTTTGAATGGCCCTTCCTTTATGCCGCAACAGTTCGCTTACGCGTACATAGTATTGCCCGGTTTCTTCGGGCACCCGGCCGCCGAATGTTTCGTATGGCTGCGTAATTTTTTTAACGGCGGTATCGGCCACTTTCAGTTTTGTAAGCGAAGCAGCGGGCAGTGTTTCATCGAGCCGCTGTTTGTCGTTGGCTTCGTAATTGGTAAAAGTGGCCCTTACCGCCTGTGTAAAGATGCCGATGGTTTCGGCCACCGAGCGGCTGTTGATGGGGATAGCCGCTTTTATCCAGTGCAGGCCCTTCGGCAATACGGTGTTCTCACTGGTCATATTACCGGGAAGCGCGAACCGGATAATACCCGAGGTGGTCAATCCTTCCGTCGCATCTTCCAGCACTTCAAAACCGGTGCGCAGCAGTTTCCAGGTATTGTTTTCGAGATAATACCATTGGATGTCTTCTTTCTGCGATTCTGAATCGGCGGTGGCTTCTGCCAGCTGGAACAATATGTTCAGGTTGCTGCCGGGTTGCAGGTCTTTCAACCCGAGGTGTAAATTGCCTTCATCGCAGAAGGTAGGAAACAGGGAAGGCTGTGTTTCCAGTTCTTCGGTTTTGTAGGTGCCGGTGTATGGATATAAATGTATAAGATCGATATCGGTAATAGCGGCGGTGGCTTTGTAATCGATAGACATTTCTTTGATCACCGGCGTCCAGGGTTCGTTGGGGATCACCACCGTTTTCTCACCAAAACTTCCTGAAAAGAAATCGCCGAGGTCGATATCGTCGAGAATATCGTTGAACTTACTCCTGATGATGCCTTTCAGGTCATCGGCCACCCCGGTGAGGTCGGTGTTCAGTAATGTGAACAAACTGGTAAAGAATGCTCTTACTTCTGCATTCACATTGTCCTGCTCCGATGCGGTAAGATCGCCGGTCTCGAAATCATTATTGAACAGATCGGTGATGGAGAGCGACGCAATGCCTGCAATATTGTCAAGCACCGTTTTACAATCGGCAATTACATTGTTCAGGAAGGGTACGTTCACACCTTCGTCGATCTTGCTTTCCACTACGCTGATGAGGTCGAGTAAAACGTCTTCTATGGCGGAGTTCACAACTTGGCCGGCCACCTGTATTACACGCGGACCAATATTGCCGAAGAAGATAGAAATATCGAAAACCGATGGAATGGCGTTCTCGTCGTCATACACGGCCCCGTTGATAAGGTCGGGGTAACGGCCAAAGGCCATCATTTGCCGGGCAAGCACATACGAATAGTTCTTGTGCAGAAAATCCTGGTTCTGCAGGTTGATCCGCAGGAAATTATTTCTCGAGTTCACGCCAAAGGGATGTAGCGGTTCACCCGTGATGTTGAACGACTGGGTAAGATCGAATTGCGGCGCCGATGCCAGCGAAGCATCATGAAACAGCTTTATCGTTTGGTCGAACGGGGGAATGGCGCTGGTGGGATCATCAGGATCTTCCAGTACTACCGGATGGCATGTTACCGATGAAATGCCCTGTTCAAACAATTGCCGGTTATTGTCTTTGGTAAACTCATTCAATACGGTTGTGGTGAATGGCGTACCTGTTTTTTCTTTTATCCAGTTGCCGTTTTCGAGCAGCGCGAGGTTCATTTGAAAATCGCACTCATTCAGCCCATAGATCGATTTGTCATTGTTCTCCGGGTCTTCACAATTATGATAATTCTCCCTTACAAGATATCCTTTATAATGTTTGTTGAAATCGGTTGGTTTGTCTTTCCAGTTGATGTTCACATACACCTCATTCCATTTTTTACCAAACACTTCCTGGCTGCCTATATAGAAATTAGGACCTACCAGGTTGAGTTTGGGAACGGGGTCCGGTACCGGAACGGGTGGTGGATTGGTAACGTCGAAATCGATCACTACGGGCCGGGTGCCAAACGGATATACCGGCGCGTTTACATTCTGTAAACTTTCATCGTTCTGTACAATAAAGTTTTTCAGTCCGCATACCGTTGTTTCTATCTTCGACAGGTTGTCGCCGGCAACGATCACATTCCTGAAGAAATGGTACAGCGATACCGGTTGTTCCCGCTCTTCAGGTTTTCTTTCGCAGCATTGTTCTTTTATTGCGGTGGCCGTAATGGTTTCGAACAGTTTTATTTTATCATCCAGTTCAATCTTTACCACCGGCAGGGTAGTGCTTAGTTCTTCTTTCAGGTTTGCTGCATTGTAAAATGTAACCGCTTTCTGATGGGCCTGCAGTTCGGCGGTTATGGTAAGGGTGAAGGGTTTATCTGTACCTGATGGCACCATGGCGCCGGGCGCCATGGTGATCACCGGTGGCGTTTCGGGCATTATCCATTCTTTTTCACCACTGAACGAAACGGTTAATGCTTTGCGTGGCTGCAGGAATTCAGCGAGGATCATTCGTTCCGCTTCGTTGAATTTGCTTTCAAACTGCGTTTTGGTTATGGTGGTCTCGAATATTTTTTCTTCCCGGGCGCAATAACAGATATCCGTATCGAGCCGGTCGCTGGCATCCCTGCGGTCGGCTTCCGATTTTATATAACGAATGGTGAGCAGTTGGTTCAGCCGGTCGTTCAGGTCTTTGCCGATGCCTTTTTTTACAATGGCCGCCAGTATGCTTCGGTTGAGATAATAGAACGACTGGCCCAGCAGCGCCCTTACTTCGTTGTACAGCGTATCGGCCGGCACAAGGCTGTTATACGAGCCGCTGTTGGCTGTGCCGCCCCCTGTTGTTGAACCGGGATCGCAACAGGAATTGGAAACGCCCGTTACCGGTTGCAGCCCGCTGCAATAATTGTTCTTTAGCAAACAGCTCAGGGTGATGGTCACTTTACGGGTGCCTTCATTCAACAACAATACGGGCGATGCCAGTATAAACGCAATGCGCGCATTAGGGTAGGGGTGAATGAACTTATTTTCAGGATCGGTGTATTTGCTGTAGCGGGCGCCGGGTGTTGGCCAGCTGTTCGGTTCCTCTTTGAATTCTTTATCGATGCCATTGGCTTTACGGGCATCGGGCGCCATGTAAACACCTTCGAGCCAGGTGGTGGTAGAAACCGTGTGGTTGTTCAGGAACAGGGTTCGTATATCGGCTACCTGCGCTTTGTTCACTACAATTTCCCGGTCGGTGGCAAATAATATTTCCTGTTTGTTGAGGTCTTTGCCATCTTTCAACTGCAGGCCTTTTTTCAGCAGGTAAGCGTTCAGCTGGTGCTGGATCTCAAAAACAACATGCGCTTTGTCGGGCACAGCCTCCTGTGGCTGCAGCTTCAATACTTTTTTATAGAAGAAGTCGAGGTGCTTTTTCGAAAAGCTGTTCAGGTCGGTTTGCAGGTGGGTGAATAATTTCAGGAAGGAGAACAGCAGGGCGAGGTGCGGATGGTGTTTCTCCTGCAGGTCTTCCTGTAAAGGGAACAAACTTTGTTGCAGGCTTTGCTCTGCGCTGCCTGAAATAATGCGGATGGCATCTAAGAAGGCAGGTACAAGCTGTTCTACATCTTTATACAACGCCAGTAATCTTTTTCTTTTGGTTTTGCCCTTTGCGCTGAATGCTTCGCTGGTAAAATTGGCATAGGCATCGGTAATGTCGAGCTCCCAGGTTTCGTTATCGAGCACCTGGTTGAAGATTTGGGGCTTAACGCAATACCATTTAACGGCGGCATTGTTGTACAGCATGAATTGCCTTACGGTATCGGTGAGCGTGTTTTTGATAAGGCTGCCCAGCGTTACCTTTACAGGCAGGGTAGCATCCTGTAGTTTTGACTGCCACTCGTTTATTTTGTTGATCAGTTGATTGTTTACATAGTTCAGCAACAGTTGCAACCCGGCTTTAGATGGCTTTTTTACAAATGCTTTTTTGAACGCGGCCAGTTTGTTTTCGGTGGCGGTTCTGTTATAGCGAATGATGGAGGCAATGATAAATGGCGCGCTGCTGCGAAAGAACGGCTGCCAGTTTTTTATATTAAGTTGGGTGTCGTAGTAGTTGATGTGTTGCGAGAGCTGTACGAAATAGTCGAGCAGGTCGGCCAGGGTGCGGCCGTCGATTGCGGCCGCGCCCTGCAACAGTTCGTGCATTACCCGCTGATGCTGACTAGCACCGGGATCGTTTTGAAAGGGATGTTTCAGGGACTGGCAATTCATTGTTGACGAGTTAACGAGTTGACGAGTTAACGAGTTTATACTGGCTTTAACGCTTCGTTCTTATAGTAGTCATACACATAGTTGAACCTTGAATTGGTACCCGGTATGCTGTAATCGATGCTGATGGTGAACTTACCTTCTATAAGATCGAACGATTCCGCTGCGGTTACTTCAATTTTTTCCGCCACTATCCGTGGTTCGTAATACAGGATGGCATTCTTAACCCTGTCTTTCAGGTAACCGATCACCGAGCTGTTCATGTTTTCGAACACATAGTTGGTAAGATCGCAGCCATAGCGGGGTTGCATAACCCGTTCGCCCAGGGTGGTTGACAATAATATATTGAGGCTTTGCCTGATGTCCTCTTCATCGCTTACCAGTTCAACGGAACCGGCTTCGCGGTTGAAGGTAGGCGGGAATGACCAGCCTGTGCCGAGAAATGAATTGAATACCTTGTTCATACGAAATAATTTTTATCCGCCTATCTGTACTGTAGGGAAACCGGCTACGATAACACCGCCATGCGATGTAAGATCGCCCTGCCGGGCCGCAGGTTTGCCACCGATCAATACGGTAACGGAGCCTTTTACAATGGTATCGGGCGGACCCGTGCAGATCAATAAGTCGCCCACTACCGCCGCCGGCATATTGCCGATCAGCACCGTGGCCACACCCGGGCCGGTAACAGGGCCGCCTACATGTGGTACCGGCCCGTTTGAAAGCGGACAGGTATGCATATCGCTTATTCTTGCTGCTGCGGGCATGTTGTTGTTTTTGGGGTTAGTTTATTTTTACCAGTGAACCGCTGATGTCGGTAATGCCCGATGACGATAATTTCGTCATGGCGCCCTGTATTTCACAATTGCCATCTGCTTTTACCGAGAGCGACATACCGCCAATTGATAACGTAGCGCCTGCCGACAGGGTGAGGTTGGCACCCGCCTTCAGTTCTATATTTTGCAAACTTTCAATTGAAACACCGCTGGTGCCCATGGTCACTTTATTGTTGTTCTGATCTTTGATCTCTATTTTGCTTCCGGCTTCATCGAGCTGAATGCTGTTCCCGGCGGGGGTATCGATGGTAATGGTTTTTGTACTGTCATTAAAATGAATGCGCATTTTACTGCGCGTAAAAAAGCCTTTTTCATCATTGGCATCGGCTGCCTGCAAGGGCGCGGGTTTGGCGCTGCTGTTCAACTGGCCCAGCATAATACCATGCCGCGGATCGTCGTTGATAAATCCTACGATCACTTCATCGCCTATTTCGGGCCGGAAGAAGGCGCCGCGGGTATCACCGGCATCGACACTGGCCACACGCACCCAGGTGCCTTCGGCATTGTTATCGATAACGGGTATTTTAACCAGGATGCGGTCGTCCCCGTCGGGATCGGTTGCGAGGCGTTTTACTATCCCTATCTGCAAACCGTGAATGGAACCAACGAGACCGGCGCTGAGCATGTCATCAACCTGCGGGGTTTTGGCCGCGTACTGTGTTGGGTCGTAACCGAACTGGATATGCGTATACCAGGCGCCATTGGCTATATCCTGTACAACTGCCGTCACCAGCGCTTTGCCGTTAAAGCGGTCGCCGATACCGGAAAGCTTTACCATATCGCCCGGTTGTACGCCTGAAAAACCGGTGATGCGTGCCCGCCCTCTTATTTTGCTGAGGCGGCTGCGCATCATAATGCCGTCGGCCCAGTCCTGCAGTTCCTGTTCAGGCAAATGCCCGCTGTGGTGAACGAGGTATTTATCGGGGGTGATGGCTTCTGCGAGGTTACTGCCCGGGATATTACCCGGCTCGGTAAAACCGGGCGCTTCGGAGGCATCGGCTTTGAACAATTGCTGACCGGCATAATCCCACGAGGCCGCTTCCACGTTTTTCCATTGCGTGCGCGCATCCATCGAGGCTTCCAGTTCGAGGATCGATGAACCGTAGGTTACCTGTATAACAGGTTCGGCTGAGGTAACGGGTTTAGTGATCTTTATTTCACCATCGTTTACAAACACCAGCATGCCGTTGGCTTCGGCGCGCAGCAACAGGAAGTCCCAGTCGCTCACATGATGCTGCACCACTTCCTTATGTGTAAGCGTGGTGGTTTGCGCATCGCTTGTTAACCCGCTGTAGGCGCCGATAAGCGTGTCGAAGAGCTGGCTGTCCTTTACCTGTTCGTAATAGCGGCTATGGCGGCCGATGGTCATCTTCACCGCTTCATCGCGGCACTCGATATGCAGTTCGCTTTTGCCGTTCTCTTTTATTTTTACTGCATGGCGGGTGATGATGCCTTTGAAAGCCTGGCTGTTGTTGCTGTCGAACCCTATTTTGATCTTTATCTTATTGCCGGGCACGAAATCATTGCTGTTGCTGATGTCGAAACTGCGTTGCGCGGCATCGCCATCGCGCAGGATGATCTTTGCCGTGGGTATGCGGTTCACTTCTTTGGTTATGGAAATACCCAGCACCTGGTACGATGGGTTCACCGGCGTTTCGTTCACCAGTATATTGAAGGTGCTTACATCGTGTTGCGATGGGTTTGGTATGATCAGTTCCTCCATCAGGCTTCGTTTTTATCGAATGGTGGAAAATAGAGCTCGTTGCCCGGTTTTATTTTTCTGATAGTAGTGAGCGCATTCACTTTGGCCACCTGCAGAAAATACATCGGGTCGTTGTAAATGCTCCAGGTCATCAGGTCGAGCCGGTCGCCCTGTTTAACCGCGCGGTAGTGCGTGAGGTCGGGTGAGCTCAGCCGTGATTCTGCCTGGATCTCTTCCCTCGACTTATGCGCAAGGAAGGTGGCGTTCACTTTTACCCTTAACGGTTTGCCATCGGGTTCAAACAAGGAGAAGTTCAGTTCGAGATTCGAGAGCACACAGCGGAAATCGATCTCCGAGCCCCAGTGTACGATCAGAAAGCGTGGCCGGTGAATGTTGCCATCCATATTGTACACGCATTTTTTGAGATCGGCCAGCTGGTCGTGCACGGGTTTGTTGATGTATGCTGCGTTATCGCCGCCGTAACCTTCCATTGTTTTGGTGCCATCGAGAATGAACTCAAGCCGCAGTTCTTCGGGCGCGGTGCTTTTATACCGCGCTTCGCTGCCCTGGTTGCCATGCCCCGTTTGCGTATCGACATTCACCTTATAGGTTTGTGAGAACGATTCGGGGTTGATGGGCGTGGCAAACTGCCGCGAGGGGTCTTCACCCGTGAAATCGCGGTTGGCGAATGATTTGATCACCAGTTTGCGGAGGCTGTTATCGCTCATTTTTTTCTTTTAAGATGTCCATCACTTTTTCCACGCAGGCCTGGATGATCTCTTCCTGCGAGCCGCCGCTTCCCTGGGAAGCGCTGCCCGACTGGCCATTGGAAGTGTCCTGCGTTACAACGGCCTTTATCACCAGTTCGCGAACTTCTATTGGCATATGTGAAAATTTAACCGTGATTAAACAACAGCTTGTTGTAATTCAGTTCAAGCGTTTCGAGCAATACCTCACCGCGTTCGGCATTCAGTTCACCCAGCTTCCAGCTGCGGGGCCACACATTGTTGATGACCCAATACATCAGCGGCTGGTGATCTTCATCGAGCAGGTTGATCTGTACCGTGCGGATCACTTCGTATTTGCCATCGTCGAACGCTTTCTGCAGCCAGGTGGTAAGGCCTGAATCTGTTGGTTTCAGCAAACCCCGTTTCAATATCAGCGGGCCGTATTTGCGGCGGGTGGGGATCACATGTTCAAAATGATTCTCGCCGCCTTCTTTTATGGTTTCGGTATCGATGTTGCCATCGAGACCGCTGACCGACTGAAACTTTACATCCACTTCCTTTGCTTCACCCAGTGCAAACTGTACGCTGAAATGAAAATTGACCGTTTGATAAAAATTCTCAGCCATTGCGTTTATTTCTTGGCTTCAACAATCGATAACCCTTCGTGCACCAGTTCCATGGTTTCGATGGCCACTTCATTGGCATCGGCTTTCAGATCGGTGCTTTGAATTTTCGAAGGCCATGCTTTTGAAAGCGTCCAGGAAATAACGGGCTGGTGCTCTTCATCGAGCAGGCGGATGGTAACATCCCTTCTGAACTTTTCCTTGCCTTCCTGGAACAACTGGGTTTTCTTCCATTGTTCGAAGTATTCGAAATCGCCCAGGAAAGTACCGCGCTTAAGCGTTACGTTGCTGAACTTGGTAAGGCCGGGTTGTTTTGTTTTATTGTAGGTAGGGCTACTGCCTTCACGGTATTCTATCACTTCGGTCTCGAAATCGAGCCCGCTTACTTCCGTGAAGCCTATGCGGGTTCCGCCCCAATCGAGTTGAAAATGGAATTTCGGGAGCGGATAGTTCTTTTTTGGATCGTCGGCCATAGTTTTTAGTTTATTGTTTGTTGTTGATGGTTTATTGTTCTTTTATTCGAAGCTCGCGACTGGTTTCTTAGTTTGTTGTTTGTGGTTCTTTTATTCGAAGTCTGCGATTAATTGCGGGCCTCGCTTTCTTTTGTTTATTGTTTATGGGCGCCGGTTAAACTGTGGGATGCAATTCGCTTTATGCCTTTATGCCTCGTTGCCTCGTTGCCCCGTTGCCTTATTTGCACTTGCTCTCCACTTGCGCAATAGCATTCTCAAGCGCCTCCTTACACGCCTGCAACGCATCGCGTTTTTCTTTGGCTTTGTCGAGCTCTTTCTTAAGCACTTCCACTTCTTCTTTGGCCTTGTCGCAATCTTCCCCGAGCTGTTTGTAATAAGGATCGTCATCGATCGGAAAGCGGATCTTCGGTTTCAGGTGGCAATGGTGTTTGTAACCGCCGCATTTGTCGTCATCCACTTTCACATGCTCATCTTCCTGCTCTTCTTCTTCTACAGGATCGCAGCCGCAGTTGAGTTTGCTTTTCCAGTATTTCAATACTTCTTTCAACCCGTATTCTTCGCAGATGTGAATGTGCAGGCCATAGGCGAGCTCGATGGCGATCACCACTTTGCTTATCAGACTATCGCGTGTGGCAATCACTGCATCGAGCTTTTTGCCATATTCTTCAATATATTTCATGATGCCAGTGCCGGGGGCCAGCTCGGGCCGTTTGAGGCAGTTGATGCATTGAATGAGCTCGTCGTATTTTATCTTCAGCCTGTCGACCCGTTTGTACAGGTCTTCGATCATACAAAAGAGAATTTCAATGGCCTTGTTCACTTTGTCGGTGATCTTGCAAACCTTTTCAAGGTGCAGGATGAACAGTTCGAGCTGGCGGCATAAGGCATCCGCTTTTTCATCGGTGAGCTCCCAGTCGGCGCACCAGGCTTTCAGTTTATCGCGCCATTCAACGGCGAGGGTGTATTCGGTTTCTTTGTGGCTGGCTATGGCCAGGGCTTCCTTCCAGTCGGCCGTAACCTCCACCAGGTCTTTTTTCCAGGCGTCATTGCAACAATCACCACCGGGGGTATCGCCGCCATTATCCTGTTTGCAGCAATCGAAGATGTCTTCTTCTATATTGCTCAGCGTACTATATTTTAACATGCTGGCTGAATTTTAATTGAGTGAATAAAGGGTGTCAGCGGCTTTGCGCCTGTTGGTGATTGTGATCATGGTTGTGCTCGTCCTCGCAATAAATGTCCTTCACCTCTTTACAGATATCGCAGATCTCGCATTTGCATTTTTTGAAGCGGTCTTTTTTATTGCGGTCGTTGTCGTTATCGTCGTGCCGGTCGTTGTCGTCATCATCGCACCCGCAATCTTTAATGCAATCGCAATCGTGGTGGCACAGGAAGTCCTTGGTATCGTCATCGGTTTCTATTTCGTTGCGTTTGTTGTACAGGGCGTGGCCGGCCGTGGCAAGCGTTTTAATGGCAGCGGTAAGTTCTTCCTGCGCTTTGGTGGTTGCGGTAGCGCCGGCTTTCATTCTGTCGGCCACCACATCGTCGAATGCTTTGGCGGCGGCGGAAAGGTCCTGCTGGAATTTGTCGAGCGTTTTGATATTCGAGAAGCTTTGAATACCGAGGATCTCTGCGGCGGAGGTGAAAATGATATCGATGTCCTTGGCCAGTGTTTCGGGCACTTCTACCAGGTGATCGAGTATTTCGCAAACGTTATCGCAGGCGTCAGGTTTTTTATCGTTCTGGTCATTGTCTTTTTTATCACCGCATTCTTCGCCGCTTTTACAACCCAGAATGATCATTTGAGAAGCGTTGCAGCTATCCTTGCGGGCGGCGTCGAGTTTGGAAGCCGCATCGCGCAGTTCACCGAATTTTGCCTTGGATTCCCTGGCGCCCGCCAGTACATCTTTCAACGCCTTTACCAGGTCGTCGTTCATTTTTACGTAGGAGGTAACGTTCTTCTTTATTTCTTCAGAAGATTGTACCAGCTCGATGCCTGCCTTCAGTTCGAGGTTGCGCACGATGCGGTAGTTCTTTTCCGTTTTTATGAAACTGCATTTTTTGCGGTGGTATGCCCGCACATAACCTTCATAAGTGACTTCGCTCTGGCTCAGTTCACCGGTAAGCACGCTCAGGTTTTGGCAATACGTGTCTTTTATTTGTTTAATGGTTCTTTTGGTGGCCGTTTTGCCATTATCGTTACACGGCTTTTCAGCCGGTGGTTTTTTTGTATTTGATTGTTGAGAGGCCATGTTGATAGTTTTAAGTTACAGGTTGATAAATTCCTGGATCCCGGTTTCATTGGTTGCCGGTTAGCGGGGAATACAGGTTCCAGGTTGCCGCGACGGCTTACAGCTTGCAGCCTGAAGCTTGCAGCTGTATTTGCTTTCGGCTTTAGGCTAAGATTCCGCCAGCATTTTATGCATAAAGCGCAGGATGATGAACTCCGCGGGGCGAACAACGGCCATGCCTATTTCCACTATCATTCTTCCTTCCCAGATGTCGAGCTCGGTCATGGTTTCACCTAAACCCACATGCACAAAGAAGGCTTCTTTGGTGCTGGCGCCCATCAGGGCCCCGGCCTTCCATTGTTGTGTGAGGTAGTTTTCGATCATCGATTTTACGCGTACCCAGGTATTGCGGTCGTTGGGTTCGAAAACAAATTGCTGGGTGGCATTTTTGGTCGATTCTTCCACCATATTGAAGAAACGGCGAACGGAGATATAACGCCATTCGTTGTCGTTGCCGGCGAGGGTACGGGCGCCCCAGATCAGGGCCGGACTGATACCTGTAAATGACCTGATAACGTTGATCGATTTACCGGCGGTAGTGTCAACGTTCAGCGTTTCCTGCATTTTATTGGTAACAATAACTTCGGGGCGCGATGCGTAGTCGATGCTGATGTTGGCAGGCGCTTTCCATACCCCGCGGCTGTTGTCGGTAACGGCGTATTTGCCAACAACGGCAGAAGAAGCGGGCAGCAACAGTTCGATCTGGTTGATGGCATTCTTCGCCATGAAATAATAAGCGTTGTTAAAGCTCTTTAATTCATCGAGGTTGGCCACGCCGCCGATACCGGTGATGGTTACCGATGCATCGTTGTCGTTCACGGTGCCCGGAACCTTGTAGTAATAATCGAGGCGGGTATATATGCGCGGATAATACACGGCGCCGTATTTAAAACGGTTGATATCGCCGGCCATGGTATTCCTGAATTCAGTGATATTGTCCACGGTGGGGTCGGCATCGATCCATACATCCATAACCGTGAAGCGGTCCTGCAATTCAACACACTGGTCCATCGCTTCCTGGTGCAGGGTGCAATAATCGCCGAGCGAACTCATATTCATGCTGTCGGGGAAAAGAATAAGGGTAACCTCGTTCTCTTTTTCAATTTCATTGAGGCCATTCTGCAAAGTGGCCAGATCGATCACACCGCCGCCCGAGTAATCGCCAACGGAGACAATATAACAGGGACCGCCGCCATTGATAAAGAACATTTGTAATGAATAATACATGAGGTATTTGGAAGGGGTGGTCACTTTTCCCTGTACATCGATGCGTGAAGGATTGGTGGTGTCGATGTTTACCGTGATGGTGGTTTCGGGTTCCGGAAAGCCGAAGTATTGTTCATACTCCAGCATAGAGCTGATGCGTTTCGGTTTTAAGAAAAGATCGTTGTCTTCTTTTAACCTGGCGATCTGGGTATAACCAATAAAGGCCGGAATGGCTGTTTCAACAGATGCAATAGAAGGGGGTAGTTTGGGTATTTCTTCTATATACACTCCGGGTGTTTTATATTCCTGCATAATGCGATTGTTTTAAGGATTAAATATTTGTTGTGCTGATCGTTGATCTATTAAGTTAATGGTTCACGGTCCCAGCGGAAACATTTCCGAGGTGGGCACCGGTATTTCTGTAAACAAGCGGTTGCCTTCTACCCGCACCGGCTCGTATGCTTTCGGGTTGGGCAGATAGTGCAGTGAGCTGTCGGCTTTTTTATATAAGGTTGGGTAGTAACTATGCGAACGCGGACCGTCGGAGATCAACTGCCCGTTATTAAAGAAAAGCAGGTCGGGGTGGGTACCGGTCTTCAACACTCCGCCGTCCATACTGGAATAACGCCAGAAGCTCAACCGGCTTTTTACCCATATTTCAAAAATGGGCGGCGGAACGATAGTGGCATTGGCGTCATTGCGGCGGGTAATTAAAAAACCGGAGCCGTCTATAAGATTGAATGCGGCATTGGCGGGCGCCGGTTTTATATTCACCATACCCCAGATGTCTTTCGGGTCTATTCCCGATTCCCTGATAAATAATAGCGGGTGCGTATTGCTGTAACCGTCATCGGCGCTTACTTCAAGCGTATACAGCAGTGTATTATCGATGGTATTGCCGGCGGTTGTTTTTAGTTTGGTAATATCGAATTGAAGCGATGCCGTGTACAGGCGGCTGCCGCCGCTGCCGGCCTGTATGGTTTGAACGGTGGCATTGGTGTTGTCCTTCAGCGTAAAGCCGGCCTGTGTTACGGTATTGGCTGTTGGAAATGTATAATTAATATAGGGCGAAGTGAGCAGGTTATCCGCTTCGTTATAATAGTTACCGGGCGTTACCGGTAAAAACTGGTCGCCGCCGCCATTATCAACAAAAAAGGCGCGGGTATCATTGGCGCCGAAAGCGGAGAGTTCGCCCTGTTCATATACTGCTGCTGCATCGAAGGCCGCTACCGGGTTGCTCAGGAAGGGAAATGTTTTAGCGCCGGGCATGTCGTCGTTACTAAAATAACCGGCGGTTTTAATATTAGTGCGCAGGCGGCGGTTGGTATAAATATCGATATTGTGGTCTTTACGCAGCAACAACACCTTAATGTCCAGGTCATCGGGCAGTTCCACTACGGGCCGATACGCTTTGATATTACCGCCGAGGATAACCGGGGTTACTTCTATCCCGATCTTAAATCCTGAATAACCGGTGACGAGTTTGAGCCGGTATTTGTTGAATACGCCCTGCATGGAGGGCGGCACTGCATAACGCAGATCGCTGCTGATGCTGCGGGCATTTTTCAGGAACCGGTCGCCCAGGAACAACTGGCGTGCGGCCGCGGTGCCTTCAAAGATGGTGGTATTGTCCTGGTTGGTGAGGTAGAACTCATGCAGCACCTGTACTTCGAATAGTATTTTATATATGGTGGTCATTGGGCAGGCGGCATTTGCGTTGAGGAGGAATTGTTGGTAAGCTCTTCTATCAATGGTACTTCCCTTACCAGTTTGCGATCGGTAATGGCTACCAGGCGTAGTTTGTACATTACAAAAGGCATTTGTTTGCCGCCCAGCGAAGCCCACAGATAGTTGATCTGTTCAAATGAAAGGGTGTACAACTCTGCTTTGATGTTCATATTGATAAGGTCGTCGCTGGCGAATTTTGCGGGATCATAAAACGAGGAAGTGGCCAGTGAAAATGAATTTTTACCCTGGAAGAACCTGATCACATGCGATAACTTTTCGAGGGCGTCGAGATAATTGTTATCGTTCTGTCCGGCCGTTTTGTTACACGATGTTATCAGCAGGTACAAGTTAAGATACACCGGCGGGTTCTCGTAGCGCGCGGTATTGCCGCCATTGCGTTTCTGGTACGGCGTATTCTTTAGCGTACTTTCTTCCTCTATGTTTACAAGGGTAAACACGATCTTATCGTCGAGGTTAGCCGGCGAATTCGATTCAAACAGGGCGATGTTTTCCACCACCACCATTGTATCTGCGTTCGACTCAGGACTATAACCATGGGCAGCGAGGTATACTACCAGTTCTTTTCTGATTAAAGAAATAGCATCATGAATCATATCATTATATGATTACAGCATTATTGAATTTTAGGAATCTTGAAACGTGCTTACAGTGTTCGGGTATTTCTTACGGCTGGGTACGGGGGGTATGTGTGCAGAAGTAATAAATCAGCAATCAATAAAATAAAGGTAGGGTATTGATTTGTGTTACCAAATACCACAATGTGGTAATTTATAAAAACAGGAATAGTAACAGCATTTATTGATCATGCACAAAAAATAAAAGCTGTTAACAAAAAGTTGTACAGTTTTTTTGTTAATAACTGTTGCGTGTATATACTAACTCAAAAAGGGGATGTGTATTGAAGTACCTGTTACACTGCTGCTATTTTTTGATCTCTTTAACCGATGTATTGTTGTGTTTATCAGTTTCTACTTCAATTTTTTTTAAAGACACCGCATAATCATTCGGTTCAATGGAAGATCCTTTATGCGCGCTCCATGCTTTTGCAAATTCAGCGCCTATATATAATATGATGGCGGAATAATAAACCCACAGCAACAATACTACCAGCGAGCCGGCTGCCCCGTACGTTGAGCTGATATCACTTCTTCCTATATAGAAGGAGACGCCGAATTTGCCGATCATGAATAATATACCGGAAGCGATGGCGCCGGGCAGCACATCTTTCCATTTGGTTTTTGCATCGGGCAGTACTTTAAAGATCAAAGCAAACAGCGACGTGATAACAGAGAATGAGATCACGAGGTTTAAAATATAAAATACCGCTACGGTAATGTCTGGAAAACTGGCTTTTAAGCGGTTGCTCAATGCTTCTATGACACTTGAAATAGCCAGGGAAACCAGCAATAAGAAACCGAGGCTCACGATGATGGAAAACGATAAGAACCGTGTTCTGATAAATTGCCAAAACCCTTTTTGCGGTTTTGCTTTAAAGCCCCAGATGGTATTGATGGAGTCCTGGATCTCTGCAAACACTGCAGTTGCGCTGAACAGCAGTGTAACAATGCCGATCACGGCGGCAAAGGTTTCTTTACCGCTCAGCGATGCGTTCTTTATGATCGTTTGAAGTTGTAACGCCGCCTCGCGGCCAACAAACTGTTGCAGCTGGTTATTGATCTCTCCCTGTATGGCTTCCTGCCCCAGGAAAATGCTGCATAAAAAAATGATCACCACCAGCAATGGCCCCATCGAAAAAACGGTGGTGTAGGCAAGCGCTGCGCTGTATTTTAAGATCTTGTCTTCCATAAAACTCCTGAAAGACTTCAGCAGCACTTGCCATATGGTTTTGAGGCGATTCATCCGTTTCAACTGTAATGCAGTTTTTATCTTCTGAATTCGCTTAAATAATCATACCAGCGGCCGTGCGCATATCATCATTTCGCTATATCTATCTTCACCTTTTTGTTCTTGATCTTCTCATTTTTGATCGATGTAATGGTATGACTGGCGTGCGATTTACGGATGGCCACAAAGGAGAAGAAATCTTTTACCTCTATCAGCCCGATATCTTCTTTTTTCAGCTGGCCTTTATTGGCGAGAAAACCTACGATGTCAACCTTGTTCACTTTGTCTTTTTTACCGGCGCCGATAAACAGGGTGGTCCATACCGGTTTTTGAGGCAATACGGGTGTGGCGGGCAGTTCGATGGTTGCGGGTGGTGGCGTAATGTATTCGGGGAGGTATTCGTGTGGGGCCAGGATGAGAATGGCGGTGCCGCTGGCGTCCATACGGGCGGTACGGCCATTGCGATGGGTGAACGATTCCTGGTTGGGGGGTAACTGGTAATGTATAATGTAACGGATGTTGGGGATGTCCAGTCCGCGTGCTGCGAGGTCGGTGGTCACCAGTACGTTCGAGCTGCCGTTGCGGAATTTGCACAAAGCGCTGTCGCGTTCCTGTTGTTCCATAGCGCCATGGTAAAATACGTTTACGATGCCTTTGTCTTTCAGGAATGCGCTTACCTCCTCTACAAACTCGCGCTGGTTGCAGAATATTATGGTAGAACGGTTGCCCAGGGCGCAGATAAGCCTGAACAGGGTGTCGGATTTGTCGCGGTCATCACTGCGCACCTGCTGAACGGCGAGGGCGGGGGATTTTTCGCCTGTTAAAAAATTGATCTTAACGGGTTCCTGCAATCCTACAAACGGCGGCACTACCACCGCTTCTGTAGCTGAGGTGAGTATTCTTTTCTTTACCGCCGGCAGCGATTGTATAATGAACGACATTTCATCTTCAAAACCCTGCTCCAGCGATTTATCGAACTCATCGAGCACAAGGGATTCTATGTGGGTGGTAGTAATATTACCACGGCGAATATGATCGGCGAGGCGGCCCGGTGTGCCCACGATCAGTTCAGGCGCCTGCAGCAGGTTGTTCTCCTCGGTTTCGCGTTTGTGGCCGCCATAACAGCAGGTGATCTTGAAACCGGTTCCCATTCTTTTGAAAACAAGCTCAATTTGCAGGGCCAGTTCGCGCGAGGGCACAATGATCAATGCCTGGGTTACTGATTTTTTTTCGAGCAACCGGGTTATTGGCAGCAGGAAAGCGAGCGTTTTACCGGAGCCGGTATCGGCCAGCAATACTACTTCGTTCGACGTTTTATTCGCCTCTAAAGATGCCTGCTGCATCTCGTTCAAAGCCTCTATCTGTAAATTGGAAAGTGTGTTCTCAATGGAGAATATAGTTTTCTGCATCCGGCAAAAGTACGTACCAATAGGCAATAAGCAATTGGCAAAGAGGAGATTCGGGATTAATAGGCCCGCCCGGATACCGGCTCTATTTGCCCCTTGTATATTGCTAATTGCCAGTTGCTTAGGGTGGCACAATTTTTTCCATAATATAGGAAATGCTTGATTATGGAAAACAAGAACAATAGTAAGATGATCGATAAGAAAAAGAAAGAAGAAGAAAAGCATGATAACCCGGTTTCGCAACCCGATCCGGAAACATTGCATAAAACAGACCCGCAGGAAAATATGAAAGGGCCGATTAGCTCTTTAATGAATAATGCGGCAGATAAAATGGAAGAGAACGAAGAAAAGGATAAAGTTGATGAACAGGAGTTTGAGCAAAAGGAAGAGGCAAAGAAAATGAAGGGCGAATAATGTTGAGGGTGTTATACAATAAAAAATGCCCCCGCCAGCTGGCGGGGGCATTTTTTTCTAAAACGTTTAATAGTTACTTTGTTGGGTAGGAATATTCGCCGGTAACGCAAAGAAAGAATCTTCCAGTTTCATTTCCTGTACATCCGTAGCTACGCTTTCCCAGGTAAACTGGTTTATATCAACGATGGCTTTTAAAGGCAGTGCGTTCGACCTTGAAACAAATTCATACCAGTTAAAATACCTGTGATTTACATACAGCTTCGGATCAACCGCAATCTTTTTATTGAAATAATATTTCTGTACGCCACTTTTACAGGTAAACACCAGCTCATCGCATTTGTAACCCAAAATTTCGGTTACGCCTTCATTGAGCTCTACTTTTAAAATAGAATCGGTGTTAACGGCGCAATCATTCCAGCGCGCCCCTTCTTCGCTTGCCATTTTGTTGTACAGTTTATTGTCTTTATTCACATACAACTGCCACTCCAGCAACAGGCCATTGGTGGTTGATCTGTAATCGCCATTTTTAATAAAATACTCGTATTTCGAGCCCATCATGGAGTTGAGCTGGGCATCGGTTATATTGGGGGCTTTACTTTTGTACTTGTTCTTGTAAACGATCTTTCCTTCAAAAGTTTGGGCAAACGACGTGAACGACAAAAGAACGGCAAGCAAAAGGAGCGGGGCCTTCGTTTTCATGTTATTGATTTTAAGGGTGTTGGATCGGGTTCGACCCAATGTTAATTTTTCAATCAGGCAACAAGATATAACAATTTTATACATTATGCCAGTATTGGGGCAGGTTAGTGGTTGCGAACTAAGGGTGGTTAATAAAAATAAAACAACCCCGCCCAGTATAATCTGGCGGGGTTGTTTGTTTTCTACGCAGCCCTTACGCACTATTCCGTAACTGCTATTGCGGATTATTCTTTTTATTGAATAACCCTTGAAACAAGTACGGAGGTCACCGATTGTTTGCCGCGGCCATAAGCAATCACGCGGAACCAGTATCTGGCGATCGAGTTCAGGTTAGTGAACGTGTTTTGGGGATCGGAAGTGGTTTCGCTTATCCACACGCTGTCGGGCGTTACGGGGTCGGGCGTACACTGGAATGTGTACATTCTTGCTCCCGTAACCCTTTTAACCCGGGCGATGGCCTGTCCGGGCGGCCCTTTCTCAACGTCCAGTTGTTCAACCGGGGTAAGATCCTGCGAAACGCCTTTGATGCCGGTAATGTCGAATCCGCTGCTAAGCAGCATGGTCTTATCGCCGTTGCTGGTTAATGTTACATGGTCGCCCAGTTTTTCGAGTAAACCGGTCAATACAGCTTTTTTGTCGTTTTTAGCTGATGACAGGGTTCGGTCGTTTCTGCCGGCTACGTTAAGCGACACCTGGAAGTCGCCAAATGCCTTTTCCAATTCAGGCAGCGTTGGCGTTGGGCTCGGGAAGTATGAATTGTTTTTCATGCTTTCCATGATGCGGCCTGTTAACTTAAGCAAATAAGTATCGCTGGGCCGTTTGAATTAAATTGGTAAGGTCAAAAAACAAGTTGCTGGGGTCAGCAATTGAATGGTGACCAGCATGATGAACAGGAAAGGTCAACACCTGAGTTGGTGAAGTCAAAAACCAATCGGGAAAGTCAATTACCCGGCCAGCCTTTTCAAAAAACGGATTGGCATAGTGACAACCTGGGCAGCTCTTTCAAATACCGGGTTGGCATAGTGAAAACCTGAACCGTTTTTTCAAACACCCGGTTGGTAGAGTGAAAACCCGAAAAAGTTTATTTAAAAACCTGATCAGGTAAGGCAGGTTTAAATATAAAATATGACAAACATTGTTTGCGGCTGGAAATTGACGTATAATAGCGGGAAACATGACAATGGTATAAAGAATTATTGTCAGGTAACTCAAAATATAACAGGTATATATAAACCAATATTCACAATTATGACACACGAATCAATTGAAATACCCTTAAGCAAAAAGAAATTAGTATTGACCCTTGTGGGGGCCATTGGCTTTGTTGCGATCGGCTGTTGGTTTTTGATTGCTCCACCGCAAATCAGCAATCCGGTTATTGGTAATCCTACTACCATATTTATAACCGGACTTGCATCGGTGATATTCTTTGGGCTGGTTGCCGTAGTAGTAATTCGCAAACTGCCTGATAATAAAGCGGGGTTGATCATAAACGAAAAGGGCATCATAGACAATTCAAGCGGGGTATCTGCCGGACTTGTGGCGTGGTCGGATATTGAAGAGATCAAAGTTTTCCAGATAATGAGTCAAAAGTTCCTGATGTTCATTGTTAAGAACCCGCAGGAATATATCAGCAGACAGACAAACGCGTTAAAAAGAAAAGGCATGGAAATGAACTATAAAAGTTATGGTTCGCCGATAAGTATTTCAGCGAATGCCTTACAAACGGATTTTGATAAGTTATACGAACTGCTTGTAAGGAAGATGAAGGAGTATAAATTGTAATCATGAAAAACCTTTTCGGGAAAATAACCCTGTCCGGTTTGCCAGAAGCTTTTATTAGTTTATTTCTTCTTCTTATATCTGATCTGCACATTCGCCACACCGGCATTTACCATGCCCAGCTTTTTCGCCGCTTTTTTTGAAACGTCGATGATACGGCCGGGTACAAAGGGACCGCGATCATTGATAGTAACATTCACAGAACGGCCATTGGCTAAATTCACCACTTTTACCTTAGTGCCAAAAGGCAGCGTTTTATGCGCGGCCGTCATTTTATGCTGATCGAATTTGGCGCCGCTGGAAGTGGTGCGGCCCTGGAACTTATCGGCATAATACGAACCTTTGCCGGTTTCGGTAATTTTACGCGCGCAGGAAGTTAACCCAACAATAAAACAGGCGGCAATAACTGAATGGCGAATAGTCATATTCACTGGTTTTAAATAGAATAGGCGCAAAGATACCGATCTCCATGATTTCTCCTTTATTCCACAGCTAAAATCCATTAGCCCCTTGCGCCATCCTGTTTTTGGGTATGCCGCATACTTTACTTATATAAGAATAATAATATATCCAACCCCGTTACCTCAAATTGAAACGGTTTGAATGAATAATGATACACGATGAATAAATGCTGAATAAACCTTCGTGTAATTTTATTTTAATACTAACTGCTTATAACGATTGCATATGTCGCTTAAACTTGCTTGTGTACTAAAGCGGGGCCTGACATTGGCTTCCCTTGTACTGTTTATCTTTTGTGCCTGTACCAAGAAGAGCACAACCGAAAACGGGGTCCCATACGATCCTTCTTCGCCGGTAACCATCAGCCGCATAACACCCGATAGCGGTGGCGTTAGCACCCAGCTGATGATCTACGGTTCCAACTTCGGCTCAGATACTTCCCTTATTAAAGTGTTTATCAATGGCAAACCCGCCCCGGTGATAGGATCCAACGGTTCCGCCATCTACGTGCTGGTGCCATCGAAAGCCGGCTCCGGCGAAGTAAAAGTGGTTGTTGGCGATCATTCAACAACGCAGGAAGCCATTGCTCCTGTTGGCTTCAGGTATATCTTTTATCCGCGCGTAAGTACACTGGCGGGCTTTACCGACAAAGACGGCAGAACCGCCATCGTTGACGGTCCCATCAATAAAGCGCAGTTTGAAGAACCATACTGGCTGAGCTTTGATGATAAAAAGAATATCTGGCTGCTGGAAGAGTACCGCGGGCTGCGGTTCATCAATGCCGATAGAACGGAAGTGAGTACCAAATTCAGAACAGGGAACGGTATGGGCCGGCCCCGGACGCTTTCGTTCAACCCGGGCTTTGATACGCTGTATATTACCAACGACCAGTGGGACTGGACCGGTCTCAGCACTGCCGTTGCCACCAAGGCCGATAATTTTACCCGGTGGACATCACTCATCTACAGCCAGACCACCAATGGAGGCGCTGCTCAACCGCAAACAGGCGATTATTTCTTCAACGCCTATTCAACCGGCGCCATTTTTAAATGGGACAGAACGGCAAAAGTATCGCGTGAACTGTACCGTATTGGCGATGTAAGCTGGGAGTTCAACGTTCAGTTCGCACCCAGCGGCGATTTCGCATATATAGTTGTGGTAAACCAGCATTACATACTTAAGTCGAGGTACAACCGGCAAACCGGGGAACTGGAAACACCTGTGCACTTTGTTGGCGGCAGAAGAAGCGCCGGCCATAGAGATGGCGTTGGTGTCGATGCGCGCTTCGATCAGCCGCACCAGGGCGCCTTTGATGAAAACGATAACTTCTACCTGTGCGATGTGGTCAATCACTGTATTCGAAAAATAACACCCGAAGGCGTGGTAAGCACATTTGCCGGCCGTCCCCGCACCAGCGGTTATGCCGATGGCGCATTACGCGATGCGCAGTTCCATAATCCGAGGGGCATCATTTACGACCAGGCCTCGGGAACTTTTTATGTTGCCGACCAGGTAAACCGCCGTATCAGAACTATTTCCACTGAATAACCTCAACCCAATATAGTTACAATGAAACGTTACATAACCATACTACTGCTCATATTGGGTAGTTGCCTCACCGCACATGCCCAGGAATTTATACAGGTGTCGGGCACCGTAACCGATGGCCTCAATAACACGCTTACCGGTGTAAGCGTAACCATCAAAAACCAGGTGGGCGGCGGGGCCATGACGAACGATAAAGGCCGGTATACGGTTCGTACGGAACCGTATAGTACATTGATCTTTTCACACGTGGGTTTTGCCACCCAGGAAATAAAGATCGGTACCAAAGGCCTGCTGAATGTGACGCTTAAGTCGCTCGACTCAAGTGCCCTCACCCAGGTGATCGTAACCGCTGCCGGCCCGCAGAAAAAACTCTCCGTCACAGGCGCGGTTTCATCTATCGATGTCGCCCAACTGCGAACGCCTACCGCCAATATCTCGAACGGGCTCGCCGGCAACGTGCCGGGCGTCATAGCCATGCAGGGGTCGGGCGAACCGGGAAATAACCAGTCTGAGTTCTGGATCCGCGGTATCTCCACGTTCGGCGCCAACCAAAGCGCACTGGTGCTGGTTGATGGGTTCGAACGGCCATTCAATGAAATAAATATTGAAGACATACAATCCTTCTCCGTATTGAAGGATGCATCTGCCACCGCCATCTACGGCTCACGCGGCGCCAATGGGGTAGTGCTCATTACAACCAAAAGAGGTAAAGCCGGCAAAGTGAATATCGACGGAAAAATGGAATACGGTTATTTAACCCGTACGCGCACCCCAAAGTTTGTTGATGGATATACCTACGCGCAACTGGTGAATGAAGCAAAGATCACCCGTAACCAGGAACCGCTGTATACTGATAATGAACTGCAGATCATCAAAGAAAAGCTTGACCCCGATCTGTATCCCAATGTCGACTGGCAGGATAAACTGCTGAAGGATGGCGCCAATATTTACCGCGCAGCCATTAATCTTTCGGGCGGTGCTACCATTGCCCGCTATTTTGTATCGGCCAGTTATGTAGATGAAGGCGGGATGTACAAAACCGATCAGGCGTTAAAAGATTACAAAACCAATGCGCATTTGTCGCGCTGGAATTACCGCATCAATTACGATCTCGATGTAACGCGCTCAACCACACTTGCACTGGGCGTTTCAGGTTTTCTCGAAAAGCAAAACTTTCCGGGGCTGAATAATCTTAACGTATGGTATTCCCTCATCGGCCAGTCGCCGACTTCCATTCCCTTTATGTATTCGAACGGGCTGGTGCCTGCCTATGGCACCGGAAACAGGACCAATCCGTGGGTAATAGCAACGCAAACGGGTTTCCGCGAACATTGGGAAAACAAAACCGAATCGAACGTTACGCTTAACCAGCGGTTAGATATGATCACGAAAGGACTGCGGTTCACCGCACGCCTTGCCTTTGATGCCAACAGCATGAATGATATCAACCGCATAAAATGGCCCGAGCAGTATAATGTAGAACGTCGCCGCGACCGCAACGGTAATCTTATTATGCACCGCGTATCGGGTGAACAACTCATGCAGCAGGAATCGGGCTCATGGGGCGAACGCGTGTACCAGGCCGATGCCGAGTTGGGCTATGGCTACAATCATGGCGGCCATCATAATGTGGAAGGATTGCTTAAATACTTTGTACGCGAACAACGCCAGACGCAGAACCTGGGAACGGATATAAAGAACGGCTTACCCCGCAGGAATATGTCGGTAGCCGGCCGCGCCATGTACGGGTACAGGAACCGCTACCTGTTCGAATTTAATTTCGGTTATACGGGTTCGGAAAATTTCAAAAAAGGACATCAGTTCGGTTTCTTTCCCGCCGTTGCAGTTGGCTGGAATGTTGCAGAGGAGAATTTCATCAAAGATAAACTTCCATGGCTCGATATGTTCAAGGTGCGCTACTCCATTGGGGAAGTGGGCAACGATTATTTCGGTGGCTTACGCTTCGCTTACCTGAGCACTATCGCCAGCGGCGGCAGTTTTAATTTTGGCGAACCGGTTAGTCCGAACAGTTACCCCGGTTTGTATTACTCCCAGGTGGCATCCGACGCCTTAACATGGGAAGTAGCGCGAAAACAAAACCTTGGGTTCGATATCAATATCCTGCGCAATGTGTTGTCGCTGACGATCGACTTCTTCCAGGAATCGCGGCGGAATATTTATATGCAGCGCAACCAGCTGCCGGGTATCGTAGGTACCAGCAGCGCTCCCTGGGCCAATGTGGGCCGGATGGATAACCGTGGAATAGATGGCAATTTCGGAATAAGAAAAAAGATCGGGAATATCAACTTCCACCTGAGAGGAAATCTTACCTGGTATAAGAACAAGATCCTCGAGCGCGATGAGCAACTGAACAGTTATCCTTACCTGATGCAACAGGGTTTTCGCGCAGAACAAACCCGCGGCCTGATCGCATTGGGACTGTTTGCCGATTATGAGGAAATAAGGAACAGCCCGCGCCAGACCTTTGGCGCCTATATGCCCGGCGATATCAAATACAAAGACGTGAACGGCGATGGCCTTATCAATGATGAAGACGTTGTGCCCATTGGCGCAAGCTGGCGGCCTGCGCTTGAATATGGAATGGGTTTGTCGGCATCGTACAAACAACTGGATGTGAATGTGCATTTTCAGGGAGCGGGCCGTAATTCCTATTTCCTGAATGGTCCAACGGTTTATCCTTTTGTAGACGGCGCCTGGGGAAATATCCTCACCGAAGTGGTGGAGCCGGGTAACAGATGGATCAGTAAAGACATTGCGCCAAAAGATGTACAGGCTGAAAATCCGAAAGCAAAATACCCGCGCCTCAGTTATGGCGGTAATCCCAATAATTATCGCGCTTCCACCTTCTGGTTACGCGATGGCGCTTATCTGCGCTTCAAAACGCTCGACATCGGGTATACCGTCCCCGGCAAAATAGCAAGCCGGTTCAGGCTGAGCAATATGCGCTTCTACCTGCTTGCACAGAACCTGATGGTATGGGATAACGTAAAAGTGTGGGACCCCGAAATGGCCACCAGCGATGGTACGCGTTACCCATTGCCCAAGACATTGACCATTGGTATGACCTTCAAATTTTAATGCACCAATATATTGGTATGAAAACATTTTATTTTATAGCGATTGCTGTCATAGCCGGTACGTTCCATTCCTGTAAAAAGTATATGGATATGGAGCACTACTTCAAAGACCGGATGAATATAGACACCTTATTTGTTCGAAAAGATTATGCCGATCAGTGGCTGGCCGATGTGTACACGCATTTGCGTGAGGAAAACCTCGATGTGGCCAGTAAGGATTTTGCGCCCTTTAACCTGATCTCCGACGATATGTTCTTTGGCGATCGCGGCGATGAGCTCGATAGCAGAAGTTACAAGAACTATAAGAACGGCGAGTACAACGAAGGCTGGACGCAACGTTCCTGGGGTTCCTGTTACCAGGGTATTCGCAAGGCAACTATTTACATTTATAATATCGATCGCAACCGCGAAATGAACGCGGAGCAGATTGCAACCGGTAAAGCGGAAGCGCGTTTTCTGCGGGCTTACTATTACTGGCTACTGCTGCGGAAATACGGTCCCGTGCCATTGGTGCCCGACCAGGGAATCGATTACACATTGCCTTATGAAGCGCTGGCCATACCAAGAAGCCCATACGACAGTTGCGTGGCATATATTACAAGAGAGCTGGCCACCGCCGCACTTGATCTTCCTTTATCAACTACCAGCCGCGACAAGGTGCGGCCAACAAAAGGCGCTGCCCTTGCGGCCCGGGCAAAAGTGTATTTGTATGCGGCCAGTCCCGAGTTCAATGGCAATACCGAAATGGCCGACCTGACAGATAACGAAGGACACCAGCTTATATCGCAATCATATAATGAAGAGAAATGGGCAAGGGCCGCCGCGGCGGCAAAAGATGTGATCGATCTCGGCGTATACCGTTTGTTCACCGCACCCTTCAATGCAACAGACCAGGGTCCGGCACAACCGAAAACAATAGTACCGCCTTTCCATCCAAAATATTCAAACGCCTCGTTCCCCAACGGCTGGAATGACATCGATCCGTTTGAATCGTACCGCCAGCTGTTCAATGGCGCCATAACGGCATCGGCCAATCCGGAACTGATCTTTTCGCGGGTAACCGAATTAAGCGGTGTTGGTCCGGAAGCGATGGCAAAACACCAGACGCCTTATTCGATGGGCGGCTGGAATGCCCATGGCATTACGCAGAAACAATGCGATGCCTATTATATGAACGATGGCGCCGATGTTCCCTTAAATCCCAGAACGCCCGGTTTTACCACGAATGACCAGGACCACCTGCCATTGCCTGCAGGCGTATCGTTGCAATATGCCAACCGCGAGCCGCGCTTTTATGCATCGGTGGCGTACAATGGAAGCATCTGGTACCGGTTGAGCGTAGTGAACGCGTCATTGAGAAGTAAACAGGTATTTTATTACCGGGGCGAACCCGATGGAAAACAGCCTGCATCGCCGCAGTTTCATGTAAGAACCGGGCTGGGTATAAAGAAATATGTTAACCCTACCGATTCGCATGATGGAAAGGAGGCGGGCTCTTTTGTTATACCGAAATATGAACCTGCTATCCGGTACGCGGAAGTGTTACTGATCTATGCAGAAGCGCTGAATGAATTGGGCGGTTCTTACAACATACCTGATTATACCGGAACAAAATCACATTCCATTGGCAGGAATATCCAGGAGATGAGTTTTGCCATTAGCCAGGTAAGAATAAGAGGCGGCCTGCCCGATTTCGACGGGAATGTATATGGTTCAAAAGAGATGTTCCGCAAAGCTTTGAAAAGAGAACGCCAGATCGAATTGCTGGGCGAGAACCATCGCTATTACGATCTGCGCCGCTGGAAAGACGCACCGGTTGAAGAAGCCACACCGGTAATGGGATGCAATATGGATATGACGGTTGCGCAACGCGAACTGTTCCATACGCCGGTTGTCATTCCTTCTTTCCCAACCATCTTCGTAAAGAAAATGTACCTGTGGCCTATTTCGCATGAAGAATTGAGAAGAAATAAAAAGCTTACACAAAACCCGGGCTGGACAACGCCGTATTAGCCTAAAGCCTAAAGCCTAAAGTCGAAAGCCGAAAGGCAAAGGCTGAAGATAGCATGCGCAAGTAGTATTTTCTTAAGGTTTTAACCGTTAGCCTCTGGCCTGAGTAGCCTCATAATTTGAAAATGTCTTGTTATATGAAAAAAGTTTGTTTATATATATTGATAATTCTGTTCGCAACCTCCGCCTGTAACAAAGAGTGGACAGACGAGCTGTACGTAAAAGAAGTATCATTCGTAAAAAGCGGTGTGGTGCGGGTGAACGCAAAATATAAAAGCCAGGGTGGGATAGTAACGGTAAAAGTGCCGGTGATCTTAAGCGGCTCCACCGGCAACCCCGACGATATACAGGTGACCATTGAACTGGATAAAGACACGCTGGCCGATCTGAACTTCGACCGGTTCAGGTTACGCAGTGATCTGTATTTCCACGAACTGCCGCCGGATAATTATTCTTTCAAGTCAATGACCACCGTTATTCCCAAAGGGTCATTGCAGGGTTATTTCGATCTCGATCTGAAAATGGAAGGGCTCGACCTGATCAATAAATATGTATTGCCCATAAAGATCGTGGCTACATCGAATGACAATGTTTCGAAGCGGCGATGGTTCAGTAAGTCGATCATGCAGATCATTCCCTTCAACGATTATTCGAACCGGTATTCAAATGCCGGGCTTATCTGGAACCGCGATCTGCCGCAAACCGGCCAAACCGCACTAACGACCCCGCACCGTAGTGCCTTTGTGGTGGATGAAAAAACGGTCTTCTTTTTTGCGGGCAATATTGATGAGGAAGCCTATGACCGGGCGAAATATAAAGTGATAGCGCGCTTCAATGATGATAGTACGGTTACGCTTACCGCGCCCGAGGCAGCTATTAATTTCTCCCAGCAGGCCGGCACGTATACTATCAGCAAAAAAATGGATGAAGTACAGCCTTACCTCGAAAAAACATATATCACAATGAACCTGGAGTATTGGTACAGCGACATTACCAATCTTGCGTTTCCCATTAACTACAGGTTTACCGGTCCGCTCACGCTTGAAAAAGTCAGGAATATTCAGATCCCTGAGGAGGACCAGCAGGTGCAGTTTGAGTAGCAGTTGCGGCTGTTATCATCTTAGCACTTTTTTTAAACATGTGAGTTCAAAGGAATACGTCATTTGTTCAATATAATGAGCATGGCGTATTTTTTGTTTTTAGCATGTTTAGCAACGTTTACCCGCACACTTATCGCCCAAAACAGCACACTTATTTGGCAAAAGAGCACGGATATCAAATAAACAACAGGTTGCGTTCTTTTGTAGAAGTAATACGTTTACTTTACAATACTATACATAACGGGTAACCTAAGAATGATCAAATATCGCTAAATAGTTTTGCAGATATTGGTTTTGTGGAATGGAGTTGAAGACAGGTTTGCAGTACTTAGCCCATAACCAATTTAAAAAACCTTAAAATCTATTGCCTTGTTTAACAGATCCTATTATTGCAATCGCTGTTCTGTACATTCTCCCCATTTACATTTAGCATACTGTAACCGTTAGTTAATCACATCTATGGTTGTTTGATAAGGATAAGTTCAATAGTTAGTTAAATTATCCCTGTCTGGCTATTTCATTGCATTTTATGTAAACAATTGTTCACCAGGTTTGGTATCCGGACTGTTTTGTACCGGAGGCAGCCTAATGCTATTGCTATTAATTGAAAAACGTAAATCCTGTATGTTTTCCAAGCACCAAAACGCACCTGCTTTAAAAGGTCAAAATGTTTTTTATAACCTGTTTGCCGGCACTGCCGGTGATACCTTAAATGCCGCAGGAAAAAGAACAATTGTCACCACGGTTGTTCTTGTCTGTTTGCTCGTATACTGGCCTGTTTTTACTCATGATTTTCAATACCGGTGGGACGATCAGTGGGTAGTGATGAACGATTATACCGAAGGGGGAATGAATCTGGCAAATATCATTGCCATTATCGTTGAGTTCTATCATGGGCAGTATGCACCATCTGGCCAATATTAAGAATACCGACGAGTTTGTTTATATAAATCAATTCGGGGGTAACCCGCATGTGCCGGCGCTTACAAAATCATCACTTTATTTCGGTAAAAAGAATACGGAAATAAAATATACCGCTGCGGAAGCCCTGTCGAATATGAAAACAGGTATTGATTATCAGATAAATATCAATCCGTCCTTCACCAATAACAATAACCGCATTTTTTATACACCGGAATTTTCCGATACCGTTTACGAAATTACGGGCAATCCGGCGAATATTTATCCCAAGCTGGTAATGCATTATCCCGGTCCTGACATTTATACCAGGTTGCGAAAAGACCAAAAGACAGATATTGCCGATTTTATAAAGCTGAAGAATAAACATCAGTATTATACATTTGAAGGGGAAATCTTTTGTAATGATGATTCCGTTTATCATTTTACCTCCTCGCGGAAAGATATTGCAGGTTATTTTTATTCAGAAGAAACAGGGAATGTCATTGGGGGGCAGCCCGTATTGCCCCGGTTGAAAGATTCTGTTGATCTGGAGATCTACCGGTACCCGCTGACTTCCTGGAATCAGTATTTTGTAAGCCTGATGTTCCCCGATGATTTTGTGAATACGAGATATTTGAAAACGTCGAAGCTTATGGCGGTGGAAAAGATAACAAAGCCAACCGATAACCCTATATTGGTGTTTTACCAGCTCAATAAATTTTAACCGGTATATATAAATGAAAGTATTTGCAATATTGTCGTTGTGGTTGTGTCAATGTCTCCTTGTTCGCTCCCAGGATGTAAGTGCCCTTGAAAAATTACGCCTCGACCCTGATGCGGCCATGGGCGGCACCGTTTCCCAGTACATTCAGGGCCTCAGGTATATTACTTTTGAGTCTACAGAGAAAAGCGCGTTCGGTAATATTGATCAACTGGAAATAACCGACCAGTATTACCTGATCCTCGACCGCGAAACCAGTTCTGTTCTGATCTTTAATAAACAGGGAAAGCTGCATGCCAGGATCGAGGGAAAGAAAATAAATCCGCAACATCCCGTCTTTTACAATTTCACCTATGATAAATCAACCCGGCTTATTGCTATCGATTATTTATTGAGTGTGTTTTATTTTGATCTGAACGGGACGTTGATAAAAAAGCAAAAACGGCGGTTCAATCAGTATTACGGTACAAAAACTGAACTGGGCAGCCAGTTCGCCGGGTATTATAACTACAGCCTGGCGCAACCGAGTTCGTCAAAAGATAGCCAGGCCTATGAGTTGATGGTATTTGAAAATGGTACGTTGACGGCAAAGTACCTGCCCTATAAGATCAACCCGGCCCTGGCCGAAGAGCAGAGCGCCCAGAACCATACAGACTTTTATCCTGACGGCGCCATCGACAGCATTGTTTATTATGTACGTGACTACGATTACAAAGTTTACCGGCTTACACCGCGTACCCTGCAGGCGAAGTATGAATTTATCTTTCCGCTTCAATACAGTCTGCCAGCCAACTTTGCCACAGATTCATCGTATAACCTAAAAAGGGCTCAATATTGCAGAACGCATAAAGAGATGGTTTACAAGTTGACCAATTTTTTCAAACAGGGCGATTTTATATTTTTCAAACTGGTGAACAATTCATTTAGCCCGCTTTCCTACGTATACAATACAAAAACGCAATCCCTGGTTTGTATCAATAAAATTGTGTCCGATGCATTCAGTTATTATTTACCGATAACCGATGCAGAAATAGGTGGGGTTGATTTTACAAACCACGGCATTTTGCAGTTCGACGGAACAAATATGTATACGGCTTATTCTTCATTGGCGCTTTTTGCGCAAATGGAGGCAACGAAGAAAAAGAAACCAAAATATCCGCGGGAGCTGGCCGCTTATTTTAAAAACAAAAAGAATTACAAGGGTAATCCTGTACTTGTACAGTTACAATTCAAACCGCTTCCTTAATTGAAAAAGAAAGATATTTTTTTATTGCTGTTGGGTTTAACGGTTATGGCTGTAATGCCGGTGCATGCCCAGAAAAAAGACTCGTCGTGGGTGGGCGTTTTGCAAGGCATCATTTGGGATTCGGCACATACCGCTGTTTTGCGGTCGGCCACCGTAGCGGTTTACATGGCTAAGGATTCGCAACTGGTAGCCTACCGGTTAACGAATAGTTATGGGGAGTTCTCAGTTAACGGCCTTCCGGTAAATGTACCGTTGGAGCTGGGGGCAAGTTATGTGGGCTATAACACAACCAGGAAAAAGTTTGTTATTAAACATTCAAAGCCTGAACTTGATATCGGGCGCATCAACTTATCGCCGGGCAGTAAAGAACTGGAAGAGGTGGTTGTTAACGCATTGCCGCCGCCGGTACGGGTGAAAGGTGATACTCTTGAGTTCAATGCCGATGCCTTTAAACTCGACCCCAATGCGCAAGCCGAAGACCTGCTGCGGGTATTGCCCGGCGTGGTAGTTTGGGCCGATGGCACTATCACCGTAAACGGCAGGGAAGTAAAAAGCGTACTGGTAAATGGTAAACCTTTTTTCGGCAACGACGCCCGCGTTGCCACGCAAAACATTCCCAAGAATACCGTCGAAAAAGTTCAGGTATATCAAAAAGAGAAAGACCCGCAAAAACCAACCGATTCTACCTCGGAGATAAATATAAAATTAAAGAAGGGAAAAGACTTTGGTCATTTTGGTAAATTAAGCGCGGGGCTTGGTACCCAAAACCGGTATGAAGGAGAGGGCTCCATGAACCTGTTCAACAGGCGGTCGCAATTAGGGTTGGTGTTTTCTGCCAATAATGTGAATAAAGTAGCAAATGATATAGAAGTGATCTTACGCAACAGTACTTTCAAAGGCGCTGGTGCAAGCCAGGAATACCAGTCGGACTTTACCATTGAAGGCCTGAATAAATTCGTGGCGGGCGGACTTTTGTTTCAACATGATTTCATTGACAAGCCCGACCATTATAATAACAACCGGTTGAATGCGCGGTATTTTTCAAGGAACAACCGGCAGGAGCTGTTGCAAAATACCCAAAGCATTACCTCGCTTACCGATTCTACTTTTTTTGTGAACAATACCCGCAATCAAAGCATAAATACCCGCAACGGGCATAATGCATTTTCGGGTTATGAAAAAACCAGGAATGGACATACGCTGATAGTAGAAAGTGGGTTTGCAGAGGAAACCTATAAAGGGCAAAGAGCGTTCAACTCAGTGCTGCTCGATCATTTAGGGAACCAGCTTACCGAAAATACGGTAGACGATCACAATAAGAACATTACCAGGCGTTATAGTTTTAAAAGCGCTTTCAGGGAGAGTATTGCTGCCAACAGCAATCGCTGGTACTCGTTATATGATCTTTCGTATAAGTTTACGTTAACGGAGGCCAGCGGGGAACAGGCATACCGTTCCGATTTTGTTGTTACCGGTAACCCGGCAGCCGGCAGGAGCGTTGATCGCCGGTATGATAACCAGTCATTGAAAATGCAGCATTCGCTGATAACCAAATTGCCGAATTTCAACAGGATCATCGGCGGGAATAAAAAGCTGGCCGGATTCAGCACCGGTTTGCAAAACGAGCTACATATCACCACCGCCCGGAAGGAGAATGAAGTGGGCGATAAATTTTTGGGAAATGCACATTATATCGTGAACCCCAACCTTACCAACGATGCACGTGAATCAACGATAGATGTTAAACCTGCGCTCACATTCAGAAAATTGTATTCAAATACGCTGGCAAACAGGTTTGCAAAATACCTCACCGTGAATATAGCCATTGCCGAACAGTTCTGGCATTTGAACAGTAATTCCGATAAGGAGTTTCAACGATTTTCGAAACAGTACCAGAATTTTGCACCGTCTATTTCCCTTGATTTCTCAAGCCGCCAGTACGGTGAATACACAAACAATGGCTATCTGCGAATAAACCGAACCTACCAGTACCCCGGCGTACAACAACTGGCGCCGCTGGTTGACAGCGCCAATCAGAACTTTATTCTAACGGGTAACCCGCTGCTGAAGGAACAGCGGTCAACCGACCTGGTCTTTAATTTCTCACACCAGAGCGAAAGACTAAAGAGAATCTTATCTTATTCTTTCAGGTTGTCGGCCGGTTATGCTGAAGATTATATGGCCGGCAGTAGTTTTATCGATGCGCTGGGCCGAACCGCCTATACAACGGCCAATGCGAACGGTTACCGCTATATTACTGTTACCGGTGAAATAAGGAAGGCCTGGAAGATAAACAGTAACCAATTACAATTCTTACTCTCTTCTTCAGCTTCCCTGCACCGGAGCCCGAACTTTATCAACGGCGAACTTACCTATTACAATAACCTTTCCCTCTATGCCGACCCGGCAATCAATTATACGTTCCAGGACCAGCTTGATCTCAAATTCGTTCAAAAAATCAATTATAACCGGTATACCAGGCAGGTGGATGATGGGGTAGATCTCAGTAACATGGTTGGCCAGTCGCAATTAAGCGCCAGTTGGAACGTTACAAAAAAAATAACGCTCAACAACAGTGTGGCTTGGAACAACAACCGGTATAATGGTAACCATGTAAAATCATTTACCATTTGGAATGCCAGCGCGGCCTGCCGGTTCTTTAAAGACAATACCGGGGAAATAAAACTATCGTGCCTTGATATCCTGCATCAAAATACCGGGCTGATCAATTACGGGCTGAATAATACCATTACCAATGGTACGGGTAATATACTGCAACAATATTTTATGGTTACCATGGCGTGGTTCCCTAAAAAATTCGGTAAATAAAAACTGAAAGATGCTTTTCAAACAACTCACCTGGTTTCATAAAACGGTATTGGGAGTGGCTTTTGTCATTTACCTGGTGACTGCTATAAACAGCAAAGGATATTATCACTGGGATGAACATTACCAGATAATAGAATTTGCCGGTTTAAAAACAGGGGCTAATATGCCTTCCGATCTGGCATGGGAGTATGCAGTGCAGATAAGGCCCGCTTTTCAACCCATAGTTTGTTTTGTGGTATTCGAGTTGTTTTATGCAGTGGGAATAACCGACCCGTATATACTTGCTTTTGCGCTGCGGTTACTAACGCTTGTGCTTGCCCTGTTTGCCATCACTGCCTTTGTATTATCAATGCGGCACCAGGTTAACCCCAAAAATAGAAATGTCTTTATTGTTTTATCTTACCTGTTATGGTTCCTGCCCTTCATCAATGTGCGTTTCTCTTCCGAAACCTGGTCGGGACTGTTATTTTTATCGGGCGTTGCCATTTGGCAACTGAATAGAACAAAGCGAACGGGCAGGGTAGTGGTGGCTGGTGTTTTTTTGGGTTTAAGTTTTGTTTGCCGGTTTCAGGTTGCTTTTATGATCGCCGGTTTTTTGGCCTGGCTGATGATCATAGGCAAAGTTCCTTTTAAGTACGTGTTGACCTTAACGGGCGGGATTGCGATCGCTTTTTTATTTGGGGTGTTGCTCGATAGCTGGTATTATGGGCGGCCGGTTCTTACAGCCTGGAATTATTTCAATATAAATATCATAAAAGGCGTGGCGTCGCATTTTGGAACAGCTCCCTGGTATTATTACCTTGGCGTTATTGCCTCGGCGCCAACCTTACCCCTCGGCCTTATCATTATCACTTGTTTTTGCCTGCTTATATACAAAAAGCCCAAACAGCTTTTGCTCTGGATAATTGCTCCGTTTTTGATCGCTCATTCGCTTATTGCCCACAAAGAAGACCGTTTTTTATTTCCCATCCTGAATTTTGTTCCATTGATAATAATAATGGGATGGGAGCAGGCTGCCGGGCTTTATAACCGGTATGGCAAAAATATAGCTTTTAAAATAGCAGTGTATCCTGTTGTGATCATCTTAATGCTTATTAATGTAACAGGTATTATTGTGATGAGCTTTAAACCAATGGGGAACGGTATGCGGGCAATTACTTATAATATTCACCGGCAGTACAAAGACCGGCATGTACAACTCATTCACGCCACTCATTCAAATCCATACAACCCCCTGTACCTGATCCCGCTGCAGGAATCTTTTTATGCCGATGATGTAATGGAAACGGATATGGAGGATGTGCTGCAGAATAAAGATACCGGCATCGATAAGGACCAGACAGTATTATTTGTTTTTGAAAAAGACAATGACGGTGATCCCGATTATGAGAAGATCATTGAACAATATCACTTAAAACCCAGCCTTCAAAGTATTCCTAAATGGATAGAACGCGTCAATTCGTGGTATAACCCCGCCGCTAACCAGCGGATACTGCTATTATATTCAAATCAGTAAATGTTTTTATTTTTTCCCCTCTTTTTTTATACATTTGAAAAATAGGATAGAATAGGACAGATTCAGTCTTAAGCATGATAGCCATATGAACGACGTATTCAAACAGATCTACGAAATGGAAGGCGTTAGCGGATTGTCGAAACACGACCAGCTCGTAAACGGCATTCTCAACGCCATTCAGAACAAAGCCCTCACCCAGGGCGACCTGTTGCCCTCCGTCAACAACCTCATCAATGAGTTCGGTTTTGCCCGCGAAACCATTGCCAGGGCCTATAAAGACCTGGTAACACGCGGTATTGTGGAATCGAAGAACCGCGTGGGGTTTTATGTTTCCAACTGCGATATAAAACAACATCTCAAAGTGGCGCTGGTTTTATTCGCTTTCGATGCCTTCCAGGAAACCTTTTACAAAGTGTTCCGCTCGAAAGTGGGCAAGGGCGTGCATATCGACGTTTTCTTTCACCATAATAATATCGATGTGCTGGAGAGCACCATCCAAAACATCCGCGGGCGTTATGGGCTCTTCGTGGTGGCGCCCATTCCGCATAAACGTACGGCGGGGATCCTGTCTACACTGCCGATGGACCGGTTCCTGATGATCGACCGCTATGAAAAGATCGGCGGCGATTATTCCTACATAGCACAGGAGTTTGAAAAATCGTCGTACCGTGTGTTTGAGGAGTTGAAAGACACCATCAAACAATACGATGCCATGATCTATTATCATCGCCCGGCCGCCGATACACCCATAGAGATCCTGCATGCCTTCAAATCATTTGTAAAGAACTATAAAATAAAACACGAGATCTTTCCCGAGTACATCCCCGGTACGCTGGAGAAAGGAAAGGTATATTTTACCATCAACAATACCGAACTGTGGAGCATGCTGAAAGACTGCAAGGTAAAGAAGCTGAAACCGGGAAAAGATGTAGGTATCCTGTCGCACAATGATGAAGTGGTGAAGGAACTGATCTTTGACGGCATCACCACGTATTCGGCCGATTTTAAAGTGATGGCTGAAAAGGCCGCGGAGTTTGTCTTGACACGGGAGAAAATACAGGAAATAATCCCAACGGTACTTATCAGGCGCAAAACACTATAATGAGTTGATTGAACGATGAACGTCACAGGATTTCTTTGCTTTCTGCTTTTCCTGGGCCTGGTTGCTGTAATTGCGATTTACAATACCCGGAAAATGCGTCTGAATACCACAGCTGCCTACTTTATGGGCAACCGTACGCTGGGATTCTGGATGGTGGGCTTTTCGCTTTTTCTCACCAATATGAGCTGTAATACGCTTATAGGCGAGAATGAGTTTGTGTATACGAACGATATGTCGGTAATGGCCTGGGGTATGAGCTCCGTGCTGGCCATGCTGATCGTTGCCGAATTTTTTCTGCCGGTATATTTGCGAATGGGCGCGGTAACAACGCCCGATTTCCTCGGCCAACGTTTTGGCCCGCGGTTGAAACAGATCGTGTCGCTGTTCTTTCTCGCCAGTTATGTGGTGAGCCTGATCCCGACCGTATTGTATGGAAGCGCGGTGGCGCTCAATGGCATTTTTCATGTTGATGAAGTATTGGGTATCTCTTATTTCGCTGCCATCTGGCTGCTGGTGATAGGGGTGGGCATTATCGGTTGTTGTTATACGGTGCTGGGCGGTTTCAGGGCCATCACCGTTTCCGACCTGGTGCAGGGTGCGGCCTTGCTTGTTGGCGGCATATTGTTGCTGGTGTTCGGTTTGCGGTACCTGGGGCAGGGGAGTGCGTTGCAGGGAGTTCAAACCATCCTGGCATCAAAAAAAGAACACCTGAACGCGATAGGAAGTGCGCATGATCCTATTCCCTTTAGTACCTTATTTACCGGCATGTTCCTGATCAACCTGTACTACTGGGGCATGGAACAATATATTATGCAGCAGGCGCTGGCGGCAAAAAGTTTATCGCAGGGACAAAAAGGAATTTCGCTGGCCGCATTGGGAAAAGTGATTGCGCCTTTGTTCCTGAACGTACCCGGTTTGATCGCCGTGCATTTGTATCCAAAGCTTACCAATACCGCTACGGTATTTCCAAAACTGATAGGCGATGTACTGCCGCCGGTGATTACCGGTTTTATTGCCGCTGTTGTTTTTGGTGCTGCCATCAGCACTTTCAATGCCGGCCTCAACAGTTCAGGAACCCTGTTTATCATGAACCTGTACAAACAATGGCGTTCGCGGGCGGGTGACAGGGAACTGGTGAAAGCGGCGCGGATTTTCCAGTTGTCCATAACAATGGTGGCCATGTGTTTTTCTCCGTTCATCAGCCGGTTCGATGGCGGGTTCTATTATTATATACAGAAGATGTCGAGCTTTTTTAGCGTGCCCGTATTTACGGTAATGATCGTGGGCTTTATGACAAAGAAAGTATCGGAGGCCGCCGCTACCATCGGATTGCTCTTTTTTATAGTTACATATATGTTGAGCCAGCTGGTATTCGATCTGCCGCTGCACTACCTGCATGTATTGGGAATCCTGTTCATTGCCACCGTTGGGCTGATGCTGATCGTTGCGCGATTGAAACCGATGGCCACTCCTTATGTACAGCCCAATACGGCGGTTGTTGATCTGAAACCCTGGCGCAGCCGGCATTTGTTCTTTCTGTTCCTGCTCGTTTTAATGGCCGGGGCCTTTATCCTGTTTTCAGAAGCAGGCATTGCCCGATAATAGCTAACAAATAGTACAACTTTAAAACACCCAACCATGCTGATGCGCCCACTGCTAACCACCCATCGAGTATTCCTTCTTATTGTATTGTTATGTTTACAATTTACCGCAGGCGCTGTGCCGGCCGGTAAAAAAGATTCTGTGATCACCATGCCATTTGGCCAGAATAATAAGATCATATATTCTTTGACAAACGGAACATACGATGTGGTGTTCAATGGCAGGAAAACTATTACCGGGGCGTATGCCGTATGTAAGGGGAAAACAGAAATGACCAGCACCGGCGACGCAGTCAGAACCTGTACTTTTTCAACCCGCACCGTTCATGACCGGGTTTCCCGGTACGAAATAACCACCGAACGCAACGGATTGCGAATGCAGCAGGTGTTTAACCTGTATGGCTCAATAAATTATTTTTTTACTACTATGCGGGTCATTGGTGAGGGGGCAAGTGCAGATTATATGTCGCCCCTGATCACAGAAAACATAGTCTTTGATGAAAAAGGCGATAACCGGGCACTGTATGTTCCATTCGATAACGATATGTGGGCGCGTTTCAATGCACATCCCTTACAACAGGCGAATTTTACCAGCAGTGAAGTGACGGCAATTTATAACAATGATACCTATAAAGGATTGGTAATTGGCTCAGTTGTTCAGAATGCCTGGAAGACGGGCGTTGCTGTAAAAGCCAATGGAAATAACTCGTTTTCAGTTAGGGCTTATGGCGGTTTTGCCGATAGCAACATCACGCATGATAAAATTCCGCACGGCCCTGTAACTACAACCGATTCAACATGCGATTCACCAATGATGATGGTAGGTATGTTTAGCGACTGGCGAAAAGGTATGGAGTGGTATGCCGGTAATAATCGTTGGCAGGGCACGCCGGGTTACTGGAAAAAAGGCACACCTGTAGGGTGGAACAGCTGGGGCGTTATACAGAACAATATAACATTAGATAAGGCAAAACGCGTTATCGATTTCTTTGCCGATTCCTGTAAAGGGTATCGTAATTCCCGGGGCGAATTATATATCGATCTCGATAGCTTCTGGGACAATATGGTAAAAGGCGGTTTAGACGGCGATGTAAGCGAACTGAAACAGTTCGTGGCATATTGCAAAAGCAAAGGCTTTAAACCCGGCATCTATTGGGCACCGTTTACCGACTGGGGCAAATACGACCGTAAAATGGAAGGTTCGAACTATACCTATGCACAGGCGTGGTTGAAGCAAAATGGAAAACCGGTGGAACTGGATGGCGCTTATGCGTTGGATGCCACCCATCCCGGAACAAAGGCAAGGATCAATTATTACCTGACACATTTCAAAGAACTGGGTTTTAAAATGATCAAGATCGATTTCCTGGGACATGGCGCGTTGGAGTGCGATCGTTTTTATGACAGTACGATAACTACAGGAATGAAGGCATACCATATTGGAATGAAATGCGTAAAAAAAGCGCTCGGTAAAAAAATGCTGGTGTATGCCGCTATTTCACCCACCATGGCCACCGCGCCCTATGTACATATGCGCCGCATTGCCTGTGACGCTTTTAGCGCAATTGACAATACGGAATACACGCTCAACAGCACTGGTTATGGCTGGTGGCAAAGTCATTTATATAATTTTGTAGATGCCGACCATGTGGTGTTCAACCGCGAAAGCGAAGGCGCCAGCCGCGCACGGCTGGCATCTGCCCTCGTTACCGGAACGCTTATCACCGGAGATGACTATGCCACACCCGGCCCCTGGTCGAACGTTGCTAAACGTTTGTTGCAAAATAAATCCTTGCTGAATGTTATTAAGGATGGGCGCAGTTTTCAACCCGTTGAGGCCAATACCGGTAATAAAGGCATTGAGCTGTTTGTAAAGACCGGTTTCGACCAGACCAGCTTTGCATACCTTGCCGCATTCAATTACAGTAATACACCGCGCACTTATACATTGTCTCTATCAAGGCTTTCAGCTCAATTGGGTTCATTGGTAACCGCTGATGAGCTCCTGACCAAAACAAATGAAAAATGGCAGGATACCATTCAGATCACCATACCGCCATCAGATGCCAGGATCTTCCTGCTCAGGCCAATACTCATGCCCATTAAATAATAATCCCACAAATATTTTGGTCATTTAAAAATAACTTTATATTTGTAGTGGTATAGGATAGTATAGTACAGTTAGCACAGCCTGGGATACTATCCTCATTCATGCACATTTCGAATCAAACGCTGCTAATATGACAAAACGAATTGCCTGCTATGTGGGAAGGAGTACCCTCTTCCTTCACACACCCCGCCTGTTCATTCTTTTGCTTTTTACCATTTGTTCATTGCTGGTTTCAACCCGTTCCTTTGCACAGGAAACCAGGTTAACGGGTATGGTGCTCGACAGTGCCCGCTCGCAGCCTATGGGCGGCGTAACGGTGCTGATAAAAGGCAGTCTGCAGGGTACCAGCACCGATGAAAAAGGCCGCTTTGTGCTCGATATTCCCGGCGATAACGCCCTGCTTACCTTCTCATTCGTAGGTTATAAGTCGAAAGACATACGCGTGCATAAAGGCCGGCCGGTGACTGTATTGTTGCCGCTGGCAGAAGATTCAACCGCCGATGTAGTGGTGGTAGCCTACGGTAAACAAAAAAAGCAAAGCATGGTAGCGGCCATCACTACCATCAATGTAAAAGAACTGCGGGGACCAACCAGCAACCTTACCACCATGCTGGCAGGCCGCATCTCGGGGGTGATCGCTTATCAGCAAAGCGGTGAACCCGGCGCCGATAACGCTTCCTTCTTTATCAGGGGTATCGGAACCTTCGGCGCGGGTAAAAGAGATCCGCTGATCCTTATAGATGGTATGGAGTCTTCGACCAACGACCTGGCCCGTTTACAACCCGATGATATTTCCGGTTTCAGCGTTTTGAAAGATGCGGCGGCTTCTTCCCTCTATGGCGCACGTGGCGCAAATGGCGTTATTCTCGTTACCACCAAAATGGGTGCGGAAGGCAAGGCAAAGTTCAATGTGCGTGCAGAAGCGCCCTTTTCAACCAATACCCGCAATTTCAAATTTGCCGATAACATTACTTATATGAAGCTGGCCAACGAGGCCGTGCTTACCCGCGACCCGCTGGGCGTGCTGCCTTATTCACAGAACAAGATCGATCATACCGCGGCCGGCGACGATCCGCTAAAATACCCCAACAACAACTGGATAGATGCGCTGATAAAAGACCATACCGTTAACCAGAAATTCGATATGAACGTGAGCGGCGGCAGCAAAACCGCCCAGTACTATATTTCCGGCACCTATAATATCGATCGTGGCATCCTTAGAACCGTTCCGGGCAGCAGCTTCAACAGCAATATCAAATTCGGTAACTACAGCGTTCGCTCCAACGTGAACATCAACATAACGCCTACCACAAGAGCGGTGGTAAGAACCTCGGCCCAGTTCGATGATTATAATGGCCCGCAGGGTTACCGCGATGGCGACGGCAACTGGGTGAATGGCGGCCGTGCCGTCTTCAACAGCGCTATCTGGAGCAACCCGGTTATGTTCCCGGCGTATTACCCGGCCAGTTATGCGCCGTTCCTGGAACATCCTTTGTTCGGTAATGCATATATAGGCAATACCACTTCGCTGTACAACAACCCTTTCGCCAACATGGTGTCGGGGTTTCAGCAATACAACTCATCGCTCATGAATGCGCAGATAGAACTGAACCAGAACTTCAGTTTTGTAACGCCCGGGTTAACCGGCCGCTTCATGGCTTTTACGCAACGTTATTCATTCTTTGATCTTAACCGCCGGTACAATCCTTTTTATTATACTTTGATGCCCGATGCCAATGGCAAGCTCACGGTGTTAACGCCGCTGAATCCCAATCAGGGCACCGAATACCTGAACTTCAACCAGGGCGATAAAATAGTTAATACCGTTACCTATGCGGAGTTCGCAACGAATTACAGTCGCACCTTTGGCGATAAACATGCAGTGAGCGGTATGCTCATCGGCATCCTGCGCAATTTTCTCAATGCCAATGCCGGCGATCTGCAGGCATCGCTGCCTGCCCGCAACCTCGGCCTTTCAGGCCGCTTTACCTATGGCTACGACAGCCGCTACCTGGCCGAACTGAATTTCGGTTATAACGGGTCGGAGCGTTTTGCCGCCAACCACCGTTTCGGGTTTTTTCCTTCGGCAGGTGTGGGCTGGATCGTATCGAATGAAAAGTTCTTTGAGCCATTGCAGGATATTGTTTCCAACCTGAAACTGCGCGCCACCTTTGGGTTGATCGGTAACGATCAGATCGGCCGTTCGGGCGACCGCTTCTTTTATTTATCGAACGTAAACCCGAATAACGATGGCAACGGTTATCACTTTGGTATCGACCAGGGCCATTATGTTACCGGTTATTCGGTAAGCCGTTACGCCAATAACGACATTACCTGGGAAAAAGCCAAAACCACCAACTATGGTATGGACCTGTCGTTCCGCAATGGCATCAACATCGTCGTTGATGCGTACCGTTCGGTTCGTTCCAACATCCTGATGCAGCGGAGCACCATTCCCACAACAATGGGCCTCGAAGCGGGCGTACAGGCGAATGTGGGCGAGGCTTCCAGCAAAGGGGTTGATATTGCGCTCGACTATTCAAAGAATTTCAATAAAGATCTGTGGCTGCAGGCCCGTGCCAACATGACCTATGCCGTTAGCAAATACCGTATCAATGAAGAACCGGTTTATCCCAACGAACTGAAATACCTCAGCCGTATCGGCCAGTCGTTGGGCCAGGTGTACGGACTGGTGGCTGAAAGATTATTTGTCGACGATGTGGAAGCGCGTAAATCGCCGGTGCAAAGTTTTGGCGGTAACCCGCCGATGGGCGGCGATATCAAATACCGCGATATCAATGGCGATGGAAAGATCACCAATCTCGACCAGGTGCCGCTGGGCCATCCCGTTACCCCTGAGATCACGTACGGTTTTGGTTTTTCGTTCGGGTACAAACAATTCGACATAAGCACGTTCTTCCAGGGCAATGCACGGGTTTCGTTCTTTATCAACCCGTATAACATTTCACCCTTTGTGCAGAACGGCGGTTCGCAAAACGGACTGCTGACAGCAATTGCAGAAAGCCATTGGTCTGAAGACAACCAGTACCTGCACGCTTTCTGGCCCCGATTCGATGCGCAGTTCAATAACAACAATTCGCAAACCTCCAACTGGTGGCTGCGCGATGGCACCTTCATGCGGTTGAAAACAGTGGAGCTGGGGTATACCTTCCCGCGGAAATTGCTGCAACGGCTTCACTTCTCCAATTTCAGGATCTATGCCAACGGGCAGAACCTGTTTGCCTTCAGCAAATTCAAATTGTGGGATCCCGAAATGGGTGGTAACGGACTGGGATATCCCGTGCAGGCCGTTTACAACCTCGGGGTAAACTTCGGATTTTAAAGAAGCGTCAGGGACAATTGAATCACTTATTGAAACATGCAAACAATGAAAACAAAATACTATATAGCTGTTATATACCTTGTGTTTACGGTTGCGGGCTGTAAAAAGAGTTTTCTCGATGTGGTGCCCGATAATGTGGCTACCCTCGACAATGCATTCACCATGCGCAGGGAGGCGGAGAAATACCTGGCCACCTGTTATTCCTATTTACCCAACGATGGCGACCCGGTGAGCAATATCGCCTTCCTCGGCGGTGACGAGTTCTGGCTGGCTTATCCGGCTGCCAGTTTAACGGCCACCAACTGGAATGTGGCCCGTGGTAACCAGAACGTGGTGCGCCCGTATGTGAACATCTGGGACGGCGATAATTTCGACAACGTGGGTTTCAGGAACATGTTCACCGGCATCCGTACCTGTAATACGTTTATCGAAAACGTATCGGACCTGGGCAGGATCCCCGATCTTACCCTCGATGAAAGAACACGGTGGATAGGAGAGGTGATGTTCCTGAAAGCATATTATCATTTCCTGCTCATGCGGCAGTACGGTCCTATTCCCATAATGGATAAGAACATTCCGGTGAATGCGCCGCTTGAACAAACGAAAGTAAAACGCCAGCCGGTTGATGAAGTGGTAGATTATATTGCCACTACTATTGACTCTGCCGCCAACCGCCTGCCCGTGGCGCTTTTGACGCCTTCTACCGAACTGGGCCGCATTACCGTAGCCATTGCAAAAAGTATAAAAGCCCGGGTGCTGGTGTATGGCGCCAGTCCGCTCTTCAATGGCAATAATGACTTTTCAAATTTTAAAGACAGGGACGGCGTACAACTGATCTCTTCTACCTACAGCTCGGAAAAATGGCAGCGTGCAGCTGCCGCTGCTGCAGAGGCCATTAAAGCCTGTGAAGACGCCGGTATCTACTTATACAAATTCATTAATACAACAGGTTTCCCGTTAACGCCTGGCACTATCACTCAAATGAGCATCCGCAACGCGGTATGTGAAGAATGGAACCAGGAGTGGATCTGGGCCAATTCAAATTCTTCTACCTGGCAATTGCAATATTCATCCATGGCGCATATCGATCCTGCCGCCTCCGGTAACTCGAGCATTTATGGTACGCTGGGGCCCACCATGCAGGTCGTACGCCAGTTCTATACGAAGAACGGGGTGCCCATTACCGAAGACAAAACACTTGATTTTAGCGATCCGCATCAGTTAAGAACAGCTACCCATGCCGAGCGGTTCAATATAGTGGAAGGGTACAGGACGGCGCGGTTGAACTATGATCGCGAGCCCCGTTATTACGCCGATCTGGGTTTCGACGGCGGTACCTGGTATATGCAGAACAGTCCGAGCCATACCGATGAGAACACCTGGAGCGCGCAGCTGAAACTGGGACAGTACGGCAGCGGGGTAGCGGTTACCATCACTACGTATTATCCAAAAAAACTGGTGAACTGGAAATTCGCTTACCAAAGCAACAACAGCAGTAAAATAGAAGATTATCCATTCCCCACCATGCGCCTCGCCGATCTGTACCTGTTATATGCAGAAGCGTTGAATGAAGCAGGCGGTCCCTCACAGGAAGTATACAAATACCTGAACCTGGTGCGGGAGCGGGCGGGCCTGCCAACCGTACAGGATAGCTGGACCAATTTCTCGAACAATCCCGGCGCTTATCAGAACAAAGACGGGTTACGCAATATCATTCGCAACGAACGCAATATTGAAATGGCGTTCGAAGGATGCCGGTTCTGGGACCTGCGCCGCTGGAAGCTGGCCGGTCAGCTGTTAAATACAAATATTATGGGGTACGACCGTTCGGGTACGGTTGACCGTCCGGAGCTGTTTTATATACCTACCACCTATTATACCATGCGGTTTGTAGTGCCCCGTGATTATCTGTGGCCGATAAAGGAATCGAACCTGACGGTAAATGAAAATCTGGTGCAAAACCCCGGTTGGTAAAATTGCTTCATAACCAAAAACTGCCTTGCCAAAAAATACAGATATGAAAAAACTCACTTTTATAATAGCGACGCTGCTGCTGACAGGGATGTGGAGTTGCAAAAAAGAAGAGCTGAATGGTATAAAGGAAGACAATGGCGCCGTGCCCGGTGTGGTATCGAATGTAACGGTGAAGAACGAGAACGGGGCCGCCACTATTTCCTATTCGTTGCCAAAAGACGACAACCTGCTGTATGTAAAAGCGGTGTATACCCTCGCCGATGGTTCTAAACAGGAAGTGAAAGCTTCCTATTATACCAGCCAGCTGCGGGTGGCCGGTTTTTCCGATACATTGAAACATACGGTGAAGTTATACGCGGTGAGCAGAAGCGAAGTGGCCGGCGAACCGGTTGATGTAACGGTTGAACCGCTTGTTTCACCGCTGCACCTGGTGTTTCGCAACATGACCGTACGCGCTACTGCCGGCGGTATACGAATAAAATCGGTTAACCAGTTCAAAGGCGATGTGGTGATCGTACCCCTGATAGATTCACTGAACAATGGCGAGTGGGGCAACCTCGAAAATATTTACACCAGCGATTCCCTTATTGCGGTAAGCATTCGCGGGCTGGCGCCGGTACAACGCAGGTTTGGCTTTTTTGTGCGCGATCGCTGGCTGAACCGTACCGATACCATGTATGCCACCCTTACGCCTTCAAAGGAGGTGCTGATTGAGAAGAACAACTATTTTGTTTACCAGTGTGATAACGATACAAAAATGTCGTGGGGCACAACGGTAGACCTGATGTGGAGCGGCCTTTTCAATAATGAATGGCCCTGTTTGTACACCGATGAAAGTTCGGGCGTACCAACCACCTTCACCTGGGGTGTTGGCCCTTTACCCGTTAAATTAACAAGGTTCAATTTACTTACACGAAGAGAAGGTTCATTGTATTATTCAAAAGGAAGCCCGCGCCGTTTTGAGATCTATGGCTCCAATAACCCTACGCATGATGGCGACTGGAGCAAATGGACGAAGATCCTTACCTGCGAAGTGGTGAAGCCAAGCGGTTTGCCGTTGGGCCAGGAAAACAATGCCGATGCCACCGCAGGCAGCGCCGGATTCTCTTTCGATTTTGATGAAGACACGCCGCCTTACCGCTACCTGCGGTTGAAATGTTTACAAAACTGGGCCGGGTCTTATTTCATAGAGATCCAGAATATGTCGATGTGGGGCACTAATTAACGGTGTGCCACACTTACCCTGGCTGCGAAAGTAAAGTGTGGCATACCTAAGATCACTGACTTCAATTATTAACAAAGAAAATGATGCTCATGAAACAATATAGGGTTAGCATACGTACGGGGCTTTGGGCCCTGTTGCTGGCAGGTGCAGTGGCTTCGTGTAAGAAAATGGATGATTACAAAAAGTTTGCAGACGGCGGCGAGATCACCTATCCCGCTACATTCGATTCATTAAAAGTAATACCGGGTAATGGCCGTGTTATGATCACCGGTTTGCTCAACGGCGATCCCAATGTTACCAGATACCGCGTGTACTGGAACAGCGGCAGCGATTCGCTCGAAAATACCTTTGTGCGCAAGGGCGGAACGGATACGCTGAAACAGATCATCTATAATCTGCCCGAAGGGCCCATGACCTTTACGCTTCGTACTTATGACAGCAGGGGGAACCGGTCGATCCCCATGGTAGTCACAGGCAACGTATATGGCGCCAACTACCAGGCCTCAGTGACGGAAAGAGGCAACAGGGCCATCCTGGGCACTACCTTTCTGGCGAATGGTGCTGCGCAGATCACCTGGGCCGATGTGGATGCTTATGTTGGCGTACTGGGTATGCGCATCAGTTACTATGATGCGTATGATCAGTTGCGCGATACCATCATAGTTTCAGATCTGAAAAACCAGGTAAGCACCGTGCCCGGTGTAAGTATCCTGAAACCGATCGCTTATAATACCCTGTACCTGCCCGAACCGGTAGGCATAGATACCTTTACGGTTGCCGCCAATACGCTCTCTTTATTTACCGAAGTGAAATTACTGAACAGCATAAAACCCATAGCCAATAGCAGTAACGACGGCAGCCGCTGGGCTACTCTGCGCGACTGGGTGAGCAATGATGCCGTTAAGAACCACAATGGCTATGGTGGTACCGATATCGGTAGCGATGCGAAAATATATTTCGAGGCCGGCTGGGGCGCACCCGGCATTTCAAACGGTAAAGTATACCAGGTAGTGAACCTGCCGCCCGGTAAATACAATTTCGAAGGTTCCATCGACTGGTATCATCAAAGTACAAAGAATGATGTTTACCTGATGGCTGCACCCGGTACGAACGGGTTGCCCGATGTAGGTAACCTGGGCGCAGCGTTCGCTTATAAAAAAGTAGACAATGGCTCCAATGTAAAAATGGAATTTACGGTAACGCAGCCGGCAACGTTTTCATTGGGACTGTTGCTCGATATGAGTAACAGCGGCGAAGCCATGCGATTCAATAGTTTAAGATTATATATCGTTCCATAAAAATCGTACATCAATATTCATAGTGATGATAAGAAGCAAGATGTTTAGTGCCGGTTTATTTTTATTCCTGTTGGGAACCGGCGGTGCAAAGGCGCAGCAAAAAACACCATTGCGTTTATGGTACGATAAACCGGCGGCGCAATGGGAAGAAACCTTACCCCTGGGTAATGGCCGTTTGGGCATGATGCCCGATGGCGGCGTGATGAAAGAAACTGTTGTGCTTAATGATATCACCCTCTGGTCGGGCGCACCGCAGGATGCGAATAATTATAATGCCAGTAAGAAATTACCTGAAATACAAAAATTACTGCTCGAAGGCAAGAACGTGGAGGCGCAGGCGTTGATCGACAGGGATTTTGTTTGTACCGGTAAGGGCTCGGGCGCCGAACCTTTTGGTTGTTTTCAAACCCTGGGCCGGCTAAACCTTGCATTTAACTATGCATCAACAGGCGCTTTTACCGGTTATCGCCGCGAGCTATCGCTTGATAATGCTATTGCAAACAGCACTTACAAAGTAGGAGCGGTTACGTATACGCGGGAATATTTCACCAGTTTTGGCGACGATGTTGGCATGGCGCGGTTTACCGCCAGTGCACCAGGTGCATTGAATATGGAGGTATCCCTATCGCGCGAAGAAAAAGCAACGGTAACTACCGTTGGCAATCAGCTGGAGATGAGCGGCCAGCTCGAGAACGGCACCGATGGCAAAGGCATGGAATACCTGGCTAAAGTAGCGTTGAGGGTAAAGGATGGAAGCGTGACGGCAGCCGGCAATAAGCTGGTTGTAAAGAACGCTACCGAAGTTATACTCTGCTTTTCTGCCAAAACCAGTTTTCGTGATGCGGCATTCAGGCAACATGCAAACGAATTGCTGTCAAAGGCCATGAAAGAGCCTTATAATGTACAAAAGAAAAACCACATCAATAACTACCAGCGGTTGTTTAACCGCGTGCAGCTCGATCTGGGCGCTTCAGGGTCAGATGATTGGCCAACCGATCAGCGGCTGGATAAGTTTTATGGGTCAACCGTTCCCGATAACCGGCTTACGGTCCTGTTCTATCAATACAGCCGTTATCTTTCCATCAGCAGTACGCGGGTGGGTTTGCTGCCACCCAACTTACAGGGTTTGTGGGCGCACGAGATCCAAACCCCGTGGAATGGCGATTACCATCTCGATGTAAACGTGCAAATGAACCATTGGGGCGTTGAGCCGGCCAATTTATCGGAGTTGAACCTGCCCCTGGCCGATCTGGTGAAACAAATGGTGCCGCACGGCGAACGCACCGCCAAAGCCTATTACAATGCACGCGGCTGGGTGGCGCATGTGATCACCAATCCCTGGATGTTCACAGAGCCGGGCGAAAGCGCCTCCTGGGGCGTTACCAAGGCGGGCTCAGGCTGGCTGTGCAACAACCTCTGGGACCACTATGCGTATTCCAACGATCCCGGTTATCTGAAAAAGATCTACCCGGTATTGAAAGGCAGCGCCCAATTCTATTCAGACATTCTTATCAAAGACCCGGAAACAGGCTGGCTGGTGACGGCGCCCTCGTCATCACCGGAAAATCATTTTTACATGCCCGATGGCAGCGGCAAACACGCCGCCATTTGTATGGGTGCAGCCATCGATAACCAGATCATGCACGAGCTGTTCAACAACGTTATAACCGCTTCTGAACGCTTAGGCATCGATAAAGCATTCCGCGGGGAGCTGAAGAAAAAACTCAAACAGATCCCGCCTGCGGCACAGATTGCCGCCGATGGCCGTATAATGGAATGGCTGAAAGATTATAAGGAAACCGATCCGCAGCACCGGCATATTTCACATCTGTACGGGTTGTACCCGGCCAATGTGATCACACCCTCCAAAACACCCGAATGGGCCGAAGCCTGCAAGAGATCGTTGAATGTACGCGGCGATGATGGGCCCAGCTGGTCAATCGCCTACAAACAATTGTTCTGGGCGCGGCTGCACGATGGCAACCGCGCGTATAAGCTCTTCCGCGAGATCATGAAGCCTACCCGCAAAACAGGTATCAATTACGGCGCAGGCGGGGGCGTATACCCGAACTTATTATCAGCCGGTCCGCCCTTCCAGATCGATGGCAACTTTGGCGCCGGCGCCGGTATTGCCGAAATGCTGCTGCAAAGCCATGAAGGGTTTATTCATTTTCTGCCCGCCATTCCCGATGAATGGAAAAAGGAAGGGTCGGTGAAAGGCATGAAGGCGAGGGGAGGCATTACCGTAGAATTTACCTGGAAAGAGGGGAAGGTAGTTTCGTATAGGGTTTTTAGTAAAAAGAAGCAGCGCGTTAAGTTAAAGATCAATAATGCTATGATTGCGGCTGTAACAGAAGTAAGAGGGTAGTTGACAAGTTAACAAGTTAACTGGTTAACTAGTCAACTTGTTACCACTTCTTAGTAAATTGTACCCTTTAAAACTTTCGCTCGCATATGAAAAGGATAATACTAGGATTAAGTGTCCTGTTAACAGGCACATTGAACGCCCAATTACGGTTACCAAAGATCTTTGGCGACAGCATGGTATTGCAACGCAATGCGCCCCTGCGCATCTGGGGTTGGGCATCGCCGGCAGAAAACATTACCGTACAATTCCATAATCAAAATAAAACCGTTCATGCCACTGCCAGCGGCAGTTGGGAGGCCGTGCTGGCGCCGGAAGCCGCCGGCGGGCCTTACCAGTTACAGGTAACAGGTAAAACCACAATAACCCTGAAAGGGATCCTGATGGGCGATCTCTGGGTTTGCTCAGGGCAGTCGAATATGGAAATGCCATTGAACGGGTGGGGGCAGGTATATAACTATGAACAGGAAATTGCCTCGGCTAATTACCCGGCCATCCGGTTGTTCACGGTTGAAAAAGATGTACAGGGGCAACCTGTACCGGATGTAAAAGGCGGTACCTGGCAAACCTGTACGCCCCGGCATATTCCGCCATTTTCGGCAGTGGGCTATTTCTTTGGCCGCGCGCTGCATCAGCAGTTGAAGGTGCCTGTAGGACTGATCAACTCTACCTGGGGCGGCACCAATATCGAAAGCTGGATCAGCAACGCCGGTTTCAGAACGGAACCAACATATGCTGAACTGATGAAGCTGGCGCCTGAAAAAAGCACGGCTGAGCTAAGTGCGCAAAAAGAGAAGGTAGTAAAGGATTATCTCCATTCGGTAAACCTCGATAAGATAGATACAGGCGGATTGAGCCGGTGGCCGGTAGTTGAATATGACGACAACAAATGGAACAACATGCCCGTGCCGGCATTGTGGGAGAACCAGCAGCCGGCCATAAAGATAGATGGCATTTTGTGGTTACGCAAAGAGATCATGATCGATGAAGCCGATGCCGGTAAACCTGCGGTCCTGAAGCTGGGTATGATCGATGATAATGATATTACCTATGTAAACGGTATTAAAGTGGGTGGCATTACCGGTTATAACGTGCCACGGGTGTACAATATAAATGCAGGTATCCTCAAAAAAGGAAAAAACATTATCGCGGTGCGTATAGAAGATACCGGTGGTGGCGGCGGCATTTATGGCGAGGCGGCAGACTGCTCGCTTGCGGTTGATGGAAAAACTACCTCACTGGCCGGTACATGGAAATACAATGTTGAAAGCATCATCCTGAATGCAGGTGTTGGACCGAACGATTACCCGTCTGTGTTGTACAATGCCATGATACACCCTATAGAAAAACTGGCCATCAAAGGAGCTATCTGGTACCAGGGCGAGAACAATGCCGGGCGTGCGGTGGAATACCGCAAGGCGATGCCATTGCTCATCAACGACTGGCGTAAACGCTTCCGGATCCCGGCCATGCCATTTTATTTTGTACAACTTGCCAGTTACAGCGCCTCCAACGGAAACAGCAACAAAGGCAGTACCTGGGCCGAATTGCGCGAAGCGCAAAGTATGGCGGCATCATTGCCCAATACAGGTATGGCCGTTACCATCGATATAGGCGATGCGGCAGACATTCATCCCCGTAATAAACAGGATGTGGGAAAACGGCTTGCTGCACTGGCATTGCAAAAAACATATGGTATTAAGATGATCGCTTCCGGACCGGTATACAAAACCATGCAGGTGCAGGGAAACA